>DATKCY010000319.1:0-10006 GCA_035512995.1 Thermohalobaculum sp.
TGCATGTCCCCGAGCAGGCCGACGCCGCCGACCGCGACGGCATCGAAGCGCTGCTCGAGCGCCATGGCAGCCTGGTCGTGAAGCCCGCGCGCGGCGAGCAGGGGCGCGGCATCGCCGTCGGGCTGACGACGATGGAGGAGATCGAGGCCGCGAGGGCCGAGGCCGCGCGCCTCTCCGACCGGGTGCTGGTCGAGGAGGAGGTCTCGGGCTCGGACCTGCGCCTGATCGTGATCGACTACCGCGTCGTCGCCGCGGCCGTCCGACGCCCGGCCGCCGTGGTCGGCGACGGCCGCTCGACGGTCGCCGAGCTGATCGAGGCGCAGAGCCGGCGCCGCGCCGCCGCGACGGCGGGTGAATCGCGCATCCCGCTCGACGCCGAGACCGAGCGGGCGCTCGCCTCCGCCGGGGTCGGCTACGAGACCGTCCCCGAGGCGGGCACCGAGATCGTCGTGCGCAAGACCGCGAACCTGCACACCGGCGGCACGATCCACGACGTGACGGCCGAGACCCACCCCGCCCTCCTCGACGCCGCGGTCAGGGCCGCGCGGGCGATCGAGATCCCGGTGACGGGGATCGACCTGCTCGTGCCGAGCGTCAGCGCCGCCGACTACCGCTTCATCGAGGCGAACGAGCGGCCGGGCCTCGCCAACCACGAGCCGCAGCCGACGGCCGAGCGTTTCATCGACCTGCTGTTTCCGCTATCGGTGCCCCAGGCCGTGCGCGCCGCCGGGCGCCGCTCATCCCGCGAAGGTCCTGCATGACATTGCCGAAGATCGATCTCGACTATCTGAAGACCACCCTGCGGAAGCTGCTGCTGACGCCGAGCCCGACCGGGTACACCGACGAGGCCACCCGCCTCGTCGCGCGCGCGATCGGCGATCTCGGCTACGAGTACGAGGTGACGCGCCGCGGCGCCATCCGCGCCCGGATGCCCGGCTCGCGCCGCGAGGGCGCGCGGGCGATCGTGTCCCATGTCGACACCCTCGGCGCGCAGGTGAAGTGGATCGGCCCGGACGGGCGGCTCGAGCTCGTGCCGATCGGCCACTGGTCCTCGCGCTTCGCCGAGGGCGCGCGCGCGACCGTCTTCACCGACAAGGGCGGCTACCGCGGCACCATCCTGCCGCTGAAGGCGTCGGGCCACACCTTCGGCGCCGAGATCGACACCCAGCCCGTCGCCTGGGACCAGGTGCGGCTCCGCGTCGACGCGCTCTGCCGCAACGTCACCGACGCGATGAGGCTCGGCATCGAGATCGGCGACATCGTCGCCATCGACCCGCAGCCCGAGTTCCTGGACAACGGCTACATCGTCTCGCGCCACCTCGACGACAAGGCAGGCGTCGCGGTCATGCTGGCGGCGATGAAGGCGATGGCCGAGACGCCCGAGGCGACGCTGCCGGTCGACGTGCTCTGGCTGTTCACGATCGCCGAGGAGGTCGGCCACGGCGCCTCGTCGGTGCTGACGCCCGAGGTCGCCTCGCTCGTCGCCATCGACAACGGCACGACGGCGCGCGGGCAGAACTCGAACGAGTTCGGCGTCACGATCTCGATGGCCGACATGACGGGGCCGTTCGACTGGCACCTGACGCGCAAGCTCGCGCGTCTCTGCCGCGAGCACGACATCCGCTTCCAGAAGGACGTGTTCCGACATTACCGCTCGGACGCGGCGGCAGCGATCGAGGGCGGCGCCGACGTGCGCCCGGCGCTGATCTGCTTCGGCGTCGATGCGAGCCACGGCTACGAGCGCATCCACATGCACGCGCTCCGCTCCCTCGCCGAGCTCGCCTGCGCCTATGTGACGAGCCCGGTCGAGATCAGCCGCGACCGCAAGGAGATCGGCAGCCTGCGCGGCTTCACCCACCAGCCGCTCAAGGAGGCGGAGCAGCCGCCGCCAAGCAACATGAACGGCAGCTAGCCGGCATCGCCCGGCGCGCGGAGAGCGGGAGCGGGACATGACCGGAGAGGAGCGCGCGCTCCGGCAGGCGGTCGTCCGGCAGTGCCGCTGGATGAACGCGAGCGGCCTGAACCAGGGCACGTCGGGCAACATCTCGGCGCGCTGGCGGGACGCGATGCTGATCACGCCCTCGGGCGTGCCCTATGAGCGCATGGAGCCGGAGATGCTGGCCCGGATGCCGCTCGACGGCCCGGCGGGCGCATGGCAGGGGCCGTGCCGGCCGTCGACGGAATGGCGCTTCCACCGCGACATTCTGGCGGCGCGGCCCGAGGCCGGCGCGGTCGTCCACACGCACTCGCCGCATGCGACGGCGCTCGCGATGACGCGCCGCGGCATCCCGGCCGCGCACTACATGGTGGCCGCGTTCGGCGGCCCGGTGCGCTGCGCCGACTACGCCACCTTCGGCAGCGCGGCGCTGTCGCGCGCGGCGCTGGCGGCGCTCGCCGGGCGCGAGGCCTGCCTGCTCGCGAACCACGGCATGATCGCGCTCGGCCGCGATCTCGACCACGCCATGCGCCTGGCGGTCGAGCTCGAGGCGCTGGCGCGGCAGTATGTCCTCAGCCTCGCGATCGGCGGCCCAGTGCTGCTGGGCGAGGAGGAGATGGCGGCGGTAGGGCGCGCCTTCGCCGAGTATGGACCCCGAGCCGGTCGACCCGCTGAGGCGCCCGCGCAGTTTTCAGGTGCAACCACTGCCATCGATCATGGCCACGGCGGGGAACGTGGCCCCGCCGCCGGCCGTTCAGGTCCCGTAGCAATCCGAAAAAACAAAGGAGAGGCAACCATGTCCGTCGCACGCGTGACCGAGATTTCCTCGACGTCGAGCAAGAGCTTCGAGGACGCGATCCAGCAGGGCCTGAGCCGCGCGACGAAGACGCTGAGGAACGTGAAGAGCGCCTGGATCAAGGAACAGAACGTGATGCTCGAGAACGACCAGGTGAAGGAGTACAGGGTCAACATGGAAGTGACCTTCGTGCTCGAAGGCTGAACCTCCGCGCCCCTGCGCCTCCGCAGGGGTGTTTCCCTTGCAATCTTCGGCGGCAGCCCCGCCGGTTGACGCGGGCGCGCTCTTGACCGGCGCGCGCCGCTCCCCGAACCTAGCGCCATGGCGGACGGAGATCGGACAGGAACGCCCGGGGCGGTCGCGCGTGAGCGGTCGTGGGCGACGCCGTTGCTGCACCGGGCCTTCAAGGCGTTCGTCGGGGCGGGAACGCTCCACGTGCGCTACGCGAACGGGCGGTCGGAGAGCTACGGCGACGGCAGCGGGCCGGCGGTGTCCATCGTCTTCCATGACCGCGCGGCCGAGCGGGGGATGGTGACGCATCCGGCCCTCAAGCTCGGCGAGTGCTACATGGATGGCACGCTCGAGCTCGCCGAGGGCGATCTCTACGACCTCCTGCACCTCATGGTCGGCAACCGCACCCAGGGGCGGCTGCCCGGGCCGATGAAGGCGCTGGCGCGCGCCGCCGCCCTGACGCGGCCGCAGCGGCTGGTCGACGCCCGCCGCGCGCGGGCCAACGTCGCGCACCACTACGACCTCGACAGCCGGCTCTACGACCTCTTCCTCGACGCCGAGCGGCAGTATTCGTGCGCCTATTTCGAGCGCGCGGACATGACGCTCGACGAGGCGCAGCGGGCCAAGATGGCGCGGATCGCGCAGAAGCTCGCGCCGCGGCAGGGGCAGACCGCGCTCGACATCGGCTCTGGCTGGGGTGGACTCGGGCTCCACCTCGCGCGCGAGAAGGGCCTGCAGGTCACCGGCGTCACGCTGTCGGAGGAGCAGCTTGGCGTCGCGCGGCGCCGCGCCGCCGACGAGGGGATGGGGGACCGGGCCCGCTTCGAGCTCGTCGACTATCGTGAGGTCGAGGGGCCGTTCGACCGCATCGTCTCGGTGGGCATGCTCGAGCATGTGGGAAAGCGCGCGCTCGACGCCTACTTCGCCCGGGTCGCCGAGCTTCTCGCGGATGACGGCGTCGCGCTGATCCACTCGATCAGCCGCTACAACAAACCCCGGCCGACGAACCCGTGGTTCGAGAAGTACATCTTTCCCGGCCACTACATTCCGGCGCTCAGCGAGGCGATGGCGGCGGTCGAGCGGAGCGGGCTGCTGATCGCCGACATCGAGATCTGGCGGCTGCACTACGCCGAGACGCTCAAGCACTGGCGCCAGCGGTTCCTCGCGAACCGCGACAAGGCCCGCGCGCTGCACGACGAGCGCTTCTGCCGGATGTGGGAGTACTACCTGGCCTCGGCGGAGGCGGGCTTCCGCGTCGGCGGCAACATGGTCTTCCAGCTCCTGCTGCTGAAGGACCGGAACGCGCTGCCGCAGACCCGCGCGTGGATGGAGGCCGGCTGACCTTTCGTTGCCGCGGCTTACGGACGGCGTTACCGATTAGGCCTTTTGGTAAGGGGAGATTACGGCTAGACGGGAACCCGGCAGCGGGAGAGGAACGGGTGGCCAGCGCCGAGAGCACGATGCGAGTTTCCGTCTGGCGGTCGGAGGGCGCGACCGGCCGCTTCGAGACCTTCGAGGTGCCCGAGGGCGAGCACCAGACCATCCTCGACGTCGTGACCTGGATCCAGGGCAATGCCGATCCGACGCTCGCCTACCGCTTCGCCTGCCGCGTCGGCATGTGCGGCTCCTGCGCCATGACGGTCAACGGCGTGCCGCGCTGGACCTGCCGCACCCACGTCCGGAAGGTGCTGGCGGACGGCCGGCTCGAGATCGCGCCGCTCCGCAACCTGCCCGTCATCCGCGACCTGGTGGTCGACATGGACCCGTTCTTCGAGAAGTGGGTCGCGGCCGAGGGCGTGTTCCGCCCGACCGCCACCCGCGAGGACGAGCTCGCCCCGATCCCGCCGCAGGACCCCGCGCGGGTCGAGGCCGATGCCGGGATCGAGTGCATCAACTGCGCGATCTGCTACGCCGCCTGCGACGCGGTCTCGGGCAACGAGGACTATCTGGGCCCGGCGGCGCTCAACCGCGCCTGGACGCTGGTCAACGACGCGCGCGACGGCGGCGACGCGGTGCGGCTCGAGGCGGTCTCGAGGAGCGGCGGCTGCCACACCTGCCACTCGATGGGCAGCTGCACGGCGCACTGTCCCGCGGGCCTCGACCCGATGCACGCGATCGCCGGGCTGAAGCGCCGGACCGTGCGCTCTCTCGACTGGTGGAGGAAGTAGTCGATGCTCGACCTCCGGCTCTACATGGCCCAGCGGCTCTCGGCGCTCGTCATGGTGCCGCTGGTGATCGGCCACATCGCGGTGATGATCTACGCGGTGCAGGGCGGGCTCTCGGCCGCGGAGATCCTCGGCCGCACGCGGGGTAGCGTCGGCTGGGCCGCGTTCTACGGCCTGTTCGTGCTGGCGGTCTCGGTCCACGCCTCGATCGGGCTCCGCGTCATCGCGCACGAGACGCTGGGGCTGAAGGGCGCGGCGCTCCGCTGGGGCACGGTCGCCGTCTTCCTCGGCCTCCTCTGGATGGGGCTGCGGGCGGTCTACGCGGTGACGGTGCCATGATCCGGCCGCACCGCGCGCACCCGCTCTGGTTCGCGTTCATCGTGCACCGCGTCTCGGGGTTGGCTCTGGCCCTCTTCCTGCCCGTGCATTTCTGGGCGCTCTCCATGGCGCTCACGGGCGAGGAGGCGCTCGACGGCTTCCTGCACTGGACCGACCTGGTCGTGGTGAAGATCGCCGAGGGCGGCCTCGTCTTCCTGCTCGCCGTGCATTTTTTCGGCGGCCTCCGCCTGCTGGCGCTCGAGTTCCTGCCGTTGTCGAGCTGGCAGAAGACGCTGGCCGCCACGGCGGCGGCGCTCGCCGTCTTCGTCTCCGGCACCTTCCTGCTCAGCGCGGTCTGATGGTCGAGCGCCACGACACCGATATCCTGATCATCGGCTCGGGCGGAGCGGGCCTCTTCGCCGCGCTGCACGCGCAGAAGGCGGCGCCGGACGCGAAGGTCACGGTCGCGGTCAAGGGGCTGCTGGGCAAATGCGGCTGCACGCGCATGGTGCAGGGCGGCTACAACGTCGCGCTCGGCCAGGGCGACTCGGTCGAGCGGCACTTCATGGACACGATCGAGGGCGGCAAGTGGCTGCCACACCAGGACATGGCGTGGCGGCTCTGCGAGACCGCGGTCACGCGCGTGCGCGAGCTCGAGAACGAGATCGGCTGCTTCTTCGACCGCAACCCCGACGGCTCGCTGCACCAGAAGGCCTTCGCCGGGCAGACCTTCGACCGCACGGTGCACAAGGGCGATCTCACCGGCATCGAGATCATCAGCCGGCTGATGGAGCAGGTGCTGTCCCGCCCCGTGGAGCGACTGGAGGAGCACCGGGCGATCGGGCTCATCCCCGCCGCCGACGGCTCGGGCCTCGCGGGCGTCCTCTTCATCGACATCCGCACCGGCGCGTTCCGGCTGGTGCGCGCGAAGGCGGTGCTGATGGCGACGGGCGGCGGGCCGACGATGTACCGCTACCACACGCCCTCGGGCGACAAGTCGATGGACGGGCTCGCCATGGCGCTCCGCGTGGGGCTCGCCTTGCGCGACATGGAGATGGTGCAGTTCCACCCGACGGGCCTGCTGGCCGGCGTGGGCACGCGCATGACCGGCACCGTGCTCGAGGAGGGCCTGCGCGGCGCCGGCGGGCACCTGCTGAACGGCGCCGGCCGACGCTTCATGTTCGACTATGACGCGAAGGGCGAGCGCGCGACCCGCGACGTCGTCAGCCGCGCGATCTACGACGAGATCCGCCGCGGCGAGGCCTCGCCGAACGGCGGCGTCTACATCTCGATGAGCCATCTGGGCCCCGACCACGTCGCGGAGAAGTTCAAGGGCATGGTCAGGCGCTGTGCCGACTGCGGGTTCGACCTGGCCGGCGGCCGCGTGGAAGTCGTCCCGACCGCGCACTATTTCATGGGCGGTGTCGTCGTCGACCCGGACACGCGCACGGACATGCCCGGGCTCTACGTCGCGGGCGAGGACGCGGGCGGCGCGCACGGCTCGAACCGCCTCGGCGGCAACGGCGTCGCGAACTCGACCGTCTATGGCGGCATCGCCGGCGACGTGATGGCGGCTGAGGCACGCGGCGCGCTCCGCGACCCCGACCCGGCGGTGCTCGAGGCGGAGGTCGCCCGCGCCCGCGCCCCGCTCGACCGGCCGGCCGGCGACGTGCACGCGCTGAGGAGCGCGCTGATGGATGCGATGTGGGATGATGTGGGCGTGAAGCGCGATGCCGACGGGATCGGCCGCGGGCTCGACCGCATCGCCGCGATTCGCACCGAGCTCTCCGACACCGGCATCGCCGGCGCCAGCACCGCCTACAACCTGACCTGGCACGACTGGTTGAACCTGCAGAGCCTGGTCGAGACGTCCGAGGTCATCGCCCGCGCGGCGCTCAGCCGCGAGAACTCGCGTGGGGCGCACTACCGCGAGGACTTCCCCGAGACAGGCGACCTCGACGCCTCGTATTTCACCGTCGCCCGGCAGGCGGCCGGACGGCTCGACGTCACGCGCGAGCCGGTCGCGTTCACCATCGTGCGCCCGGGCGAGACCATCCTGAAAGAGGACACGGAGGCAGCGGTATGATCGCGATCGAGACCATCCAGTCGACCGCCGAGACGCTGATGGACAAGGCGGCCATCGAGATCCCCGACGACTATCTGGAGGGCCTGCAGAAGACCGCCGCCGTCGAGGACGGCGACCTCTCGTCGTTCGTCCTGCAGGCGATGCTCGAGAACTACAAGGCGGCCAAGGAGGACCGGCGCGCCATGTGCGGCGACACCGGCTGCCCGCGCTGGTACGTGAAGATGGGCAACGAGGCGCAGGTCGAGGGCGGGCCGGTCGCGCTCGAGGCCGCGCTTCGGCGCGCGACCGCGAACGCGACCAACGGCGTGCCGCTGAGGCCCAACCGCGTGCACCCGCTCTGGCGCACCGACCACGACAACAATGTCGGCATCAACGCGCCCGAGATCGAGTACGCGTTCGAGCCCGACGGCGACTGGATCGACCTGACGACCGTCCACAAGGGCGGCCTCTTCGGCACCGACTACCGGATGCTGTTCCCCTCGGATGGCATCGAGGGCATCAAGCGGTTCTACCTCGACAGCCTGGTCGCGTTCGGCAAGCGCGGCCTCTCGTGCCAGCCGGCGATCATCGGCATCGGGCTCGGCGGCTCGAAGGACACCTGCATGGTGCTCGGCAAGCGCGCGGCCTGCCTGCGCACGGTCGGCGACCGCAACCCCGACCCGAAGATCGCCAAGCTCGAGGAGGAGTTCAAGGAGCTCGGCAACTCGATCGGCATGGGCGCGATGGGGTTCGTGGGGAAATCCATGGTCGTCGACTGCCACATCGAGGTCGGCTACTGCCACACCGGCGGCATGCAGATGAGCGTGCACGCCTTCTGCCTGTCGTCGCGCCGCGCGGTCGCGCGCATCCATGGCGACGGCCGGGTCGAGCATCGCACGGACCCGGAGTGGTTCACCCCCTATCAGCGACGGGAGACGGTGGAATGGGAGCCGGAGAAAAGCTTCGCACGCACCGCCTGAGCACGACGCCCTCGCGCGAGGATCTGGAGAAGCTCAGGCTCGGCGACATCGTCCACCTCGACGGCCTGATCTACACGGGCCGCGAAGGCGTCTACAAGCGCGCCATCGAGGAGGGCGAGCCCCTGCCGATGGACCTGCCGCGGGAAAGCGCGGCGAACTTCCACTGCGCGCCCGCGGCGGCGCAGGACGAGGACGGCTCGATCCGGATGGGCGCGGTCACGGCGACGGCGTCCTTCCGCTTCACCAAGTGGATCGAGGAGTGGTTCCGCATCTCGGGCGCGAGGATCATCATCGGCAAGGGCGGCATGACCCCGAAGGACTATCGCGAGAAGTTCGTGCCCGCGGGCGCGATCTACCTGACCACCGTCGGCTACGGCACCGGGGCGCTGCTCGGGCGCGGGATCAGGGAGGTGAAGGCGCTGCACTGGCGCAAGGAGCTGGGCCTCGCGCAGGCGATGTGGGTGATCGACGCCGAGAACATGGGGCCGTTCATCGTGGCCTCGGACATGGAGGGGAACTGCCTGTTCGAGCGCGAGAACGCGAAGATCGCAGGCGGCCTCGCCAAGGTCTACGAGGGCACCCGGCCGGCCGTGCTGAAGCGCTACGGCGAGACCGACGACCGCACCGACGAGGTGATCTGAGGCCGCCGGCCCGCCGGGGCCGGCAGGGTGCGATCGCATCGCCCGGTCCGGCGCGAACAGTCATCACAGGTGCCGGGAAAGCGACATCGTCCGGAAGCGCCCGATCTCCTCGGGAAGCTCCTCCACGCCGAGCCCGGGAGTGTCGGCGAGGCGGAAGCGGCCGTCGGCGACGCGCGCGCGGACGACGGCGAAGGAGTCGCGGAGCGGGTTCGGGTTTACGTCCATCTCGAGCAGGCCGTCGCCGCCCGCGGCCGCGAGCAGGTGCGCCGAGGCCGCAAGCCCGATGCCGCCGCCGAGGAAGTGCGGGCAGTAGCGCCGCCCCGCCTCGATCGCGCGCCGCGCGACCGCGCCGCCGCCGGTCACGCCGCCCCACTTCGCGACGTCCGGCTGCAGGACCGAGAGGCTGCCCGCCGCGATCGCGGCCTCGAAGGCCGGGAGGCCGGCGATGTTCTCCCCGCCCGCGAGCGGCACGGTTGAGGCCCGGGTCAGCCGCGCCCAGCACGCCTCAGGCGCGTCGGCTGCGATCGGCTCCTCGAGCCAGCCGAGCCCGATCTCCGCCACCCTCGCGAGGAAGGCGAGCGCCTCGTCCGCGTCCCACGCCTGGTTGGCGTCGGCGAGGAGCGGCTCGCCGTCCCGGCAGGCGTCCGCGGCCCGGCCGAGCATCGCCACGTCCTCGTCGCGGCCGAAGCCGACCTTGACCTTGAACGCCCGGTGCCCGGCCGCGCGCGCCTCGCCGATCGCCCGGGGCGCCGCCGCGACATGGATGCCGCTGGCATAGGCGGCGACCGTCTCGGCCGCCGAGGGGTCGAGGAGGCGGGCGAGCGGCACGCCCGCGCGGCGCGCGAACAGGTCGTGGAGGGCGATGTCGAGCCCC
>DATKCY010000320.1:0-7674 GCA_035512995.1 Thermohalobaculum sp.
GAGGTATTCCTGGTCCGCCACCTGCGCGACCAGGTCGGCCCCGTTGTGACCTGATCTGAGTTGAAGTGATGCCAACTGTGGGAGGGGCCGGGATCGGCGAGATGGCCTGACGGCGCTCATCCCGACCGTCTGCTCCGGGAAAAACGCGGCGTTGAAGTAGCTGCGCCGTCCTGATTCAATCCTCTCAGGTGGACGGGAGGACTGGCGATGATGGGGTCCGCGGCAGGTGGCTCATGGCGCCGAACATGAGCCTGAGCACAGGGCGTTCGCCGAAGGCGTTGGGGATGATCTTGAGCCGGCGGCGCTCCTCGACGAACAGGCGCTCCAGGAGATTCGTGGTCCGGATCGCGCGGCGGTGGGTGACGGGCATCCTGAGGTGCTCGATACAGGCTTCGAAGTCGTCCATGAAGCAGGCGACGGCGGAGGGCAGCTCGTTCTCGAAGTCCTCGACGACGCCCCGGGCGAGGTCTCGGGCGATGGCCCGGCTCGGGGCCTGGTAGGCCGCCTGGATGCGGGCCTTCACCTCCGATGTCCTCGGGCACCTTGGCCGCGAGATTTCGCATCCGGTGCGCGAGGCAGCGCTGTCGGGCCGAGCGCGGCACCTGACCACATGTCCTCAGCCGCCGAAAACTGCTCGCATCGAAGGGGGCATCCACACACGGCGCGGTTCACACCCGCCGCAAGCGCGCGTACGGGCGGCGGCGCTCCCGTAGACCTGGACCACCGGCGGGGACACGCCCCTCGCGCTCCCGTCCGGCCGTTCCCGGCGGAAAGACGAAGGACCGGCGACCCGGCGCTCCGTCCGCTTTCGCTCTGCGCTCACACGGCAAACCCACGCTTGCGGCGACCGATTCCACGGACGCTACGCCGCTGTCTTCCACGGGTCTCGGTCACGGTGCTGCCATCGCCGCAGCGGCGGCGTGCAAACCGATGGAGAAGACGATGAGCAGAACCCTGGCCCGGCCCGTCCTGATACGACGGACCATGAACCCGGCCGACGCCTTGATCGGGGCCTTCCGTGCCTCCGTCAGCCGCGTCCGGCGCGAGATGCGGATCCGGCGCGACCAGCGGCACCTGAAGGGCATGCCCGACTACATCCTGAAGGACGTGGGCATCCACCGCTCCGAGATCGGCGCGATCACCCGGTTCGGGCAGGGCCCGTACCGTGCGGACCGCACGGGATGAGCGGCCCGCTCCACACCGGTCGTCCGGTGAGGACGGCCCCGGCCAGCGGGCGGCCCGAAACGGGTGCGCCGGCCGGCCGGGGCCGCAACCGCCGCGGCACGGTGCGCCCGGACGGCGCCGCCCTCCCCGACGTCGCCGTACGGGAGCCCGGCGCCCACGCCGGCCTGCTGCGGCGCCCGGCCTTCGGCGGCGCCCGCGACCTGCTTCTCTACCTCTGAGCGACCAGCAAACCCGACGAAAAAGGATACATGTCATGGCCCGCGGCATCCGCAACTCGATCCTCGAGACCATCGGCGACACGCCGGTCGTCCGCATCAACGCGCTCGCGCCCGCCCACGTCGAGCTCTACGCGAAGCTAGAGGCGTTCAACCCGCTCGGCTCGGTCAAGGACCGCCTCGCGCTCGGCGTGATCGAGGCGGCGGAGCGGGACGGCGCGCTGAAGCCCGGCCAGACGGTCGTCGAAGCGACCAGCGGCAACACCGGCATCGGGCTCGCCATGGTCTGCGCGGCCAGGGGCTACCCGCTCGTCATCGTCATGGCCGAGAATTTTTCCGTCGAGCGCCGGCGCCTGATGCGCTTCCTCGGCGCGAAGGTGATCCTGACGCCGGCGGCCGGGAAAGGCACCGGCATGCTCGCCAAGGCGCGCGAGCTCGCCGAGCGGCACGGCTGGTTCTGGTGCCGGCAGTTCGAGAGCGAGGCGAACGCCGAGGTGCACAGCCGCACGACCGCCCGCGAGCTCCTCGACGACTTTGCCGACACCGGGCTCGACTACTGGGTCACGGGCTTCGGCACCGCCGGCACGCTCAAGGGCGTCGCGCGGGTGCTGCGGCGCGAGAGCCCCGGGACGACCATCGTCGCGGCCGAGCCCGACAACTCGGCGCTGCTCACGAGCGGCATCGCGCAGGCCTACCGCCCCGACGGCTCGCCCGACGGCAGCCATCCGCGCTTCCGCCCCCACCTGATGCAGGGCTGGGCGCCCGACTTCATCCCGAAGCTCGCGAGCGACGCGCTCGACGCCGGCTCGGTCGACCGCATCGTTCCCGTGCCTGGCGCCGAGGCGCTGCGGCTCGCGCGCGACCTCGCGCGGCGCGAAGGCATCTTCTGCGGCATCTCGGGCGGTGCGACGCTGGCGGCGGCGCTCGAGGTGGCCCGCGACGCGCCGGCCGGCTCGCGGATTCTCTGCATGATCCCCGACACCGGCGAGCGCTACCTCTCGACGCCGCTCTTCGCCGACATCGCCGAGGAGATGGACGCCGAGGAGGAGGAGATCGCCGCCTCGACGCCGAGCGCGCGCATGGGCGCACCGGCGCCAACGCCCGCCCCCGCCCCGGCCGCGGCGCCGGCCCCCGCGACCGCCGCCGCGAGCGATCTCGTCGAGCGGATCGTCTCCGACCCGCAGGCGCCCGTCGTCATGTTCGCGCTCGAGTGGTGCGAGTTCTGCTGGTCGATCCGGCGGCTCTTCGCCGATCTCGGCATCGCCTACCGCTCGGTCGACCTCGACTCGGTCGCCTACCAGAAGGACGACCTCGGCGGTGCGATCCGCGCGGCGCTGCGCGAGCGGATCGGTTCCCCGACGATCCCGCAGGTCTTCGTCGGCGGCACCCTCGTCGGCGGCTGCACCGAGACCTTGGACGCGGCCGACGCAGGCCGGCTCCAGACCCTGCTGAAGGAAGCCGGCGTGCCGTTCGCCCAGCCGATGCGGCTCGATGCCCGCTCCTATCTGCCGGCCTGGGTCCACCCGCGGCGCGAGGCGGTCTGATGGCCGCCGCGGCCAAAGGCTCCGACGGCGCGATCCGCAGGATCGCCGCCGCCGTCGCGGCGGCGTGGCGGCGGCGCGAGCACGAGGCGGCGATGCGCGAGGCCGAACGGTGCCTGGGGCGCGCGCCCGACGCGATCCTGAGCGATATCGGCATCCGGCCCGACGACATCGGCGCCGCGGTCCGTCGCGGGCGCGAGCACTTCGGCTGGCGCTGAGCCGGGCGCGGCCCGCCGGGCTGGCGTGCCACACGCCCCGCCGCTATCCTCGGGCGCAAGCGCGGCCGGGGAAGCGCAGGCGGATTGGGGAAGACGTCCGTGCAGCGGAGCATGTTCCAGCGGTTTGGGGGGCCGGAGGCGGTGGCCGGCCTCGTCCTGCGCTTCTACGATCGGGTGCTGGCGGCGGAGCGGCTGAGCCCGTATTTCCGCGACTGCGACATGCGCCGGCTGATCGAGCACCAGGCCAAGTACCTGTCCGCCGTCATGGGCGGCCCCGCCAGCTACAGCGAGGACGAGCTGCGGGAGATGCACGCCCATCTCGGCGTCACCGGCGGCGATTTCGACGAGATGCTGCGCCAGCTCCGCGGCGCGATGGAGGAGGCGGGCTTCGCGCGCGACGACATGGACGTCGTCATGCGCCGCTACGCGTCGCTCCGCCGCGTGATCGTCACCCGCTGACCGCCGCGCCCAGCGCGTCTGCGCCCGTGCGCGCGGCCGCGTCCGCCTCGGCCTCGAGGCCCATCCGGCGCAGGAGCGCAATGCCCTCGTCGCGGACGTCGGCCGCGCGGGCGGGGTCGACGCCGGCCAGCCGCTCGCCGAGGTCGATCAGCAGCCGCGCCCGCGCCGGGCGGAAGTCGCACGCCTCGGCGATCTCGAGCGCGCGCTCGAGATGGCGCACGGCGGCGGCCCCGTCCTCGATCCGGGCGAGCGCGCGCAGGATTCGCACCAGCAGCTCGCAGTCGCCGTCCTTCTCGGCCCGCGCGCCGGCCGCGAGCAGGTCGTCGCGCACGTCCTCCCCCAGCCTCGCGCGGGCATAGGCGCGGAGCGCGCGGGCGACGCGCGCGAAATGCACCATGTGGACCGCGTCGGCGGCGTCGCGCGCCCGCTCGAGCGTTTCGACCGCCTCGGCGAACCGGCCGAGGCGGATCTGCGCGTGCCCCCAGGTCGACAGCAGCCAGGGCAGGAACGGATAGGGTGCGCGGTCGAGGCAGTCCTCGGCGACGGCGCGCATCCGCTCGACGTCCTCTTCCGTGGGCCCGCGGATATTCCCGATGACGTTGCGGTAGTAGGCGGCGGCGTAGGCGTCGATCGGCCGCTGCGCTTCGGCCGCGATTGTTTCGGCCTCCCCCAGGTGCCGCTCGGCCGCCTGGAAGTCGCCGGTCAGCGCCCGGGCGAAGCCGAGGCAGCCGAGGTACCAGACCGCGCGCGTGACGAAGAGGCCGAAGCGGTCGTTCCGCCACTCGGTCGTGAAGCGCTCGAAATGCGGCTCGAGCCGCTCCAGCGCCTCGCGCGCACCGCTGCGCAGCAGGAGCGCCTGGCAGGCCGCGAGGTCGCCCTCGGCGACGTAGCGGGCAAGCCCGTTCGCCGCCGCGATCTCCTTCAGGTTTTCCGCGGCGCGGATTGCCTTCTCGAGCCGGCCGAAGGTGCTGTGCAGGTAGCTGAGGTGCAGCAGCGCCCGCACCTGCCGCTCGACGTCGCCGCTCGCGTCGGCGATGTCGCGCGCCTCCTTGAGCCGCATGACCCCGAGCACGTAGTCGCCGTTCGCCATGTAGGCGAGGCGGAGCGAGAGGCGGACGTCGATCGCGAGGCGCGTGCGTTCGGGCGCCGGAGGCTGCGCGTCGAGCGCCTGGATCGCCCGCTCGAGCGAGAGCGTCGCCGCCGGATAGGCGGAGCGTTCGATCGCCCGCTCCGCGGCCTGCGCCAGGTAGCGCGCCGCCGGCTCCCAGAGCTCGGCGCGGAAGGCATGGTCGGCCAGGGTCTCGACCCGCTCGCCCCCGTCGTCCTGCGCGCGCTCGGTCGCCGCGAAGGCGGCCGCGTGCAGCCGGCGCCGGTCTTCGGCCAGAAGCGAACCGTAGGCGACGTCGCGGATCAGCGCGTGCTTGAAGGCGTATTCGGGCTCCGGGAAGGCCAGCACCTCGAACAGGAACTCGTGGCGCTCGAGCGCCGCCAGCCCCTCGGCCAGCGCCTCGGGCGCCAGCCCCGCCAGCTCCTGCAACATCGGCCGGCGCGCGACCCGGCCGAGGACGGCCGTGACCTGCAGGATCCGGCGCTCGGTCGGCGGCAGCCGGTCAATCCGCCCGGCGATCACCTGCGTCACGCTGCTGGAGATCTCGAGGTCGACGAGCGGCCCGGTCGCGACGAAGGCGCCGGCCTTGCCCGCGATCCGCCCCGCCTGCTCGAGCGCCCTGACCGTCTCCTCGATCAGGAGCGGCGTGCCGTCGGTGCGCTCGACCAGCAGGCGCCTCAGCGTCGCCGTGCTCGGGTCGTCGCCGACCAGGTCGCGCACGAGAAGCTGCGCGTCCTCGATGTCGAGCGGGTGCAGGCGCAGCACGTGGACGGCCGAGCGGTCGGCCCAGTCGTGCCGGAACTCCGGCCGCGCCGTCGCCAGCAGCATCACCCGGTGGCGGTCGAGGCTGCCGACCAGCCGGTCGAGCACCTCCCGGCTCTCGCGGTCCATCCAGTGCAGGTCCTCGAGCAGGATCAGCAGCGGGCGCTCGCGGCTGGCCGAGAGGATGGCCACGCGCACGGCCTCGGCGATCCGCCGGACGCGGTCGACGCTGGCCGCCGCCTCCCAGTCCGGGTCCTCGACGTCGAGGTCGATCGCGAGCGACAGCGGGGTCGCGAGCGCGGGATCGACGCCCAGACGCTCGAGCGCGCGGACAAGCGTGCGCGCCTGCGCGGCGCCGCTCTCGTCCTCGCCGAGCCCGAACAGCGCGCGGATCAGCGGCTTCATGACCGAGAACGGCACCTCCCGCTCCAGCTCGAGCGCGCCGCTCTCGACCACGGTGCACCCCTCGGGGTCCTGGCCCGACAGGAACTCGTGCGTCAGCCGCGATTTGCCCACCCCTGGCTCTGCCGGGATCAGCACGACCTGGCCCTGGCCTGCCGCGGCGCGCCGCCAGTGCTGGCCGAGCATCTCGCACTCGGCCTGCCGGCCGACGAAGCGCGAGAGCGAGCGGTGCGCGCGCAGGTGCCAGCGCGAATTCGCCGAGCTGAGCGCGACCAGCTCGTGCACCGTCTGGTCGCGCGAGACACCGGGGTGCTCGGTGCGCTCCATCGGTTCGGTGCGGATGTAGCCCCCGGCCGCCTGCCGGGTGCGCTCGGAGAGCGCGACCGTCGCGCGCCGGAGCGCGTAGCAGAGGCGCCGGGCCTGCCGGATCACGGCGCCGCGCGCGCTGAGCCCGCCCGTCGCGGTCGAGACGATGACCTCGCCCGAATCGAGCGCGATGCGCACCCGCGCCCGCCCGCCCGATGCCTTTTCGATCGCGCTCCGCAGGCCGAGCGCAACGCGCGCCGCGAGGACCGCGTGGACCTCGGAGGACTCGCGGGCGCCGAAGGCGGCGGTGAGCCCGGTGTCGCTCGCCTCCAGCACCTCGCCGCCGCTGCTCTCGATCGCGCCGCGGGCCGCGTCGATCAGGGGCGCGAGGGTGCCGAGCGCGAGCTCCGCGTCCATCTCCTCGAAGGCCTGCAGCGGCGAGACGATGTCGGCCTCGAGCACCGTGATCCGGCGCCGCGTGCCCGGCAGGGGCGCGTGCGGCGCTGCCGGCGCCTCGTCCGCGGCGGCCGGGCCGGGTGCCGGCCTGCGGGACGCGGCAAAGACGCTTTCGGCGAAGGCGCGGGTCTCGTCGACGAAGATGCGGAAGGCGGGCTCGCCGGCCGTCAGGATGTGGTTCTCGCCGTCGAGCTCGACGAAGCGAGCCCCGGGGATCCTCTCGGCCAGGTGGCGGCCATTGGCGACGGGCGCGACGAGGTCGCGGTTCGCGTGCAGCACGAGGGTCGGGACGACGACCTGGTCCAGCAGATGCTCGACGTCGATCTGCCCCGATGCCTCGGCCAGGCGGATCGCGTCCTCCTGCGTCGCCGCCTGGCGCTGCAGCTCGTTGTACCACGACGCCTGCTCGGGCGTGGCGCCGGGGCGGAACATCTGGGTGAAGAGCTGGCGGAAGGTCGGGTCGTCGGTGCCCCAGCCGTGGCGGAGCAGCGTGTTCATCGCCTCGCGCCGCGCGATCTCGGCCGGGTCGCCGCGCGCGCGCCAGCCCCGGGCGAAGCCGCCGTAGAGGACCAGGCCGCGCACCCGCTCCGGATGCCGGACGGCGTAGGCGATCGAGTAGGCGCAGCTCTGCGAGACGCCGAGCAGCACGAACTCGTCCAAGCCCGCGGCGTCGGCGACGGTGCCGATGTCGTCGACCATGCGCTCGAACGAGATGTCGGCGACGCCGCGGTCCGACAGGCCGTTGCACCGTTGGTCGAAGCGCACGAACCGGTTGGTCCCGCTCAGCTCGGTCATCCACGGGCCCCAGATCGGGCTCTCCCAGTCGTGGTGCAGGTGCGTCATCCAGTGGGCGCCGCGCACGATCGGCGGACCCTCCCCGTCGGCGCTCCAGGCGAGCCGCGTGCCGTCGGTCGCGGTCGCGTAGTGCACCGGGTGCTCGGGCGCCGCCGGCGGAGGAGCCGTCGCCGCGGCGGCTTCAGGCGCGCCGCCGGGCGCGGCGGCCCCGGGTGCCGGCGCCCGGC
>DATKCY010000321.1:0-2724 GCA_035512995.1 Thermohalobaculum sp.
TTCTGTCGTGGCAGGCTAAAATTACCGGCTGAGGCCCGACGCTTGATTGCTTTAGCAGGAGTGAATGGTGCCGGTGGAGGGATTCGAACCCCCGACCACTCGCTTACGAAGCGAATGCTCTACCACTGAGCTACACCGGCGTCCTGACCCTACTATGGCCCTACTAGGCGCCCTCCTACACCGCGAACTCCTTGGTTGCAAACGGCGGACCCGCTAATTACGAAGCGAATGCTCTACCACTGAGCTACACCGGCGCCGGGGGCCGTGGGCGGTCCCGGGGCCGTCTCCTACACCGGGACGGGGGTGGCTGCAAACCCTCTTCTGCGTCGATCCCGGCACCCTCGGGACGGGTTCGGCAAGGACCGCCGGTCAGGCCGAGCGAGCCTGCTCCGCGTCCGTGACGCCGTGCTCGGGCGGCCGCGGGGGCTCGTCCGGCTCGTCCGGCTCGTCCGGCGACTGCCCCCCTGCGGCCGGCTCCTCGCCGGGCTCGACAGGCTGGGGGGGATCCGTGCCGTCCGTCGTGCGGATGTCGTCGCCGATCAGCAGCGGCAGCATGGCGGCGTGGCCGATCAGCGTGTCGGGGGCCGTGCCGCGCGGGGCGCCGAGGGCGCGGGCGAGCCAGCCGCGGACCTCGCTCTCGGGCGCGCCCTCGCCGCGGGCGACGGCAGCCATGATGGCGCAGCTCCGGGCCGAAGGCTCGGTCTCGCGCAGATCGCTGATCGACTTGCGCGCGCCGCGGAAATCGTCGGTGGTCAGCGCGAGCTCCGCCTCGGTGAAGCGCGCCTCCGGGTGCTCGGGGTTGGCGGCGAGCAGCTTGCCGAAGCGGCGGCGGCGCTCGGCCGGGCTCTCGTCCGGCTCGATTGCGGCATAGGCGGCGGCGAGTTGCGGCGAGGGGTTGTGCTTCCACGCGTCGACAAGCAGGCGCGTCGCCTGCCGTTTCGAGCCGTCCTTGGTCAGGAGCCGCGCCGCTGCCGAGGCGGCCTCGACATTGGCGGGATCCGCCTTCGCGGCTTCGAGCGCGAGCCGCCGGGCCTCGTCCTCCTCGCCCGCTTCCTCGGCGTCCTCGGCCTGGGCGAGCGCCAGCATTGCGTCGCGGCGCTGGACTTCCGGCTTCTCCAGCAGGCCGGCCTTGCGCTGCTGCGCGAGCGTCCGGCGGGCGCCGGCCCAGTCGAAGCGCTGGCTCTGCAGCGTGTAGAGCGTCTCGAGCGTGTGCGGCTCGCGCGGCTTCAGCTTCAGCCCGCTCTGTGCGAGCTTGAACGCCCGGTCGGTGTCGCCCTCGGCCAGCGCCTGGTCCATCAGGCCGCGCACGCCGACAAAGGCGGTGTCGGGATCCTCGGCGAGCGCCGTGTACTCGGCCCGCGCAAGCTCGCGCTCGCCGGCCGAATCGGCCGCCTGCGCGGTCAGCAGCCGCGTCATCTTCGGCCGGTCGAGCAACCGCTCGGCCCGCTGGGCCTTGTCGAGCGCCCGCCGGCTCTCGCCCGCCGCCAGCGCCGTCAGGCCCGCGCTGTAGGCGTCGAGGCCCCGCCTGTGGCGCGAGCGGTCGAAGTACCGGCTGACTGCCGTCTCGTCGCCGATGATGAAGCGGAAGACGGCGACCAGGAAGCCGAGGATCTTGAACAGGAGCCAGAGCGCGACGAAGCCCAGGAACAGCGCCACCACGAAGGCGAGCGGCGTAAAGTAATACTCCTGGTTCGCGAAGTTGATCGTGATCTCGCCCGGCGTCTCGACCAGGTAGGCGACCAGCGCGATGCCGAGCGCGACGAGGACGAGGAACAGGAGGATCCGGAGGAAAGATCCGAGCATGGAGGTCCCTTTCGCGTTCAGCCGGCGGCGCCGAGGCCGGCGCGCCACTCATCGAGCGCCTGGCCCGCGGCGGCGCGGGCTGCGAGCTCATCGAGCCACGGGGCGATCGCCGCGCGCGAGGGCTCGGGCAGGCTCTCCGCCTCGGCGAGCGCAGCGGCCGGCTCGCCTTCCTCGAGGCGGGCCTCGACCCGGCTGAGGATGGCGCCGACGCTGTCGCCGGCGGTCTCGACGGTCGGCCGGCCGGCGACCTGCGCGCGGAACCAGTCGCCGACGCCCTCGAGCGGGCCGTCGGCCGCGTCCTGCCGCGGAGCGGCCGCCAGCGCCTCGCGCGCGACGCGCGACAGGCCGTCCGCCAGGGCCGCCGCCGACGGGACGCCGACCTCGGCGGCGCCGCTCAGCGCCTCGGGCGCCGTGCTGCCGCTCAGGCTCTCGACCTCGCCGAGCGCCTGCGCATAGGGCTCGCCGCGCTGGAAGCTGCTTTCGAGCCGGGCGAGTGCCTGGTCGAGCGCCGCGGCGGCGGCGGCGCGTCCAGCCTCCGCCTCGGCCTCGGCGAGCGCGCTCTCGGCTTCATCGGCGCGGGCCAGCGCCTCGTCGAACCGCTCGGACAGCGCCGCGACCTCGTCGGAGAAGGTCGAGCGGGCGTTCTGCGTCTCTCCGGCGAGCGACTCGACGCGGCTCCGGAGCTGGGCGATGGCGGTCGCGAGCTCGGGCGTCGTCGGCCCCTCCCCATCCTGCCCCTCGGCGAGCGCCTGGTTCATCGCGTCGATCTCGGAGCGGACGCCCGAGAGGCCGGTCTCGAGCGACTCGACCCGGCTGACGAGCTCGGCCCGCTCGCCCGCGGCAGCCTCGAGACCCGCGCGCGCGTCGGCGTCGGCGCCGGCGCCGGGCACGCCCGCTGCGGCGAGCTGGGCGCGGATGTCC
>DATKCY010000322.1:0-2312 GCA_035512995.1 Thermohalobaculum sp.
CGAACGGGCCGAGGCCATGCACCGCGCGGGCCTGATCGCGGGCGCGGCGCTCTGCCTCGCCGGGCGCATCCGCGTCGGCGGCCAGGGCGCCGCGCTCGCCGCCTGAGACCACGCCGCTTGCAGACGCGCCGCCGCGGCCGCGCGAGACGACGGTGCCGCCTGCAAGGCTGCTTTGCGCAGCCCCGCCTGCGGCCAGATTCCCCTCGACAAGCTCGGGGCGGCCGTTGGAGAAAGCCCCATCGTCCCGGCCCCGGCCGGGCACCGAGCCTCCGCCGACGAAAGGTGAGGACCCATGCGATTCGAATCCCCCGAGACGCTCGACGCCGCGGTCTCGCTGCTCGCGGGCGAGACGGGCGTCGCCAAGGTGCTGGCGGGCGGCACCGACCTGCTCGTCCAGCTCCGCTCCGGCGCGCCGCGCCCCGAGCTGATCGTCGACATCAAGCGGATCGCCGAGACGCGCAGGATCGCGGAGGAGGACGGCGGCTTTCGCATCGGCGCCGCCGTCGCCGGCGCCGAGATGGGCGAGCACGAAGGTCTCAAGGCCGCGTGGCCCGGCGTGGTCGAGGCGATGGAGCTGATCGGCTCGACCCAGATCCAGGGCCGCGCGACGCCGGGCGGCAACCTCTGCAACGGCTCGCCCGCCGCCGACTGCGTGCCGGCGCTGGTCGCGGCCCGCGCCACCGCGCGCATCGTCGGCCCCGATGGCCCCCGCGACGTCGCCGTCGAGGACGTGGTCGAGGGCCCCGGCAAGACCATCCTGAAGCGGGGCGAGTTCGTCGCGTCCTTCTTCCTGCCGAGCCCCGAGAAGGGCCAGGCCGACGCCTATCTCCGCTTCATCCCGCGGACCGAGATGGACATCGCCGTCGTCGGCTGCGGCGTCTGCCTGACGGTCAACGCCACCGGCACCTGCACCGACGCGCGCGTCGCGCTCGGCGCCGTCGGCCCGCGCGTCATCGTGGCCAACCAGGCGGCCGAGGGGCTGATCGGCACACCGCTCGACGACACGGCGCTCGACCGCCTCAAGTCCGCGGCCAGCGCCGCCGCCCAGCCGATCGACGACAAGCGCGGCACCGCCGACTTCCGGCGCAAGGTCGCGGGCGTCCTCGCCCGCCGCGCCGCCGCCGCCGCGCGCGACCGGGCAACCTCCGCGAAGGAGCACGCATGACCCTGACCGTCACCACCACGATCAACGGCGACACGGAGGAGTTCGTCTGCGAGCCGGACGACACGCTGCTCGACGTGCTCCGCGACACGCTCGGCCTCACCGGCTCGAAGGAGGGCTGCTCGACCGGCGACTGCGGCGCCTGCACCGTCTCGCTCGACGGGCGCATCGTCTGCGCCTGCCTCGTGCTCGCGGCCGAGACGCAGGGCCGGAAAGTCGAGACCATCGAGGCCATGGCGACCGGCCAGACGCTGCACCCGCTGCAGCAGAAGTTCCTCGACAAGGCCGGGCTCCAGTGCGGCATCTGCACGCCGGGCTTCCTGATCGCCGCCAGGGACCTGCTCGAGCGCAACCCGAACCCGACCGAGGAGGAGGCGCGCTACTACCTCGCGGGCAACCTCTGCCGCTGCACCGGCTACGACAAGATCATCCGCGCCGTGCTCGAGACGGCGGACGAGATGAGGAGGGCCTGAGATGCAGGACAGAACGCCCACGCTCCCCCGCGACTTCCGCGTCGTCGGCCACCGAAAGCGCCGCCCCGACGGCATCGACAAGGTGACGGGGCGCGCCCGCTTCGGCGCCGACATGACGATGCCGGGCATGCTCTGGGGCTACGTGCTCCGCTCGCCGCACGCGCACGCCCGCATCCGCTCGATCGACACGAGCGCGGCCGAGGCGCACCCGGGCGTCAAGGCGGTCGTGACGGGCACCGACTTCGAGGGCGAGGGCTTCGAGCGCGACGACGTCTCGATAAACTGCATGGCCGGGACCAAGGCGCTCTACGACGGGCACGCCGTCGCCGCCGTCGCCGCCACCTCGAAGCACGCGGCGAAGCGCGCGCTCGAGCTGATCGAGGTCGACTACGAGGTGCTGGAGCACGTCACCGACGTCGACGAGGCGATGAAGCCCGACGCGCCCGTGCTGCACGACGACATGTTCACGACCGGCGTGCAGCAGATGCCGGACAAGGCCTCGAACGTCGCCGCCCGGCACGAGATCGGCCACGGCAATCCCGAGGAAGGCTTTTCGGAGGCCGACGAGATCGTCGAGCTGCACCTCGAGACCGAGGCGACGCACCAGGGCTATATCGAGCCGCACGCCTGCGTCGCCTCCGTCAGCCCCGACGGCAGCGCCGAGATGTGGGTCTGCA
>DATKCY010000323.1:0-10801 GCA_035512995.1 Thermohalobaculum sp.
AGGTTTCGTCGGCCTCAACCGTGCCACCGCCCGCGCCGAACTGGGCATCGTCGTCATTGCGCATGGCCTCGCGGATACGGTGTGCCATGAACCACGCGGTGCGGTACTGGACGCTGAGCATACGGTGGAGCTGATGGGCGCTGATGCCCTTCTTGCTGGACGCCATCAGGTGGAAGGCCAGCACCCACTTGTGAAGCGCAACCTTGCTGCGCTCCATGACGGTGCCGACAGTCACGGTGAACTGCCCCTTGCAGGCGTTGCAGTAGTAGAGGCCCGGACGATGCGACCGCTTCTTGCCCTCGACCCTGGCAACCTCGACGCCGCCACAGTGCGGGCAGAAGGCGCCGTTGGGCCAGCGGATGCGCTCCAGGTGGGCGCGGGCCGCGTCGTCGTCGTGGAACATGGGGTCGTTCATCGCGGTCATTGGAAGTCTCCTAACTCCTTGACCCCAATGTGCGACTCACCGGCACTTTTGTCAAGTGCATAATCGCCGAACGAAAAGCCCGGCCGAGGACTCTTCCGTTCCGGTTGAACCACTAGCGCGCGAGCAGGTCCACATCGGCGATGCCGTCCAGCACGAACTGGACCGAGAGCGCGGCGAGCAGCATGCCGAGGAGCCGCGTGACCACCATGACGCCGACCCGGCGGAGCAGCCGCTCGAGCGGGCTCGCGAGCAGGAAGGCGAGCAGCACGATGGCGAGCACCGCGAGCGTCACCCCCAACACCATCGCCTGGCCGCCCAGGTCGCCCTCGTGCCGGCCCATCAGCAGGATGACGGAGGCGATCGCGCCCGGCCCCGCGATCAGCGGGATCGCGAGCGGAAACACCGAGGGGTCGTCGTCGCTGTCCGGCGCCGCGCTGCTCCGCTCGCGCCGCGCCGTCCGCCGCTCGAACAGCATGTCGAGCGCGGTCAGGAACAGGAGCAGGCCGCCGGCGATCCGGAACGCCGGCATAGAGATGCCGATGCCGCCGAGGAGCGCGTCGCCAGCGAGCGCGAAGAGACCGAGGACGCAGGCCGAGACCGCCAGCGCGGTCAGCCCGACCCTGAGCCGCTGCTCGCGGCTCATGCCGCCGGTCAGCGCGACGAAGAGGGGCGCGAGGCTCACCGGGTCGATCACCACGAACATCGTGACAAAGGCGTTGATCGCGGCCTCATGCATGCTGCGCCTCCGCGGCCTCGAGCCGCTCGCTCGCCGCCAGCCACAGCGCCTCGGCCCGGGTCTCGGCCTCGGCGATCTCGGCCCGCTTGATCTGCAGCGCCTCGATCCGGTCCGGCGGGCCGTCGTAGAGCGCGGGGTCGGCGAGGCGGGCGTCGATCCGCTCCAGCATCGCGGCGATCCTGGCGATCCGCTCCTCGCAGGCCCTGACCTCGGCGCGGAGCGGCGCGAGCTCCGCCGTCGCCTGCCGCCGCCCGGCCTTGCGGGGCTCGGGCTTCGCCGCCGGCTCCGCCCGCCGCGCCTCGGCCGCCGGCGCCAGCAGCTGCCGGCGATAGGCGTCGATGTCGTCGTCCCACGCGGTCACGCGCCCGCCCCGGACCAGCCACAGTCGGTCGGCGACCAGCTCGACCAGATGCGCGTCGTGGGTGATCAGGATGACGGCACCCGCGTAGTCGTTCAGCGCAACGACCAGCGCCTCGCGGCTCTCGATGTCCAGGTGGTTGGTCGGCTCGTCGAGGATCATCAGGTGCGGCGCGTCGACGGCCGCGAGCGTGAGCAGGAGCCGCGCCTTCTGCCCGCCCGAGAGCTTGGCCGTCGGCGTGTCGGCCAGGTCCGCGCCCGTGCCGCCGGCGGCCAGCATCGCGCGCAGCTTCTGCGGGGGCGTCTCCGGGCGCAGCCGGCGCAGATGGTCGATGGGCGTCTCGCCCGCCACCAGCTCGTCCGTCTGGTGCTGCGCGAAATAGCCGATGCGGAGCTTGCCCGACACTTCGCGCCGCCCCTCGAGGGGCGCGAGCCTGCCCGCGATCAGCTTCGCCAGCGTCGACTTGCCCTCGCCGTTGGCGCCGAGCAGCGCGATGCGGTCGTCCTGGTCGATCCGCGCGTCGATCCGGCGAAGCACCGGCCGCCCGCCATAGCCGACGCTCACGCCCTCGAGCTTCATCAGCGGCGGCGGCAGCTCCTCGGGCGGCGGAAAGGCGATCGGCGGCACGTCGCCCTCGATCACCGCCGCGATCGGCTCCATCTTCTCGAGCCGCTTGATCCGCGCCTGCGCCTGGCGCGCCTTCGTCGCCTTGTAGCGGAAGCGGTCGACGAAAGCCTGCAGATGCTGGCGCTCGGCCTCCTGCTTCTTCGCCGCCGCGGCCTGCAGGGTCAGCTTCTCGCGACGCACCCGGTCGAAGGTGTCGTAGCCGCCGCGGTACTGCGCGAGCGTGCGGTCGTGCAGGTGCAGAATGCCGCCGACCGAGCGGTTCAGGAGCCCGCGGTCGTGGCTGATGACGAGCATCGTGTGCGGGTAGCGGGCGAGGTAGCCCTCGAGCCAGAGCGCACCCTCGAGGTCGAGGTAGTTCGTGGGCTCGTCGAGCAGCAGCAGGTCGGGCGCGGCGAAGAGGACGCCCGCGAGCGCGATCCGCATCCGCCAGCCGCCTGAAAACTCGGCCGACGGCCGCCGCTGCTGGCCTGCGTCGAAGCCGAGGCCCGACAGGATCGTCGCCGCCCGCGCCTCGGCCGAATGCGCCTCGATGTCGACGAGCCGGGTCTGGATCGCGGCGATCCGCTCCGGGCCCGTTGCCGTCTCGGCCTCGGCCATCAGCGCCGCGCGCTCCTCGTCCGCCGCGAGCACGGTCTCGATCAGCGGCCGGTCCTCGGCCGGCGCCTCCTGCGCGACTCCGCCGATCCGGGCGCGCGGCGGCAGCTCGATCGCCCCCTGGTCGGGCGCGAGCTCGCCCCGGATCAGCCGGAAGAGCGTCGTCTTGCCGCTGCCGTTCCGCCCGACGAGGCCCAGCCGCGCGCCGGGCGCCACCTGCGCGCTCGCGCCCGCGAACAGCGGCAGCCCGGCCATCGAGAAGTGCAGATCGCGGATCGTCAGCATGGCCGGGCGCCTAGCAGAGCGCCCCGCCCCGCACAAGCGACCCGCCCCTCCCGTCCGTGTCCCACGCATCTTCGGGGGTGCGGGCGCAGACGGCCCCCCGCCCGTGCCGGCGGGTGGACGCGGCGCGCGCGCGGGCATAGGTTCCGCTCTCCCACACCGCCCCCCGAGTCGCGCATGTCCGTCTTCGTCCCCGTCGAGCATCTGTCCCCCGGCAGCAGCCGGGACGCGATGACCGACGTGCTGCTCGTCTGCGACCACGCGCGAAACGCCGTTCCCCCCGAGATCGGGACCCTCGGGCTCGACGCGGACGACATGGGCCGGCACATCGCCTTCGACGTGGGCGCGCGCGGCGTGACCCTCGGCCTCGCGCAGCGGCTCGGCGCCGGGGCCGTGCTCTCGACCTTCTCGCGTCTCGTGATCGACCCGAACCGGGGCGAGGACGACCCGACGCTCGTCATGCGCCTCTACGACGGCTCGATCGTGCCCGCGAACCGCCGCGTGACCCAGGGCGAGGTCGAGCGCCGGCTCGAGCGCTACCACCGCCCCTATCACGGCGCGATCGAGGAGGCGCTCGATGCGATCGAGGAGGGGGGGCGGCAGCCGGTCCTCGTCTCGATCCATTCATTCACGCCGCGGCTCCGCGGCCGCCGGCTGCGGCCCTGGCATGTCGGCGTGCTCTGGGACCGGGACGACCGGCTGGTGCGCCCGCTGATCGAGCGGCTGCGCGCCGAGCCCGACCTTTCCGTCGGCGACAACGAGCCCTATTCCGGCCAGCTCCGCGGCGACTGCATGTGGCGCCACGGCAGCTGCCGCGGCGTGCCCCACGTGCTGCTCGAGATCCGGAACGACCTGATCCGCGACCACGACAGCCAGGCCGACTGGGCCGCGCGGCTCGGGCCGATGATCCGGCACGCCGTCGCCGAGATGCGCGCGGGCGCGGCCGTGCCCGCCGCTTCACGGCAGGCGGAAAACGTCCTACCTCACAGGCGACGGGCGGGCTGAGCGGGCGCGCCCCCGGCACCCTGGAGGGAGACATGACCGACACCGAGCGCACCGAGATCGAGGCCGCGGTCTACCGCCGCCTGCGCGACCACCTGCGGCTGCGCACCGACGTGCAGAACATCGACCTGATGAACCTGGCCGGCTTCTGCCGCAACTGCCTGAGCCGCTGGTACCAGGAGGAGATCGAGGCCCGCGGCGGTTCGATCGGCAAGGACGAGGCGCGCGAGATCGTCTACGGCGAGCCCTACGAGGCGTGGCGCGACAAGCACCAGGCCGAGGCAACCGACGAGCAGAAGCGCGCCTTCGAGGGCAACCGCACCGGCCACTGAAGCGCCCTTGCCGCCCGGCCGCGGCGAGCCTTAAGGTCCGCGCCGCGAGGGAGCCGGATTCGCCGGCCGGGAGCCAGTGAGGGGCCAATGCCAGAGGACATCTCCACCACCACCGTCGCCGCCGACCAGCTGCGCTCGATCGTCGAGCGGATCGAGCGGCTGGAGGAGGAAAAGAAGGAGATCGCCGAGCAGATCAAGGAGGTCTACGCCGAGGCCAAGGCCAACGGCTTCGACGCCAGGACGCTGCGGCGCATCGTCAGCCTCCGCCGCAAGCCGAACGAGGAGCGCGAGGAGGAGGAGGCGCTGCTCGACCTCTACCTCAGCGCCCTCGGCATGCTCCCCGGCCGTTGACCGCGCGGGCCCTCCTCGCACCGCATCGCGGGCCCCCGCTTCGGTCGTGAAGTCGCCGGGGGCGAGGCCCGGCTCCCACGCCGCCGTCGCCCGCTCGATCCCGGCGAAGACCGTGCCGCGCGCGCGTTCAGCCGCCGTCCCGGTCGATCTGCAGCTCGTCGATCTTGCGGTAGAGCGTCGAGCGGCCGATGCCGAGCCGGCGCGCCGCCTCGGTCATGCGCCCGCGATAGAGCCTGAGCGCGAGCCGGATCGCGTCGGCCTCGATGTCGCGGAGCCGGCGGACATGGCCCTCCCGGTCCAGGAGCGCGCCCTCTTGCGGCCGCTCCGGCGCCTCGCCGGCCTTCGCGCCGCCGCCCGCGCTCGGCAGGTTCAGGTCGTGCGCCTCGATCAGCGGCCCCTCGGCCAGCACCAGCGCCCGGTGGATCGCGTTCTCGAGCTGGCGGACATTGCCGGGCCATGGCGCGCGCGCCAGCGCCTCGAGCGCCTCGGTCGTGAAGCCGGTGATCGGGGCCGTGCCGCGGGCGGCGTCGCTGTCGAGGAAGCGCCGGGCGAGGGGCGGGATGTCCTCGCGCCGCTCGCGGAGCGGCGGCAGCGTCAGCGGGAACACGCTCAGCCGGTAGAACAGGTCGTCGCGGAACCGGCCCGCCTCGGTCAGCGCCGCGAGGTCGCGGTTGCTGGCCGAGATCAGCCGGATGTCGGCCCTGACCGGGCCGGTGCCGCCGACCGGGTCGACCTCGCCCGTCTGCAGCACGCGCAAGAGCTTCACCTGCGCCTCGAGCGGCAGCTCGCCGATCTCATCGAGGAACAGCGTGCCGCCCGACGCCTCCTGGAACTTGCCGCGGCGGCGGGCGACGGCGCCGGTGAAGGCGCCCTTCTCGTGGCCGAACAGGATCGACTCGACCAGGGTCGCCGGCAGGGCGCCGCAGTTGACCGCGACGAAGGGTCGGCCGGCGCGCGCGCTCTCGCCGTGAAGCGCGCGCGCGAACATCTCCTTGCCCGTGCCGCTCTCGCCCTGGATCAGCACGGGGATGTCGCTCGCCGCCGCGCGGCGCGCCAGCCAGACCGCGCGGCGTGCCGCCGGGCTGACGGCGACGAGGTCGTCGAACACCAGCCGGTCCTCGCGCACCCGCGAAAGGCGCTGCACCTCGCCCGACAGCCGGTGCATGGCGATCGCGTTCCGGACCGAGACATCCAGCCGCTCCGGCCCCGCGGGCTTGACCACGAAGTCGACGGCGCCCGCCTGCATCGCCTCGACCGCGCGCCCGACCGAGCCGTCGGAGGTCAGCGCGACGATGGGCACGGCCACGCCCCCGGCCCGCACGCGGCGCAGCACCTCGATGCCGTCGGGCTCGGGCATCTGGAGGTCGAGCAGGCAGGCCGCGATCCCCTCCTCCGCCGCCTTTCCCAGCCGCTCCAGCGCCTCCGCCCCGCCGGCGGCGAGCGCCACGTCGTAGCCGACACCCTCGAGAATCGCTGCGAAGTAGCGACGCTGCTGCGGGTCGTCGTCGACGAGCAAGACCTTCGTCGCCATTCACTGCGGTCCCGTATGTTCCGGTCCGGGACCTTCTGGCGCGCCGACTGTTAGAAAAACGTCACTGCGCCGCGTCCATCCGCGCCGAAAATCGCCCGCGCCGCGAACACCTGTTGTCATAAAGTGACGCGGCAGACAGAGTCCGCCCTCGAGAAAAGATGCCATCCTCGCCGGTTGAGCATCGGGAACTATGCTATAGTGCAGGCTCTGCGGAGGGACCCGCCGGGCTGGCCCCAGTGGCAAGATAGACGGATGCGCGCGCGGCGCGTTCGAACAAGGAGAGAGGGATGAGAACCACGACACGTCTGATGCTCGCGGTGTCGGCGCTTGCGCTTGCCGGCTGTGCCGAGCTCCCCGGATCGTCGCTCGGCGCGACCTTCGGGGCCGAGCGCTATCTCGAGGCGGAGCATGGCGGCCCCGGCTTCAACGGCGCGCTCGCCAGCGAGTACACCGAGCTCGCCCGCCGCGTCGCCTACGAGGACGTCCGCTGGCGGAAGTCGACCGCCTACATCGCCAAGGCCCAGATGGCCGAGGCGGGCAACACCCCGGCGCCGTGGACCCCGGCCCAGATGGGCGTCTCGGGCGAGGCCGCGGCCATGTACAACGACGTCGTGGCGACGATCCAGGCGAACTCCGCCCAGCGGCCCGAGGCCTGCGCCCGCGCCCAGGCGATGTGGGACCAGTACCTCGAGGTGCTGCGCGCCGGCCCCGACGCCCGCTGCATCCCGGAGGAGGACGCCCGCGCGCTCCTCGACGAGGCGCTCGCCGCCTGCGGCCCGCAGGCGCCCGACATGGCCAGCAACTACACCGTCTACTTCGGCTTCGACCGTTCCGACCTGACGGACGCCGCGATGGCGACTTTGAACGAGGTCGTCGGCGCCGTCACCGCGATGGCCGCGAACGCCCTCTCGGTCGTCGGCCACGCCGACCGCTCGGGCTCGGTCGCCTACAACCAGGGCCTGTCGGAGCGGCGCGCCCGCAACGTGGCCGAGGGCCTGGCCGCCCGCGGCATCCCGCCGGGCGCGATGACGCTCGCCGGCCGCTCGGAGCTCGAGCCGGCGGTGCCGACCCCGGACGGCGTGCGCGAGCCGCTGAACCGCCGCGTCGAGATCACGCTGTCGCAGTGATCCGGCCCCGGCGCCCCCAGGGGCGCCGGACCTCTTGATCCGGGCCGTCCCGCACCCATGTGGTGCGGGGCGGCTTGCCCGTTCCGGAACGGCGCGCGCGCCGATGCCGAGGCGCCGCCGCCCGGCCCGCGAGAGGCAGCCCCGGAGGACCCCGACGATGAAGCCTGACCACCGCCCGAGCCGGATGTTCGCCCCGGCGATGCTGGCGGGCCTGCTCGCGCTCGGCGGCCCGGCAGCGCTCGCGCAGTCCGAGGGCGACGGCTCCGGGGACGAGAGCTTCCCCGAGGCGCTCGACAACCTGCCGGGCCGCGTCGAGGAGGCGATGCGCGGCCTGCTCGACCGCATGAAGCCGACCATCGAGGACGCCTTCGAGCTGATGGACGTGCTCGGCGAGATCGACAGCCCGAAGCACTACGAGAAGCCGGCGATCCTGCCGAACGGCGACATCCTGATCCGCCGCTCGCCGGACGCCCCGGAGTGGGATCCGGAGGTCGACGACCTCGACGACGGCCCGCGCCCTCGACACCTCGACCCGAACGAGGGCACCCCGATCTGATCCCGCCGCCGCGGGCCGCCCGGCCCGCGCGCGCCTGCTTCCCGCGTCCCTGCCCACGCGAGTCCTCGGCCCACGCGATAGGAGTCCCAGCCGCATGCACCTGCCGTCCGCTTTCCCCCGTCCGCTGTTCGACACCGCGCGCGAGCGCCGCGGCGCGCCCGAGCTCGGAGACGACCTGCCGGAGTGGAACCTGGACGACCTCTACCCGGGACCGGACAGCGAGGAGCTGAAGCGCGACTTCGCCGCCGCCGAGGAAGGGTGCCGCAGCTTCGGCTCGCGCTACGAGGGCAAGCTCGCCGAGCTCACCGGCGACGGCCTCGCCGAGGCGATCGAGGCCTACGAGAAGATCGACGGCACGCTCGGCCGGATCATGTCCTATGCCGGTCTCCGCTACCATCAGGACACCCAGGACCCGGCGCGGGCCAAGTTCATGGGCGACGCGCAGGCGCGGGTGACCGGGATCACCCAGCCCCTCGTCTTCTTCACGCTGGAGCTCAACCGCCTCGACGAGTCCCGCCTCGAGGCGATGCTGGACGAGAGCGCGCGCCTCGCCCGCTACCGCCCGTGGCTCGAGCGGCTGCGCGCGCTCCGGCCGCATCAGCTCTCGGACGAGCTGGAGAAGTTCCTGCACGACCAGTCGGTCGTCGGCGCCACCGCCTGGAACCGGCTGTTCGACGAGACGATGGCGGGCCTGACCTTCGACGTCGCGGGCGAGGACGAGCCGCTCGGCCTCGAGGCGACGCTGAACCTGCTCTCCGACCGCGACCGGGCCCGGCGCGAGGCGGGGGGCCGCGCGCTGGCCGCGAAGCTCGCCGGCAACATCCGCCTCTTCACCCTCATCACCAACACGCTGACGAAGGAGAAGGAGGTCGAGGACCGCTGGCGGCGGATGCCGACGCCGGAGCACGGCCGCCACCTCGCGAATCACGTCGAGCCCGAGGTCGTGGAGGCGCTGCGCCAGGCCGTCGTCTCCGCCTATCCGCGCCTCAGCCACCGCTACTACGCGATGAAGGCGGGTTGGCTGGGCCTCGACCGGCTGGAGTACTGGGACCGCAACGCGCCGCTGCCGACGACGGACGACAAGGTGATCCCGTGGGCGGACGCGAAGGCCGTCGTGCTCGACGCCTATGCCGGCTTCTCGCCCCGGATGGCGGAGCTCGCGGGGCCGTTCTTCGACCGGGGCTGGATCGACGCGCCCGTGAAGCCCGGCAAGGCGCCCGGCGCCTTCGCCCACCCGACGGTCACGACCGTGCACCCCTATGTCCTGCTCAACTACCTCGGCAAGACGCGGGACGTGATGACGCTCGCGCACGAGCTCGGCCACGGCGTGCACCAGCGCCTCGCCGCGGGGCAGGGCGAGCTGCTGTCGCGGACGCCGCTGACGCTGGCCGAGACGGCATCGGTCTTCGGCGAGATGCTGACCTTCCGCAAGCTCCTCGCCGCCGAGCGCGATCCGGCGGGCCGCAAGCGCCTGCTCGCCTCCAAGACCGAGGACATGCTGAACACGGTCGTGCGCCAGATCGCCTTCTACGAGTTCGAGCGCCGGGTCCACAGCCAGCGCCGCGAGGGCGAGCTGACCTCGGACCAGCTCGGCGCGCTCTGGATGGAGGTGCAGGCCTCCGCCCTCGGCCCGGCGATCCATCTGGGCGAGGGCTACGAGACCTTCTGGGCCTACATCCCGCACTTCATCCACGCGCCGTTCTACGTCTACGCCTACGCTTTCGGCGACGGCATGGTGAACGCGCTCTACGCCCTCTACGAGGAGGGGACGCCGGACTTCCAAGAGAAGTATTTCGCGATGCTCGAGGCCGGCGGCTCGAAGCACCACGGGGAGCTCCTGGCCCCCTTCGGCCTCGACGCCTCCGACCCCGCCTTCTGGGACAAGGGCCTCTCGGTCATCGAGCGCCAGATCGACGAGCTCGAGGCGATGGACTGAGCGGCAGGTCGAGACCCCCTCTCGGGGCGGGCTTCAGGCCCGCCCCACCCCGCGCCTCCCGCCATCGCCCAAACGCGTCATCGGGCTGACGCGATTGGGCATGCGCCGTGCCTCGCGCCCCGCTACCCTGCGCCGTGGTCTGAGAGGTGCCATGCGCGCATGCCGCTGTCTGCTCCGCCTGATCGACCGCACCGTCGGCGCCCGCCGCGGACGCGCCGCGCGGGGCTCGCCCGTCCTCCCGTCGCGTGAAGGCTGACGGCGACCCGGAGGATAGGCCCTTGCAGGATATGACCCAGAAGATCCGCCGCCCCGGCGGCCGCGCCGCGCGTCAGGCGCTCCGCTCGGCGCCGCTGGCCGACGACATCCGCCCGATCCGCCCCGGTCTGCAGGGCGGTTGGCTGAAGCCGCTGACCGACGCCGGGGTCGCGCGCATCCACGAGGCGGCGCTGACCGCGCTCGAGGAGATCGGCCTCGCCGACGCCCCGCCCTCGGGGGTTGAGGCGATGACGGGCGCCGGCGCCGTCCTCGGGCACGACGGCCGGCTCCGGTTCCCGCGCGCGCTGGTCGAGGACATGCTGGCGCTCGCCGCGCGCAACATCACGCTTTGCGGGCAGCAGCCGCGCCACGACCTGCACCTGCTGCCGGGCCGCGTGCACTACGGCACCGCCGGCGCCGCGGTCCACGTCGTCGACCTCGAGACGCGGGACTACCGCGAGTCGACCCTCCAGGACCTCTACGACGCCGCGCGCATCGCGGACACGCTCGACAACGTCCACTTCTTCCAGCGCCCGATGGTCGCCCGCGACATCGTCGACAACCTCGAGATGGACCTCAACACCGTCTACGCCTGCGTGCGCGGCACCGCGAAGCACGTCGGCGTCAGCTTCTCCGACCCCGCCCACGTCGCCCCCGCCTTCGAGCTGATCCACCTGCTCGCCGGCGGCG
>DATKCY010000324.1:0-3787 GCA_035512995.1 Thermohalobaculum sp.
GCTGCGCAGGTCTCGAGGCCGAACGCCCGCTCAGCGGGCGTAGTCCGACCCCTCCTCGTCGAGGATCGCCTTGAGCTCGACCAGGTGGTTCTCGGCGAAGTCGTCGTAGACGGCCATCTCCGCCGCCGTCTTGGCCGCGACCGCGTCGTCGAGGATACGCAGCGGCCGGCCCGTCTGCAGCGCCATGACGTAGACCCGCGCCGCGCGCTCGAAGTGGTACAACTGGTTGAACGTCTCGGCGACCGTCCTCCCGACGACCATGATGCCGTGGTTGCCCATGACCAGCACGCATTTCGAGGGGTCGTCGAGCGCCTTGCAGGCACGCTCGGCCTCCGCGTCCAGCGCGAGCCCGCCATAGTGCGGATCGACCGCGATGCGCCCGTGGAACATCGCCGCGTTCTGGTCGAGCGGCGGCAGCATCGGGTCCTCGAGGCAGGCGAGCACGGTCGCGTAGGGCGAATGCACGTGCATCGCGCAGCGCGCGTGCGGGCAGAGCCGGTGCAGCGCGCCGTGCAGGCCCCACGCGGTCGGGTCCGGTGCGTCGGGCCGCGCGAGCGCGCCGCTGTCGTGCGCGTCGAGCAGCAGCAGCGACGACGCCGTGATCCGGCTGAAATGCACCTGTTTCGGGTTGATCAGGAACCGGCTGCCGTCGTCGTTCACGGCGAGCGAGAAGTGGTTCGCGACCGATTCGTGCAGGTCGAGCCGCGCGGTCCAGCGGAAGGCGGCCGCCAGGTCGACCCGCTCCTGCCAGTGCGGCATGTTGTGGTGGCGCTCGGCGAGGCTCATGGGCGGTCTCATTGTCGGGCAGCGGGCCGCGCAGCGCAACGGCGCCCGCCGGGCGCAGCGGCGCACCGAGTTAACGTTAAACGATATTTAGGATAGTTGGGCGATGCTGCGAAGCGTCGGTCGGCCGGCACAAGGGGGATCGGGCGGGTGCGCCCCGGATACCGGTCAGCACCCGCTCCGCCGGCCGGCCGGGCGCCGCTCCCGCAGGCACCGGCCACACGCCGGCCGGCAGCGGGAGCCGGCCGCCAGGGACGCCCGTCGCCGCCACGCCGTGGTGCGGACGGGCCCCGGGGTGAGCGGGCCGGCGGCGGGGAGGGCAGCTCCGTCCGCCGGTCCGAACCCTCGGCCCGCGCCGCGACAGGCCCGTGGCGCCATCCCGGCAGAACCCGATCGTTGCGAGGAAACCCGGCTGGACCCATCCGCCGATCCCACCCAGCCCCGCCCCCCGAGCCGGGGCATGCCCGCCGCAGGGGCCCCGAATCAGGCCCTCTCCAGCGAAGCGCGAAGCGAACGGCTCGCGCGCCGCGAGACCCCGTCTCACCCCTCCTTCTGCAGTGGCCGGCCCGACACCTTCTCCATCCGCTTCGCGAGCTCGATGTCGTTGTCGCTGAGCGAGTCGCTGTCGTGGGTGGTCAGGCGCACCTCGACCCGGTTGTAGACGTTCGACCATTCCGGGTGGTGATTCATGTGATCGGCCTCGAAGGCCGCGCGCGCCATGAAGGCCATCGCGTCGCGGAAGCCGCGGAAGCGGAAGCTCTTGGTGATCGCCTTGCCGTCGGAGGCGAGGCTCCAGCCCGCGTCGGCGAGCTCGCGGGGCAGGGGGGTGTCGGCGCTCATCGGTCCTCCTCGCGTTGCGTCGGGCATGCACCGAACGGTAGGCCCGATGCGCCCGCCGCCCAGCGCCCTCAGCCCTCCGCGCCCTCCCAGCGGCTGGCGTTGGCGCGGATCGCGCGGGCGCGCTCGGCGACCGGCGGGTGCGAGGCGAGCCAGCTCACGGTCCCTTGCGTCTGCCCCGGCGGCGCCAGGTGCTCGAGCTTCTCCAGCATGCTCGCCTGCGCCTCGGCACCCAGCCCGGCCTTCACCATCAGCGCCGTCGCGTAGGCGTCGGCCTCGAACTCGTCCTTGCGCGACAGCGTCGCGATGAAGGCGCTGGTCAGCCAGCGCGCCACGATCCAGCCGACGTAAGGCACGAACCGCGCGATGATTCCGCCGAGCACGACCTGCGCCGCCTGCGCCGCGCTGATGTCGATCATCCGCCGCCTGGCGTGGCCGAGCGCGAGGTGCCCGAGCTCGTGCGCGATGACCGAGGTGAACTCGCGCGGGCCGATCCGGCCCGACTGGAACTGGCGGAGCAGCCCCTCGGTCACGTAGATCTCTCCCGTGGGCGTCGCGAGGCCGTTGATCATCGGCTGCTCGAGCACGCGCACGTCGACCCGGTCGATCCCCGCCGCGGCGGCCAGCCGGCCGAGCAGCGCCTCCACCTGGTCGTTCATCAGGGGCCGCGACTGGCGCCTCAGCGCCTTGCCGCTCGTCAGCGTCTTCAGCTTCCACATGAAGACGACGGCGAAGACGATCAGCAGGATGATGACGAGCCGGCTCATGCGAGCGATATAGTCGATCGCGCGCGGCCCGTCAGCGCCTTCGCGACGGCGAGCCCGGCCAGCCTCCCCCGGCCCCCTCCGGAGCGGAGGGGGGGTGTCCCTGCGGCGCGGCCTGGCGCCCCCCTCTCCCGGCGGGAGAGGGGCCGGGGGAGAGGGCGGTCCGCAGCGGACACGGGCGCTGCCCCGCCCGACGGCGGCTGACGCGCGCGCTCCCCGCGGCTCAGCCCGGCGTCAGGCGCAGCACCTCGCCGTCCGGCTGGTCGGTCAGCAGGTAGACGGCGCCGTCGGGCCCCTGGGCCACCTCGCGGATGCGCGTGCCGAACTCGATCCGCTCCTCGCCGGTGACCGTCTGCCCGTCGATCTCGAGGCGGATCAGCGCCTGCGAGGAGAGCCCGCCGATCAGGAGGTCGCCTTTCCACTCCGGGAAGAGGTCGCCGGTGTAGTGGATCACGCCGGAGGGCGAGATCGACGGGTTCCAGTAGGTGACGGCGTCGGCGAACTCGGGCCGGGTCGGCGGGTCCGGGATCTGGCCGCCGTCGTAATGGTCGCCCCAGCTCACGATCGGCCAGCCATGGTTGCGGCCGGCCTCGGGGACGTTCAGCTCGTCGCCGCCCCGCGGCCCCATCTCGTGCACCCAGAGCGCGCCCGTCTCGGGATGGATGAACGCGCCCTCGACGTTGCGGTGGCCGTAGGACCAGATCTCGGGCAGCGCACCCTCCCGGCCGACGAACGGGTTGTCCTCGGGCACCGAGCCGTCCGGGTTGATGCGCGCGATCGTGCCGAGATGGTTCGAGAGGTCCTGCGCGGGGTCGAAGCGGAAGCGGTCGCCCATCGTCACGAAGAGCATGCCGTCGGGCGCGAAGGCGAGCCGGCCGCCGAAATGCGCGCCGCCGCCGACCTTGGGCTGCTGGCGGAAGATGACCTCTGTGCCCTCGAGCCGGTCGCCCGCGAGCCTGCCGCGCGCGACCGCGGTCGAGGCGCCACCCTCCCCGGGCTCGGCGAAGCTCAGGTAGACGAGCCCGTTCTCGGCGAAGCCGGGGTCGAGCGCCACGTCGAGCAGCCCCCCCTGTCCCTCGGCGAAGACGTCCGGGACGCCGCCGAGGGGGGCGCTGAGCTCGCCCCCGGGCGAGACGACGCGCAGCCGCCCCGGCCGCTCGGTCACCAGCATCCGCCCGTCGGGCAGGAAGGCGAGGCCCCACGGGTGGACCAGCCCGCCCGCGACCGTCTCGACGTCGATCGTGCCGATCCCGGCCTCGACCGCGTCCGGCTGCGCGCAGGCCTGCGGCACCGCGGCGAGCGTCATGAGGACGGCGACCGCCGCGGCCGTGGCCCTTGCGCCGCCCAGCGGCTCTCGTTCGTGCATCGGATCCTCCTCGCGATCTATTACGGGAGGTTAAGGC
>DATKCY010000325.1:0-21491 GCA_035512995.1 Thermohalobaculum sp.
AGGGCGAGACCCAGCAGGCCGAGGGCGAGGAGCCGGCCGAGGGCGAGAGCCAGCAGGCCGAGGGCGAGGAGCCGGCCGAGGGCGAGAGCCAGCAGGCCGAAGGCGAGGAGCCGGCCGAGGGCGAGAGCCAGCAGGCCGAGGGCGAGGAGCCGGCCGAGGGCGAGAGCCAGCAGGCCGAGGCCGAGGTCGACGTCGACGTCGATGAGGTCGAGTCCGAGGAGCTGGCGGCCGAGGTCGATGACGCGGCTCAGGAGACCGAGCAGACGACCGAGGAGATGGCTGCCGAGGGCGAGCAGACGACCGAGGAGGCCGTCGCGCAGACCGAGGAGGCTGCCCCCGAGGAAGAGCAGGTCGCGATGACCGAGACCACGGCCGAGACCGGTGCCCTGATGGTCGGTGACCTCACCGGTCAGGACGTCTTCAACGAGGCCGGCGAGGATCTCGGCGACCTCGAGCGGATCATCCGGCTGGACGGCCAGACCTGGGCCGTCATCAGCGCCGGCGGGTTCCTCGGGATCGGCGACAAGGATATCCCGGTCGAGCTGGACCGCCTCTCGATCACCGAGGAGGGCATCATCGTCCAGGGGCTGACCGAGGAGCAGATCGAAGCCGCCCAGGACGTCGACCTCGAGGGCGCCGAGGAGCTGCCGGCGGACGCAGAGCTGCAGACCGCGAACTGAGCCTCTGCGCTCCATCCGAGCGTTCCGCGCCGCGGCGGGTTTTCCCGCCGCGGCGTTTTCGTGTGCGCCGCGCGCACGGCCCCGCGGCGAAATTGCGAGAGCTGCGGGAATTCCCGGATGCCGAGGCGTGCTTGCGGAGACGCCCGGCGCCCGGTGCGACATCCTGTTCGCAACACTGGCGGGATCGGTTAAGGTGATGCCGCGGTCTGGGGGGCGAGACGGGGGACGGGCGTGGAATCGAAGTATCCGGATGACAGTGGCATTGCGGTCGGCGACCTGCTCGATCCGACCAATCCGCTGGTGCTGTGGGTGGTCCTTCCCGCCGCCGTGCTCGCCGCGCTCGGGATGCGGCGGGGAGCGATCCTCTGGATCATGGCGTGCGTCATCTACACCGTGGTGACGCGGGTTCTTTGAGAGGTTGAGCGATCCCGTTCATGCGCGCGCTGATTGAGTCTGCGTGCGCAACCGATTAGACTGCCATCCGCTTTGTGGAGTCGTCGCTCCCGTCGTGCAGGTGTGCTCGGCGGAGCCCCACGCGGGGCGCGCGCGGCGGCGGAAAACGTGCGGAGGCGCATATGCCCACCGGAAAGGTCAAGTGGTTCAATCAGGCCCGTGGCTTCGGCTTCATCCAGCCGGACGACGGCGGCAAGGACGTCTTCGTCCACATCTCGGAGATCAAGCGCGCCGGGATGGAGACGCTGGCCGAGGACCAGCCCGTGGTCTACGAGCTCTCGGAGAGCCGCGACGGCCGCTCGATGGCCGGAAGCCTGAGCGCAAGCTGACGCGGTCCGCCCGCACCGCGGGGCCGAAGGCCCGCGGCGCTATGGGACCCGTCGACCACCACCTTGAGTTGAGCCCCTGGCCGGACCTTCTACGTGAAGGACTGGTAATCGGGAGCATTGCGCGGTATTTTGCGGCAAAACTGAGGCGAATCGAGCGGTAGTCGAATCGGAGAGCGTCACCTGTGGGGAAAGGGTGCTGCCAATGGAATTCCACACCGCCAGTATCTTCGGCATGTTCAGTCCGGAAGAGCTCTTTGCCGCCGCGGTGCTGATCCCGGTGATGCTGGGCGTCTGGATCGGTCTGAAGGCCTGGTAGCGCCGGAGCCGCGCACGGTCCCGGGCAGCGCCCGGGGTAGCGTGGCGGCAGCGCCCGTCCGGCAGTGCCGCCCGCGACAGTCTCAGGCCCACCAGCGGGAGGGCTTCGCAACGAAGCCCGCCTGCCCCTCGAGCGCATGCGCGACGTTGAGGAGCGCATCCTCGCCCCACGGCCTGCCCATCACCTGCAGCCCGATCGGAAGCCCGTTCGAGGCGAGGTCCACCGGAACCGCGCAGCTCGGCAGCCCGGCGAGGTTGACGGTCGCCGAGAACACGTCCTGCAGGTACATCTGCACCGGATCGCCGGTCAGCTCGCCGAGGCCGAAGGCCGGGGCGGGGGTGACCGGCGTCAGGATCGCGTCGATCTGCTCGAACGCCTGCTCGAAGTCGCGGCGGACGAGCGCGCGCACCTTCTGGGCGCGCAGGTAGTAGGCGTCGTAGTAGCCGGCCGACAGCACGTAGGTGCCGATCAGGATGCGCCGCCGGACCTCGGCGCCGAAGCCCTCGGCGCGGGTCTTCTCGTAGAACTCGACGACGCCGTCGCCCTGGTCGAGCCGGGCGCGGCGGCCGTAGCGGACACCGTCGTAGCGCGCGAGGTTCGAGGACGCCTCGGCCGGCGCGATGATGTAGTAGGCGGGCAGCGCGTAGCGCGTGTGCGGCAGCGAGATGTCGACGATCTCGGCGCCGAGGTCGCGCAGCATCTCGGCGCCCCGCTGCCAGAGCGCGGCGGTCTCGTCGCCCAGCCCCTCGCGGTACTCGCGCGGCAGGCCGATGCGCCGGCCGCGGACGTCGCCGGTCAGCGCCGCCTCGTAGTCGGGGACGGGGATGTCGGCCGAGGTCGAGTCGGCCGGGTCGTGGCCGGCCATCGCCTGGAGCATGATCGCGGCGTCGCGGACGGTCTTCGCCATCGGCCCCGCCTGGTCGAGCGAGGAGGCGAAGGCGATGATGCCGAGGCGCGAGCAGCGGCCGTAGGTCGGCTTGATGCCGACGATGCCGTTGAAGGCGGCCGGCTGGCGGATCGAGCCGCCGGTGTCGGTGCCGGTGGCGCCGAGGCAGAGGTCGGCCGCGACCGCCGCCGCCGAGCCGCCCGACGAGCCGCCGGGGGTGATCGGCGCGGTGTCGCCCGTGCGCCGCCAGGGCGAGACGGCGGGGCCGTAGACCGAGTGCTCGTTCGAGCTGCCCATGGCGAACTCGTCCATGTTGAGCTTGCCGAGCATGACGGCGCCCGCGTCCCAGAGCTTCGCCGTGACGGTGGATTCGTAGGGCGGGCGGAAGCCCTCGAGGATCCGGGAGGCGGCCTGCGAGGGCACGTCGGCGGTGCAGTAGACGTCCTTGATGCCGAGGGGGATGCCGAGGAGGGGCCCGTCGGCGCCCTCCGCCCGCCGCCGGTCCGCCGCGTCGGCCATGGCGAGCGCCCTGTCCGCCGTCACCGCGACGAAGGCGTTGAGCGCGCCCGCGCCCTCGATCTCGGCGAGGCAGGCCTCGGTGATCTCGCGCGAGGTCACCTCGCCCGCGCGCAGGCGCTCGCGGGCCTCGGCGATCGTGAGCCGGCCGAGCGGTTCGGCGCTCATTCCACCACCTTCGGCACGACGAAGAAGCCGTCCCGCGTCTCGGGCGCGTTCCTGAGCACGTCGTCCCGCCGGTCGCCCTCGGTCGCCTCGTCGGCGCGGCGCCTGAGCGTCCTCGGGGTCGCCGTGGTCATCGGCTCGACGCCCTCGATGTCGACCTCGTTCAGCTGCTCGATCCAGCCGAGGATGCCGTTCAGCTCCCCGGCGAGGGCGGCGAGCTCCTCCTCCTCGACCGCAATGCGCGAGAGATGGGCGATCCGCCGGACGGTATCGGTGTCGATCGGCATGGGGCCTCGGGGGAAGCGGGTGGGTCCGCCGAGCCTATAAGCGAGAGGGCGGGGCAGCCGCAAGGCCCCGGCCGGGCCGGAGGAGGCTTGCAGGCAGCGCCGCCCGCGCCACCATCCGGGCCGGACAGAGAGGAGGAGACGCGACATGAAGATCACCTGGCTCGGCCATTCCTCGTTCCGGATCGAGATCGCGGATCAGGTGCTGCTGCTCGACCCGTGGCTCGAGGGGAATCCCGTGTTCGACCAGACCCGGACCGACGAGGTGCTGGCGGGGGCGACCCACATCCTGCTGACGCACGCGCATTTCGACCATGCCTCCGAGGTGGCGGCGGTGGCGAAGAAGACCGGCGTGCCGGTCGCCGGCATCTTCGACTTCGTCTCATGGATCACGGAGAAGGAGGGGATCGAGGGCGTGGGCTTCAACAAGGGGGGCACGATCCGGATCGGCGAGGTCGCGGTGACGATGGTCAACGCCGAGCATTCCTCGTCGTTCGGAGGGCCGGACGGGCCGGTCTATGGCGGCGCCGAGGCCGGCTTCATGATCGCGGGCGAGGGCAGGACGCTCTATGTCGCCGGCGACACCGACGTGATGGCGGACATGGGGGTGTTCGCCGAGCTGCACGCGCCCGACTTCGCGATCCTGCCGATCGGCGGGCACTTCACGATGGATGCCAAGCGCGCGACGTTCGCTGCGAAGAAGTTCTTCGACTTCAAGGCGGTGATCCCGTGCCATTACAAGACGTTCGACCTGCTGGCGCAGTCGGCGGACGAGTTCGTGCGGCTGATGCACCCGGTGACGGTGCACGCGCCCGAGGTGATGGGGACGGTCGAGCTCTGAGCCCTATTCGAGCGGCACGCGGCGGGTGTGGTCGAGCGTGATCCGGTCGACCACCAGGAGCGGGGTGACGAGCGCGATGTCGTGCTCGAGGCTGATCGTCCGGAAGCCGATGCCGCTCTCGCTCGCGGTGCCGAGCGTCACCGTCAGCTGGTCGTCGGGGGCCGCGAGGAATGCCTCGTGGACGGCATCGGTCACGGCGGCGTCGCTGGCGGCGTTGTCGATGAGGATGACGCGGGCGCCGACATCGGCCGCCCCGATCAGGTTGTTGCGCGTGTAGAGCACCCGTCCGAAGTCGACGATGCCGACCAGCAGCAGCACGAGCGGCACCAGGATCAGCGCCATCTCGACGGCCGCGGCGCCGCGCTGGTCGGCCAGCCCCCGCCTGAGCGTGCGCAGGATCATCGGATCTGGACCTTCGCCTCCGCCTCGAGCGCCATCGCGGGCAGGACCATGCCCGGATACTCCCGCGCCCCCTCGAGGCGGTAGAAGATGCCCGGGGCGCCGCCGTCGGCGCACGGGTTCGTGCAGACGACGGCGACGCCGGTGTCGGCCGGGCAGGCGCAGTAGCGCTCGACCGTCAGCGTGAACTCGACGCCGGGCGCGAAGTCGTCCTCGGCCGACGCCTCGACGACGGTGCGCACCGCGGCCGCGCCCGGGTCGCTCATCGCCGCCTGCGCGCCGCCGCGGAGCAGGCGGTCCATCGTCATGCGCTCGTAGAGCGCGAGGCCGAGGTCGAGCGTGGCGGCGGCGGCGAAGAAGAGGAACGGCGCGAGCAGCGCGAACTCGATCGCGGAGACGCCGTGCTCGTCGCGGACGAACCGGCGGAGGCACGCGGCCGTGCCCCCGGCGCCTCGGGGGAGGGGGACGAACGCGGTCATGCCCGCCCCCCGAGCAGGAGACGTCGCGCCCAGCCGCCGATGCCGCTCCGCTCGCCCTTCCCGACCTTCTGGCCGGTGAGCGTCCAGGCGAGCTGCCGGAAGGGCTGCGCCGTGCCGGAGGAGGCGAGCGCGACCGGTTTCCCCTGCGCGCTCGCCTGGCTGAAGGCGACGGGATCGAAGGGCACGCGCGCCGCCGGCTCGAGGTCGAGCACGCGCTTCAGGTCCTCCTCGGACAGCTCCTTCCGCTTCGGCTGGCCGAAGCCGTTCAGCACCAGCCGCGGCGGCGCGTCGTTCTGGCGTGCGGGTTTCAGCGTCGAGACCATGTTGCGCGCGTTGCGGAGCGCGGCGAGGTCGGGGGTCACGGTCAGTACGATCTCGTCGGCCGCGAGCAGGGCCCTGCGCACGGCCGGCGACCACTCGCTCGGCAGATCGAGCAGCAGATGCGGCGTCGTCGAGCGGGCCGTGTCGATCAGCCGGGCGACCGCGTCGGGATCGGTCAGCGGCGCCTCGCCGAGCTTGCAGGGCGCCGCCAGCACACCGAGGCGGTCGTCGTAGGCCGTGGTCAGCCGGTCGAGCAGGGTCGCGTCGAGGCGCTCGCCTTCCTCCAGCGCCTCGAGCACGCCCTGCGCGGGCTCGAGATTGAGCTCGAGCGCCGCGGTCCCGAAATGGACGTCGAGGTCGATCAGCAGGGCGGAGGCGTGGCAGTGGTGCCCCATCGCCGAGGCGACGTTCAGCGCGACGGTCGAGGAGCCGGCGCCGCCGCGCGCGCCGATGAAGGCCACGACCTTGCCGAGCCGCTCCGCCGCGCCTTCCTGGAAGAGCTGGCCGATCGCCTCGATCAGCGCGATCGGCTCGACCGGCGCGACGAGGTAGTCGCCGACCCCGAACTTCAGGAGCTGCCGGTAGAGGCGGACGTCGTTGACGTGCCCGATGAGGATCACGCGCATGCCGGGGGGGCACTGCTCGGCCAGCTGCTCGAGCGCCTGGAAGAGTTCCTCGCCCGCGAGCCGGCTCTCGACGATGACGAGCTCGGCCGGCGCTTCCTCGCGGAAGGCCTTCGCCGCCGTGCGGATGTCGCCCTCGTTCACCTCGAGCGAGGCGCGCATCATGCGCCGGTCGCCCTGGACCTCGGCGAGCGCCTTGCGGATGGCGTCGTCCTCGACGAACGCCTCGGCCGTGATGCGCGGGATGAAGACGGTGCCGCCGGCTGAGGGCTCGGCGGGCGGCCTCTCTGCCGGCCTCTCTGCCGGCCGCTCCTGCTCGCGGGCCTGCTCGCGGGCGTCCGCAGGGGGCGGCGCGGTCTTGCGCCGCGGCGTCGCGGCCTCGTCCCCACCCGGCGCCTCGTCCCCACCGGGCGCCTCGTCCCCACCGGGCGCCTCGTCCACCGGATCGTCCGCCGGCTCGGCGGTCGTGGCATCGTCGCCTTCCGCGAGCCTCTGCTTGCGGGCGAGCGCGTCCTCATCCTGTTGCCTGTCGCTCATCGCGTCTGGCCTTCCCATCCGTGCTGCGGTTCGGCCGGGCCGGGCGTCATCCCTCCCTGCGGTCGACCTCGAGCGTCTCGACATTGCCCGAGCCGATGATGCGGATCCGCGCCGGGCTCAGCGGGGCCTCCCCGTCATCGGGGCCGGGGGCGGCCGCCATCGCGGGCTCCGGCGCTGGCGGCTCTGGCGCCACCGCGACGACCTCCTCGGGCTGCACCTCGTCGAAGTCCGCCACCGAGCGGAGCGCGAGCGACAGGCGGCCGGAGTTGCGGGCGTTGCTGAGCGTCTCGACCTGCTCGGGCGTCAGCTCGAGCGTCGCCGTGCTCGCGACCTTGGCCGCGCCGTCCTCGGCCGTCTCCGACATCTGGTCGACGGCGAGCACGCGCACATTGCTGATGATGGTGGTGCTGATCGGCTCGCCGGCGTCCCGGACGACCGTGTGCACGAGGTCCACGCGGTCGTCCGGCATGACGAAGCCGCCGGCGCCGCTCTCCGCCGAGATGGGCATCGCGACCGCGCGCTTGCCGGGCGAGAGCAGGACCGACATCAGCCCGCCGCTGCCGTCGACCAGGCGCTCGGGCCGGATCGGCTCGCCCTGCAGGAAGCCGGCGCGCGAGGTCCAGTCGGTGTAGGTCTCGATCGCGTCCGGCTGCGTGTCGCGGCGGATCGCGGCGTCGCTGACGACCGCCTCCGGCCAGTCCTGCCATTCGAGGTTGCCGGGGCCGAGCGTCTCGCCGCGGTTGATCGGCGCCGCGGCGACCAGCACCGCGGTGGTGGCGATCTCTGCCGGCGCCGCGGCGACCGGGCCGTCGGCGGCGCCTCCGCTCAGTGCGCCATAGACGAGCCAGGCCGCCCCGCCGCCGGCGAGGAGCGCGACCGTGAGGATCACTATCCGGATCATTGTCTCTCCCGCCTGCTTGCTTCCGAAGGATCAGCAGCACAGTCCACCGCTTTCTCTTCACCTCCGTCAGCTTGTGTTTGACATGATTTCACTACTGATATTCAAACGGATTTTATGGGGAACCGGTTCTGTAAGCACGCCCTATCAATCTGGCCTTTGAAGGACTTGTTTATTAAATTTTTACTTTGACTATGGTTACTGCCGGGAGCGGCTGAGAAGGGGCGACTCGTGGTGCCGAGGGCAAGTGTGGGGTTCGCGGTCCTGTTTGCGGTGGCAAGCCTCGGGGCCGGTTGCGCACGGCTGATGCCGGCGGAGCAGTCGGCGGCCGAGGCGACATTGCGCGCGGGCGTGCTGCCGGACGCCGTGCCGGCGATCCCGGCCGGCGCCGAACTCGAGGTCGCGAAGGAGCACTTCCGGGTCGGCAACTTCGGCTATTCGGCCCGCTACTACGAGGAGGCGATCGCGCTGGGGCGCGGCAGCGGGGAGGCGTGGCTGGGCCTCGCCGCGGCCTATGACCGGCTGCGCCGCTTCGACCTCGCCGACAAGGCCTATGCCGAGGCGGCGCGGCGTGCCGGGACCACGGCCGCCTATCACAACAATGTCGGCTACTCCTACCTGCTGCGGGGCGATGCGGCGAAGGCGCAGCGCAGCTTCCTGCGCGCGCTGGAGCTGGCGCCCGACAGCATCACGATTCAGAACAATCTCGAGCTCCTCAGGGATGCGAGCCATGCCGGCGCGGCGTGAGCGCCCCGGCCTTAGGCTGGAATTAACCGTTCCCGCGTTGCCTGTCGGGGTCGGGCAGGGAGCACGGGCATGACCACGGGGGCTCACGGGGGGACGGCGGCGGGGTGGGCGCGGTTCGCGGCCACGCTGCTTCTGGCGGCGGTCGTGGCGGCGGCGCCGGCAGCGGGCGCGCGGGCGGAGGCGCCGCTGATCCACCTCACGACCGACGGCACGAGCGCCAAGATCCACCTGCCGATCGGGCAGAGCAAGGTGCTGCGCACCGCCGTCGACGTCGAGACGCTGGTCGTGGGCGAGCCCGCGATCGCCGACGTGGTGCTGCTGTCGGACCGGACGTTCTACGTGCTCGGCCGCGGTCCCGGGCAGACCAACGTCACCGTCTTCGGCGCGGGCGAGTGGCCGCTCGGCGTGATCGACGTCGAGGTCGGGGTGGACGTCGCCGACCTGCGGCTCGCGCTGGCGCAGGCGGCGCCCGAGGCCGCGATCGACGTCCAGAGCGTCAACGGGCGGCTGCGCCTGAAGGGCCTGGTGCCGGACGCCACCACCCTGGCGCGGGTGATGGAGATCGCCGCGCAGTACGGCGAGGCGCCGGTGATCAACGCGCTGCGGGTCGAGGAGGCGCAGCAGGTCCTGCTCGAGGTGCGGATCATCGAGGCCTCGCGCAATGCCGGGCGCGACCTCGGCATCAGCCTGTTCGCGGACCGCACCACCGACGACGGCGGAACCCGGTTCCGGACGCGCGAGGGGATGGTCGGCGGCGCGCTGCCGTTCGGCTCGCTCTTGACGCAGATCCTGTCGAACGGCCTGCGCGTGGACCTGCTGATCCAGGCGCTCGAGGACAAGGGGCTGGCCCGGCGGCTGGCCGAGCCGAACCTGACCGCGCTCTCGGGCGAGACGGCGAGCTTTCTCGCCGGCGGCGAGGTGCCGATCCCGATCAACGAGCAGGACGGCGAGGTCACCGTCGAGTTCAAGGAGTTCGGCGTGCGGCTCACCTTCACGCCCGTCGTCCTCGGCAACGGCATGATCCACCTGACGCTCGAGCCGGAGGTGAGCGAGATCGACTTCTCGACGACGGTCCAGGCGGGCGGGATCTCGCTGCCCGGCTTCACGACCCGCCGGGCGCAGACCACCGTCGAGCTCCGCGACGGCGAGAGCTTCGCGATCGCGGGGCTCTTGCAGTCGAGCAACACCAGGCGCCACGACCAGGTGCCGCTCTTGGGCGACATTCCGGTGATCGGGGCACTGTTCCGCTCCGCCTCGTTCCAGAAGCAGGAGACCGACCTCGTCATCATCGTGACGCCGCGGCTCGCGCGGCCGGTGGGGCCGGGGCTGGAACTCGCGACCCCGCTCGACCGCACGCTGGCGACGAGCAGCGCCGAGTTCTTCCTGACCGGCCGGCAGGAGATCGACGCCGACCGGCTGCTCGCCATCGCCGAGGGCCGCGGCGTGATCGGGCCCTACGGCCACATCATCGACCTGCCGGCGGCGCCGGAGCCGGGGCTGTGACGCGGCCGGGACGGGCAGGGCGGGCGCTTGCGGGGCCGGTGGCGCCGGCGGGGCGCGGCAGGGCGGCGGAGCGCGGGTCGCGCGGCCCGGCCCGACCCGGGCGGGCGGGGCGGCTCGCGGTCCTGCCGCTGCTGGCGCTCGGCCTGTCTGCCTGCGCGGCGCCGTTGGACTTCGACAGTCCCGACAGACTCGACCGCGTCACCCTGACCGCGGGGGATGCCCAGGAGCGCAACATCACCATGCATGCGGTCGATCCGGTGCCGCCGGTGCATCCCCGGCCCGAGGCCACCTATGACGGCCGGCGCACGCTGGCGGTCATGGAGCTGTTCTACGAGCGGGTCGGCGCTCCGCCCCAGGGCGGGGCGGGAGGCTCGGTCGGCGGCGGTGACGGCGGCGGGTCCTGAGCCGCTGCCTCATGACAGCGGCGGCTTTCACTGGCTCGTCATGCCCCGACCCCGGATCACGTCCGGGGCAGGCTCTGACCGGGGCATCTCGTGCCTCGACGCCGCGAACCGCCGCATTGGCGAGATTGCCCGGTCAAGCCTGCCCCGGACGCGACGGCAGAGCGGTGGGGCCTTCGTGCCGCTGGTATCACTCGACCAGCCGGACCTCCTCGCGGACGGCGACGGTGCGGGTGCCGGTGGCCGCGCAGTCCACCTGCAACGACGAGTTGCCGGAGAATTGCACCGTCGACGTCACCACCTGGACGCAGCCGCCGCTGTCGTCGGTGAAGTCGCCGGTGAAATCCAGGTGGCTCGCCGGCGTGTAGATCGCGCCGTCGAGGGTCGAGGCCGCGTTGCCGGTCACCGTGTGCTGCGCCGTGGTGGCGCTGCGGCTGCCGAAGATCAGCAGGCCCGAGAAGGGTCCGCTCGTCGGCGCGGAGAAGCTGAACTGGGCGGAGCCGTTGAATTTCATCTCCACGCCGTCGCCCAGGTAGAAGGTGACGCCGCTGCCCACGACGAGCGCGTTGCTGTTGATGGTGAAGCTGCCGCCCTCGATCAGGTAGAGGCCGGGGTCGAAGGTGACGGAGCCCCTGACGTCGAGGCCGGAGCAGAAGCGCATGGCCGGCACGCCGCTCGGGTGGTTCTCGGTCGGCGTGAGGGTCTTGTCCTTTACCGAGCCGCTCGGCTGGCAGGTGCCGGTCAGCTCCGGCTCCGCGACGTCCGCATAGGGGTCGGCGGCGGGAGGAGCGTTGGCGTTGACCGAGGTGCAGTCGGTCATGGTCAGGCCGGCGGTCGTCTGGGCCCCGCCGACGGTGTTGACGCAGCCGGTCGAGAGCATCGAGCCGCCGCCCGACATCAGGAAGCTGTCCGAGGCGGAGGAGTTCGAGGCGACGTCGCAGCCCTCGAAGGTGACCTCGGTCGAGCCGGAGATGGTGACGGCGCCCGAGGCGGAGGTCGAGAGCGCGAGCAGGCAGGCCGTCGCCCCGCCCTGCACCGCCACCACCGCGCGCGCGTTCAGGTCCACCGGCTCGGACGAGTAGATCCGCGTGAAGTAGCGCGGCTGGTCGCGCAGGAGCCGGACCGCGACGCTGTCGGCGTCGCCGGCAAAGGCTCCGGTGTCCGGCGGGTTCAGCAGGGTCAGCGTGTCGGTGCCGCCGTCGAAGCCGGAGGCGCTGGCGACGTCGAGCGCGGCGTCGCGCATCGTGGCCTCGTCGGCGCCCTCGCGCAGCTTGACCCCGGCCGCGTGCGCGGCCAGGTCGGCCGCCTGCTGCAGCTCGCGCTGGCCCATGAACCAGGAGCCGACCTCGGTGCCGAGCGCCATGCCGCCGATCATGACGGGCAGGGCGACGGCGAGGACGATCGCGGCGGCGCCGCGGTCGTTCGCGGCGAAGCCCGCGGCGCGCCGGCAGGGCGGGGTGGGGGACCGTCGGTGTCCCATGTCGTCAGCTCTCCATGATCTGGATGATCGCGGGCGTGGTGATGACGGCGAACAGCACCGGCATGAAGAACAGGATCATCGGAACGGTCAGCATCGGCGGCAGCGAGGCCGCCTTCTTCTCGGCCTGCGCCATGCGCATGTCGCGGCTTTCCTGGGCGAGCACGCGGATGGCGCGCGCGAGCGGCGTGCCGTATTTCTCGGACTGGATCAGGCTGGTGACGACGCTGCGCACCGACTCGACCTCGGTGCGCGCAGCGAGGTTCTCGTAGGCGCGGCGCCGGTCCTGAAGATACGAGAGCTCCGCCGTCGTCAGGCTGAGCTCCTCGGCCAGCACCGGGCTCTGGACGCCGATCTCCTCGGCGACCTTGCGGAACACGCTCTCGATCGCCATGCCGGACTCGATGCAGATCAGCATCAGGTCGAGCGCGTCGGGCCAGGACTTCGCCACCTCGGCCTGCCGCTTGCTGATCCGGTTCTTGATGTAGAGCGGCGGCGTGAAGTACCCGAGCGCCCCCGCGAGCGCCGCGAACATCACCGTCACCGGCAGGGGCTGGTCGAGCCGGATGATGAAGTAGAGATAGGTGAAGGTGGCGAGGAACAGGACGACGGTCGAGATCATGCCGACCGCGACATAGGCGGTCGCGGCGGCGGTGCCGCGGTAGCCCGCCATCTGCAGGCGCCGGCGCATGCCGGTGTCCTCGGTGTTCTCGCCGAGCCCCAGCTTCGAGACGATGGTCTGGTAGATCTTGCGGGGCTCGCGCAGGCGGAGCGTCGCCTCGCTCTCATTCTCCGCGTTCAGCTTCTTGCGCTCGCGCTGGCGGATGCGCTCGCGCTCGTCCTCGATCCGGCGCAGGCGCCCGGCCAGCGCGTCCGGCTGGAGATAGGGCCAACTGACCGCGAGGATCGCCGCGGTGGTGGCAAGCGCCGAGAGGATCGCGATCAGCGGCTCCGGATTGTCGATGAAGGCCTGGATCTCGGACATGGGGCTCAGATCTCGAAGTTGATCATGCGGCGCATGATGAGGATGCCGACCAGCATCCAGAGCGCCGAGCCGGCGAGGACCATCTGCCCGAGCGCCGTCTGGAACAGCAGGAGAATGTAGTCGGGGCTCGTCATGTAGATGATGACCGTGACGAACAGGGGCAGCGAGCCGATGATCATCGCGGAGGCCTTCGCCTCGGCGCTGAGGGCGCGCACCTTGGCGCGCATCTTCTTGCGCTCGCGGAGGACGGTCGAGAGGTTGGCGAGCGACTCCGACAGGCTGCCGCCGGTGCCGCTCTGGATCGCGATGACGATCGCGAAGAAGCTCGCCTCGGTCAGCGGAACGCGGCTGGCGAGGCGCTCGATCGCGTCCGGGGTCGACAGCCCGACGGCCTGGTCGCGCACGACCTTGCCGAACTCGCTGCGGAGCGGCTCGCGCGACTCCGCCGCGATGATGCGCAGACAATCGGGCAGCGGCAGGCCCGACTTCACGCCGCGAACGATGATGTCGACGACGTTCGGGAACTCGGCCTCCATCGATCCCATCCGGCGCTTGCGCAGGACGCGGAGGGCGAGCTCCGGCAGGCCCGCGCCCGCGCCGACGGCGAAGCCCGCGGCGATGAGGGGACGGAGGCCGAAGACCAGGCCCGCCGCCAGCACCACGCCGCCGACCGCGACGCAGAGCGCGATGTAGGCCGGCTTCGACCAGCTCAGGCCGGCCTGCCGGAGCCGCAGGCGCAGCGTGCGACGCCCGCGCTGGCGCTGCACCTCCTCGATCTCGCGCAGCAGATCGCCGATCGACTTCTGCCGCCCGCCCCGGCCGGGCTGCTTGCCCTCCCGCTCCCCGCCGCTCTCGGCCATCCGCGCGACGCGCTGCTTCATCGGGTCGCGCGCCATCAGCCCGGGAGCGAGCAGCGCGAGCGCCGAGCCGGCGAGCGCGACGCCGAGCAGGAGGGCGGCGAGCAGCATGATGCTCTCCTGCGGCATCAGGCCCTCGCTCCGGCGGAGCCGCGGTCTGCCGGCCTAGCGCGCATCTTCCATCCCCCGGCGCTCGTCGCGCCGCTCGCTCTCGTCGAGGGCGCGGGCCAGGCGCTGGCTCTCGCCGTAGTAGCGGGCGCGGTCCCAGAAGCCCGGGCGCCCGCTGCCGTTGGAGCGGTGGAAGCCGAGGATGTTGCCGTCGGCATCCTCGCCCGTGATCTCGAACACGAACAGGTCCTGGGTGATGATCACCTCGCCCTCCATGCCGAGGACCTCCGTGATCCTGGTGATCCGGCGGCTGCCGTCACGCAGGCGCTGGGCCTGCACGATCACGTCGATCGAGCCGGCCATCATCTCGCGGATCGTCTTCGGCGGCAGGTTGATGCCGCCGACCGAGATCATCGACTCCATGCGGCTCAGCGCCTCGCGCGGGCTGTTCGCGTGCAGCGTGCCCATCGAGCCGTCGTGGCCGGTGTTCATCGCCTGGAGCAGGTCGAAGGCCTCGGCGCCGCGCACCTCGCCGACGATGATGCGCTCGGGGCGCATGCGCAGGCAGTTCTTCACGAGGTCGCGCATGGTGACCACGCCCTCGCCCTCGATGTTGGGGGGGCGGGTCTCGAGCCGGACGACGTGGGGCTGCTGGAGCTGGAGCTCGGCCGAGTCCTCGCAGGTCACGATCCGCTCCTCGTGGTCGATGGAGCCGGTCAGGCAGTTCAGGAGCGTGGTCTTGCCCGAGCCGGTGCCGCCCGAGACGACGATGTTGCAGCGGACGCGACCGATTATCTTGAGGATCTCGGCGCCTTCGGGAGAGATCGAGCCGAACCGGACGAGCTGGTCGAGGGTCAGCTTGTCCTTCTTGAACTTGCGGATGGTCAGCGCCGGCCCGTCGACCGCGAGCGGCGGCGTGATGACGTTCACGCGGCTGCCGTCGGGCAGGCGGGCGTCGCAGATCGGGCTCGACTCGTCGACGCGGCGGCCGACCTGGCTGACGATGCGCTGGCAGATGTTCAGGAGCTGCTGGTTGTCCTTGAACCGGATCTCCGTCTCTTCCACCCGCCCGCCGGTCTCGATGAAGATCTTGTTGGCGCCGTTCACCATGATGTCGGAGATGTCGTCCCGCGCCAGCAGCGGCTCGAGCGGGCCGTAGCCCAGCACGTCGTTGGTGATGCTCTCGGTCAGCTTGTCCTGGTCGGTGACCGAGACGGAGAGGCCCTTCTGGCGGATGATCTCGGCGACCAGCTGGGCGATCTCGCGCCGCACGTCGGCCGGAGAGGTCTCGGCCAGCCTGGAGATGTCGATCAGGTCGATCAGCGTCGAGAAGATCTTGACCTTCAGCTCGAACAGCCGGTCCTGACGTGCCGGCTCGGCCCCGTCCCCGGCGCCGCCGGTCCGAGCCTGGCCCGCGTCCGGCCGCGGCTCCGGACGGCGCCGGTCGTTGTCCGCGGAGGATTGCGGCGTCGTCTTGCGGCCGAAGCTGGCGGTGCCGGTTCTCATTTCTGGTTCTCCCGCAAAGCGAGCGGGGGGCGCCCATCCGTGATGGACCACCCCCCGGACATTCATGCGGCGCGGGCGGACCCCGCCGCATCGCCCTGACGGCTCGCGACCGTCAGAGGCTGTTGGCGATCGTGTTGAACGTGGTCGAGAGGCTGTCGCCGGCGAGGGTGACTCCGCCGATGATCACGACCGCGATGAGCGCGGCGATCAGACCGTACTCGATTGCGGTCGCGCCCTCTTCCCTCCAAAAAAACTGCTTCAGCATTGCCATCTTGTTGCTCCTTCATCCAAGAGTGTGCGTCGTGATTTACATGAATTCCATCTTATTTCAACAACCGAGTCTATAGGCTGGTGGAGTAAAATACAGAGGAAAAATTTCTAATTTTATACTTTTGCGGCGTTCCCTCGACGTTCCCTCGACGTCCGGCGTCGTCGCGGTAACGCTTGGGTCACGCGTCGGCGCCATTGTGGACGCACGGCGGACGGACCGGGTGCCGAGAGGGAGGGCGCGCCTTGCGGATCAGGCTTCGACAGATCGCGCTGGTGGTGCCGCTGCTGGCGGCCGGTGGCGCGCGCGCCGGCATGGAGGGTGTGACGGCGGGCCCCGCGATCCCCGCCTCGCCCGAGGTCGCGGTGCGCGCGGCCGCGCTGCGCCTCGGCCACGCGGAGGTCGTGCGCTTCTCCGAGCCGGTGGGCACGATCATCGTCGGCGATTCCGGCGTCCTCGACGCGACGGCGGTCAACGACCGGACCGTGGTGCTGACCGCGCTGGCCGCCGGCACGACGAACGTGGTCGTCCTGGGAGAGGAGGCGGAGGTCCTGTCCCGCCTGAACGTGCGCGTGAGCGTGCCGCAGGAGCCGCGGGCGGAGGTCTTTCGCGGGAGCGAGCGCACGGTGATGGTCTGCAATCCCGACTGCGTCCCGCTGGGCGCGCCGCCGGGCGGTCGCGCCGGCGGGATCGAGGCGGAGCCGTCGGCGCGGGCCGGGGCGGAAGCGCCCGCCGAGGGCGATGCGGCGGAGGAGGAGCCGGCGGACGCCGAGGGTCCGGAGACGGGCGGCGCGGCGCAGTAGGCGGTCCGACGGCGCCCCTCCCGGTCGCCGGAGCTGCCGCCGTCCTATTCGTCCGGCGCCATCCGCGCTCCTCCGGCCGGTGATGCGCCGGCGCTCCGCGCGCCCCGGAGCCCCATGACTGCCCCGTGACGCGCCTGCCTTGCATTCCCGGCCGAATCGCGTAGAACGCCGCATCCCGCGGCGCTTACACCCCTGGAGGATCGTCCGCGGCGATACGGTTTCACCGAAGCGAGGAGCTCTCCCGATGGCAGACATGCCGATCATCGAGGCTCACGCGCGGGAAGGAACGGGCAAAGGGGCTGCCCGCGCCGCGCGCAGAGCCGGGTTCGTGCCCGCCGTCGTCTACGGCGGCAACAAGGACCCGAAATCCGTCAACATCCGCCACAACGTCCTCCTGAAGGCGCTGAAGCAGGGCCGTTTCCTGTCGACGCTCGTCAAGATCGACGTCGAGGGCGAGCAGACCACCGTCATCTGCCGCGACGTGCAGCGCGACGTCGTGCGCGACCTGCCGATCCACGCCGACTTCCTGCGGCTCAGCGAGCGGTCGATGATCAACCTGTTCATCCCGGTCGTCTTCACCGGCGAGGAGGAGTGCCCGGGGCTCCGCGCGGGCGGCGTGCTGACGGTCGTGCGCAACGAGGTCGAGCTGCGCGTGCGCGCCGGCGACATCCCCGAGCAGATCACGGTCGACCTCTCGGGCTTCGAGATCGGCGACACGCTGCACATCAGCCAGGCCGACGTGCCCGCGGGCGCGAAGCCGACGATCGGCCGCGACTTCGTCATCGCCAACATCCAGCCGCCGTCGAGCCTGGCGAGCCAGGAGGACGAGGAGGAGGCCGAGGCCGCCGAGGCCGAGGCCGCCGAGGCCGAGGGCGAGGAGACCGCCGAGCGCGAGGAGGCTCCCGCCGAGGGCGAGGGCGCGAAGGAGTAATCCTCGCGCTGCCGCGGACACTCGGGCACCGGCCGGACCCCCGGCCGGTGGTTCGGTTCGCGCTCCCCGGCTGCTGGACGCTCCCGGCGCCCGAGGCTATAAGCCCGGCCCATGCCCCGTACCATCGCCACGGCCACGCGAATTACCGGCCCGGCCCGCTGAGCGCGAGCCGGGACGCCGGGGCCGATGCGCCCGAGACCACGAAGAGCGACACGCGACCGACGAGAGGCGTCAGATGACCGCCGAGACCGACACCGGCGCCAAGCCCGCCGCGGCGGAGGAGCCGGACTACAAGGACACGCTCTTCCTGCCGAAGACCGATTTTCCCATGCGCGCCGGGCTGCCGAAGCGCGAGCCGGAGTGGCTGAGGCGCTGGGAGGAGATCGACGTCTACCACCGGCTGCGCGCCGGCGCCGGCGACCGCCCGCCCTACGTGCTGCACGACGGGCCACCCTATGCCAACGGCCACCTGCACATCGGCCACGCGCTCAACAAGATCCTCAAGGACTTCGTCGTGCGCGCGCACCAGATGCTGGGCCACGACAGCCGCTACGTGCCCGGCTGGGACTGCCACGGGCTGCCGATCGAGTGGAAGATCGAGGAGCGCTACCGGGCGAAGGGCCTCGACAAGGACGAGGTCCCGATCAATGAGTTGCGCGCCGAGTGCCGCCGCTTCGCGGAGGAATGGATCGACGTCCAGCGCGCCGAGTTCAGGCGCCTCGGCGTCACCGGCGACTGGGAGGACCCGTACCTGACGATGGCCCACGGGGCCGAGGCCGTGATAGCCGAGGAATTCCAGACGTTCCTGATGAACGGCTCGCTCTACCGCGGATCGAAGCCGGTGATGTGGTCGGTGGTCGAGAAGACCGCGCTCGCCGAGGCCGAGGTCGAGTACCACGACCACAAGAGCCATACGGTGTGGGTGAAGTTTCCGGTCTTTATCGCGGCCCGTGATGGTGCGGAACTGTCCGACTTGCTTGGGACAAACATCGTAATCTGGACAACTACTCCGTGGACTCTCCCGCAAAACCGCGCGATTTGCTACAATCCCGATCTAGACTACGGCCTCTATCGGGTGACTGCCGCACCCGATGGCAACTGGGCACGCACTGGCGACCTATATCTACTCGCCGACGCACTGGCCGAGGAGGTCATGAGCAAGGCGCGGGTCGAGAGCTGGGAAAAGGTTCGGGCCGTCTCACCGGACGAGTTACGTGGGCTTGTTTGCGCCCACCCGTTCCGCGACCTGGACGGGGCGCAGGGCGAGTGGGACTTCCCCGTACCCATGCTGCCGGGCCCGCACGTCACCGACGAGGCCGGCACCGGCTTCGTCCACACCGCGCCCAGCCACGGCGCCGACGACTACGCGATCGGCCAGAAGCACGGCCTGCCGATGACGCACAACGTGCTCGAGGACGGCTCCTTCCGGCCTGACCTGCCGTTCTTCGGCGGCGCCGTGATCTTCGACGAGAAGGGCCGCGAGAAGGACGCCAACGCCCGCGTGATCGACAAGCTGGCCGAGGCCGGGGCGCTGATCGCGCGCGGGCGGCTCATGCACTCCTACCCGCACTCGTGGCGGTCGAAGGCGCCGCTGATCTTCCGCAACACGCCGCAGTGGTTCGTCGCGATCGACGAGCCGCTCGACGACGGCATGGGCGAGGACGGCGACACGATCCGCGCGCGGGCGCTGAAGTCCATCGACGAGCGGGTCACGTGGACGCCGCCGTCGGGCCGGAACCGGCTCCGCGCGATGATCGAGAACCGGCCGGACTGGGTGCTCTCGCGCCAGCGCGCCTGGGGCGTGCCGCTGACCGCCTTCGTCCACCGCGAGACCGGCGATCTGCTCCGCGACCCGGCCGTCAACGCGCGCATCGTCGAGGCTTTTCGCGCGGAAGGCGCCGACGCCTGGTTCGCCGACGGCGCGGCCGAACGTTTCTTGGCGCCCGACCACGACCCGGCGGAGTGGGAGCAGGTGACCGACATCCTCGACGTCTGGTTCGATTCCGGCTCCACCCACGCCTTCGTGCTCCGCGACCGGGCCGACGGGGTCTGGCCGGCCGACCTCTATCTCGAGGGCACCGACCAGCACCGCGGCTGGTTCCACTCGTCGCTCCTCCAGTCGTGCGGCACGCGCGGGCGGGCGCCCTACGAGGGCGTGCTGACGCACGGCTTCACGCTGGACGAGAAGGGCCAGAAGATGGCCAAGTCGCTCGGCAACACGGTCGCGCCGGAAAAGGTCATCGCGCAGTACGGCGCCGACATCCTGCGCCTCTGGGTCGCGCAGTCGGACTATTCGGGCGACCTGCGGATCGGCCCCGAGATCCTCAAGGGCACGGCCGACAGCTACCGGCGGCTCAGGAACACGCTCCGCTTCCTGCTCGGCGCCCTCGACGGCTTCGACGAGGCCGAGCGGATCGAGCCGGACGAGATGCCCGAGCTCGAGCGCTGGGTGCTGCACCGGCTGGCCCGGCTCGACGGCGAGGTGCGGCGCGGCTACCGCGCGCACGACTTCCAGGACGTGTTCCAGAAGCTCTTCGCCTTCGCGACCTCGGACCTCTCGGCCTTCTGGTTCGACATCCGCAAGGACGCGCTCTACTGCGACCCGGCCGGCGCCGCGCGCAGGCGGGCGACCCGCACCGTGCTCGACGCCGTGTTCCACCGGCTCGTGACCTGGCTCGCGCCGATGCTCGCCTTCACGATGGAGGAGGTGTGGATCGAGCGCTTCCCGGGGGCGGAAAGCTCGGTCCACCTGGTCGACTTCCCGGAGACGCCGCAGGCCTGGCGGGACGACGCGCTGGCCGCGCGCTGGGCCGCCGTCCGCCGGGTCCGCCGCGTCGTGACCGGCGCGCTCGAGGTCGAGCGGCGCGCGGGTCGCATCGGCGCCTCGCTCGAGGCGGCGCCCGTCCTGCACGTGGACGACGCGGAGCTTCGGGCCCTGCTCGACGCGGTGCCGCTGGCCGAGCTCTGCATCACCTCCGCCATCCGCGTGACCGGCGACCCGGCCCCGGACGGCGCGTTCCGCCTGCCCGAGGTGCCGGGCGTCGCCGTCGTCCCGGCCGAGGCGGAGGGCGCGAAATGCGCCCGCTGCTGGAAGGTGCTGCCCGACGTCGGCGCGCATGCGCATGCGGGCGTCTGCGGCCGCTGCGACGCCGCGCTCGCTCGATCCCGATGAGTTCGGCACCATGTTCGGGATCGACCGGGCAATCCGCCATCGTGGCGACGGAGTTCCGCGGACGCTCGTGAAGTCGTTCGACGAGGAATGCCAGCCGCTTCCCGGAGGACCGACCTTGCCGAACGCCTGGCCCAACCGAGACGGCTTGCAGATGAGTCAGCGCCACATTCCCGGTGAAAGCCGCCGTCCGGACCCCGACGGGCCGCTCCTGAGCGCCCGGCGGACGCTCCGGCTGATCGCGCTGGTGGCGCTCGCCGTCTTCCTCCTCGACCAGCTGACCAAGTGGCTGGTGGTCGAGGCGATGGACCTGGCCAACCGCCAGGAGATCAGGGTCGTCGATCCGTTCCTGAACTTCACCATGGCCTGGAACACCGGCATCAATTTCGGCCTGTTCGGCGCCGACGACGCGGGCCTGCAACGCTGGGTTCTGGTCGGGCTCGCGCTCGCGATCTCGGGGGCGCTCGCCTGGTGGGCGGTGCGCCGGGGCGAGTGGTGGCTGGCGCTCGGCGCCGGCATCGTCATGGGCGGCGCCGTCGGCAACGCCTGGGACCGGGTCCGCTACGGCGCCGTCGCCGACTTCCTGAACATGAGCTGCTGCGGCATCGACAACCCGTACGCGTTCAACGTGGCCGACGTCGCGATCTTCGCGGGCGCGGTCCTGATCGCGCTGAAGGCATGAGCGGGCGGAACCGTTGCGCCCCGCGCGCCGAGGCGCCACACTGCGCCCCGCGCCGCCGGCGCCGGAGTGGAGGGAGAGAATGAGACTGCATCTCGGAGCGCTGCTGGCGACGACCATCGCCGCGGGCGCGCTCACCGCCGGCTGCGACCGCATCGGCAGCCCGCTCCAGGCGCTGGGGCAGGGGATCCCGCCGCCCGACGAGTTCGCCGTCATCAAGCGCCGGCCGCTGCAGATGCCGCCCGGCCTCGGCCTGCCCGAGCCCCGGCCCGGCGCGCCCTCGCCGCTCGACCCGCAGCCGCGGGCCGAGGCGGCGCTGGCGCTACTCGG
>DATKCY010000326.1:0-15277 GCA_035512995.1 Thermohalobaculum sp.
GGGCCGAGCAGCGGGTTGCCGTCGGGCGTGTAGCAGATCGGGCCATTGAAGTCGTCCTTGAGCCCCAGTTCCTCCGACGACGGGATGCGGTGGAGCATCGACATGTACTCCTCCTCGATCCGCTCGAGATCGAGGGGGAACAGGTCGGCCCGGAAGCTCTCGGGCACCCCGTGGACGAAGCGGGCCGGGGCGTTCCGCTCGTAAGGACCGAGGATCCAGCCGCCGCGCTCCTCGCGCACGTACCACTTGGCGTCGGCGTCGCGCAGCACCGGATGCTCCGGGTTGCCGGCCTGCCGCCACTCCTGCAGGGCCTTGTCGGGCTCGGTCACGATGTACTGGTGCTCGACCGGGATCGCGGGCATCGCGATGCCCAGCATGTCGGCGGTGCGCTGGGCGTGGTTGCCGGTGGCGGTGACCACGTGCTCGGCCACGATCTCGAACGGCTCCTCGGTCGGCACGAGGTTGCCGCCGCGCTCGCCCATGATCCGGCCCTTGACCAGCCATTCGCCGTTCCGCCGCTCGAGGGCGTCGACCTGAGCCTTGCGGACGATCTCGACCCCCCGCTGGCGCGCGCCGCGGGCCAGCGCCTGGGTCACGTCGGCCGGGTTTATGTAGCCGTCGGTCGGGTGGTAGATGGCGCCGACGAGATCATCGGTCCGGAGGAGCGGCCAGCGCTCCTTGATCTGGTCCGGTGTCAGCCACTCGAACGGCACGCCGACCGTCTCGGCGGTCGAGGCATAGAGCATGTATTCGTCCATGCGCTCGGCACTCTGGGCCATGCGCAGGTTGCCCACCACCGCGAAGCCGGCGTTGAGGCCCGTCTCCTCCTCGAGCGCCTTGTAGAGCTTGATCGAGTGGTCGTGGATCCACGTCGTCGCGTAGCTCATGTTGAAATAGGGGAGCAGGCCCGCCGCGTGCCATGTGCTGCCGCTCGTAAGCTCGTCGCGCTCGAGCAGCACGGTGTCGGTCCAGCCCGCCTTCGCGAGGTGATAGGCGATCGAGCAGCCGACCGCGCCGCCGCCGACGACAACCGCACGCGCTTGTGATCTCATCGGACCTGATCTCCCCTGGCCGAGCCCCGTCAGGGGCGCGACAATAGAGGCTCGGGCCGCAGGGGCTGGAATTTGAGCGACGTGACCCCGCGCGTTGGCGACATCCTGACGCCCGCGCCCACGCGGGCCGGATCGAGGACGGGAACTCGCGGGAGGATGCGATGCTGAGCCGGATCAGTCGACGGATGCTGCTGGGGCTCCTCGGGGCCGCCGCCGCGCGCCGGGCGGACGCGGCGGTCCCGACGCCGCCGCAGACGGAGGGGCCGTTCAGCCCGCCGCCGGAGCAGCGGTTCGCCGACACCGACTGGGACCTCGTGAAGATCGAGGGCGCGGTGCGCGAGGCGGGCGGCGAGGTGCTGCACCTGTCGGGCCGGGTGCTCGGCCGCGAGGGCGCACCCCTCGCGGAGGCGCCGGTGGAGATCTGGCAGTGCGACGCAAGCGGCCGCTACCTGCACCGGATGGATCGCCAGCCGGGCGAGCGGGACACCGCGTTCCAGGGGTTCGGCCGCACCGTCACCGACGCCGAGGGCCGCTACCGCTTCCGCACGATCCGGCCGGTTCCGTATCCCGGCCGCACGCCGCACATCCACGCCCGCGTCGGCCGCCCCGACGGAAGCTGGCTGACGACGCAGGTCTACCTCGAGGGCCACCCGCTCAACCGCACCGACTTCCTGTTCCGCCGGCTCGGCCGGCGCGGCCAGCGGGCGGCCTCGATCGAGCCCGCCCGCCGCGCCGACGGCGACCTCGACGCGGCCTTCGACTTCGTCGTCTGAAGCGTCAAGACGCGTTTCATGCGAGCTCCATTCGGTTGATCTATGGATGCCGCCACGACGAAGCCCCGGCCGATGCACGGCCGGGGCTCTGATTGACCGGCTCGCGGGCAGCGCGTCAGTCGGGCGCGTGGCTCTTCACGCTGCCGCCGAGGTTCTGGCGCTCGGCCTCGTCCTCGGCCGCGCGCTCGACCCGCTCGCCTGCCTCGCGGAACCGGGCCTCGGTGCGCTCCATGAGCCGGGCGCCTTCGCCGGCGGCCTCGTCCAGAGCCTCCCCGGCGGCGCGGCGGCCTTCCTCGAGCGCGGTCTCGGCGACGTGGCGGGCGCGCTCGCCCTCCTGCCGCGCCGTGCGGGCGGCCTCGCTGCGCATGCGCTCGGCCGTGCTGCCCATCAGGCGGTTCTCGGCGCGGCTGTTCGGCAGCAGCCCACCCAGGGCGGCGCCGAGCGCCAGCGCGAGGCCGCCGAGCACCAGCGGGTTCTCCTCGGCGAAGCGCTGGGCGCTGTCGCCGGCGCGATTGCCGTACTCGCGCGCCTGCCAGTAGGCGTGCTCGCCGCTCTCGGCGATCGAAGCACCGGTCCTGCGCGCGGACTCGCGAGCGCGCCCGGCGGTCTCACCGATGCGACGGCGATACTCGTCCGCGGCCTCGCCCGCGCGCCTTCGCATGTCGCCTGCGGCAGCGCCCGCGCGCATCCGCGCGTCGTGCATGCGGCGGCGATACTCCTCGGCCGTCTCGCCGGCCCGGCGGCCGGCCTCGCCGGCGGCGCCGGAGACGCTGTCGGCCGCGGAACCCGCCCGCGCCCGTGCCTGCTCGCCCCAGCCGGGACCGTCATCGTAGTCGTCGGCGTAAGGATCGTCGCTGCCGAAGTAGTTGCGCGCGCGATCCCAGCCGTGGCGGGGGTCGAGGCTCCGCCGCTGGCCGCCGGACATCAGCCAGGCGAGGCCGATGCCGACCATCGCGACGGGAACCGGGTTGTCGCGGACGCTGCGTCCCAGGTTGCGTGCAAAGGCACCGCCCTGCTCGCCGCCCTTCTGGAAGCGGTCGAGGGCCTCGTCGACCAGCGCGCCGACCGAGATCCGGTCCTGCAGCTCCTCGGCCGAGGCGCGGAGGCGCGCACGCTCCTCCTCGGTCTCGCGCTCGAGCTCGGCGGACGTCTTGTGATTGTTCATCGTGCGATCTCCCTCGCCGTCTTCTGATCCTCGCCGAGCGAGTGCATGGTGCGGTCCGGCGTCAGCCGCGCGGTCTTCAGCTTGCTGATGCCGCTGTTGACGAGGGCGTAGCCGATCAGTCCGACCACGACCGCCGCGATCAGCGCGGCCCAGCCGGTGCCGATGCCGAGCGTCGCGATCACGCCGATCACGAACGCCATGATCGCGTTCAGCCCCGGCAGCAGGAGCACGATCCCGGCGACGATCAGCGCGAGCGCGGCGAAGATCTGGTTTGACTTCTCGCCGATCTCGGCCCGGAACAGCCGGAGCTCGCCCCGGAACAGGTTCGATATCTCGTTGGTCAGGTCGCCGAGCAGCGCTCCGGTCGAGCGGTTGTCGGCGGCGGGCGCGTCGCCCGCATGCGTATCGCGTGCCTCAGCCATCAGATCTTGTCCTTGTCGTCGGTTTCCCAGGGCCGCTTGTGCTCGCCACCCTCAAGCGAACGCGAGGCCGGCGGAGGCGTCGAGCCGGTGCCGCCGCTCCGCGTATCCTCGCCAAGGGTCAGCGGCTCGTCGTCATCCTCATCCTTCAGCGGGTCGGGCGTATGCCCGGCCGGCTTCCCGCCGAGGCCGGGCCGATCGCCGAGCCTGAGCGGCTCATCTTCCTCGTCGGCCAGCGGGCTCGGCCGCAGGCCGGAGCTGCCGGCGCCGGTGTCGCCTGCGAGCGGGCTCGGACGCAACGGGTCGGCCGGACCGACCGCCGGGTCGTCCTCCAGCGGTGCCGGGCCCGGCTCGGAAGGCGCTGCATCGAAGGGGCGGGCGGGAGGCGGAAAGTCCGGTTCCTCGTCGAGGTCGAGCCCGCTGCCATAGCGCGAGCGCTCCTCGCTCAGGCGCTGGCCGCCGGCCATCAGCCATGCGAGCGAGATGCCGATCAGCGCGACCGGGATCGGGTTCTCGCGGATCGCGCGGCCAATCCCGACCGCATAGTCGGGCCCGCGGTCCCGCGTGCGCGCCAGCAGCTCGTCGACGATGGTGCCCACGGACAGCTTGCCCTGCAGCGCGCGGCCGGTCTCGCGCAGGCGCCCGCGCTCGTCCTCGAGCTCGCGCTGGATCTCGCTTGGGCTCTTGCTGCCGGGATCGGTGGTGGTGCTGGTCATCGGGCGGCCTCCTTCGCGGCATGGGCGTCACGCTGCAGCGAGTCGGCCGTGCGCGTCGGCGCCAGGCTCGAGGCCTTCAGGCTCTTGCGGCCGCTGCTGATCAGTCCGTAGCCGATGATCGCGACGGCAACGCCCGCGATCAGCGACGCGAGCGCAACGCCGATGCCGAAGAAGACGAGGAGCGCAATCAGCGCCGTCATCAGGGCGTGGAGCGCGACGAGCAGCAGGATGCCGCCGGTCACGATCATGCCGACCGCGGCAAAGGCCAGGTTGGTCTTCTCGCCGACCTCGGCGCTGAAGAGCTGCAGCTCCTTGCGGATCAGGCTGGAGATCTGGTTGACGATGTCGTTCAGGAGCGTGCCGGTCGAGCGGCGCTCCGGCGTGCCGACCTCGGCGGTCGGCCCGTGCGGTTCCGTGATCCTGTCGGCGCTCATCGCCGGTCCTCCTCATGGTCGAATTCGGATTCGGGGCGGGCGGTCGCGAAGCGGGAGAGCGCGAAGCCGGCGAGCACCGCTCCGCCGGCGAGGACCGCCGGGTTGCGCCGGCCGAACGCGGCGAGCTTGCCCACCATGTCGCCGACGCTCTGGTTCTCGATGGAGCGCGCGAGATCGTCGACCTGCTCGGCGACCGCGTGCACCGCGCGGCCCTGGGCGGTGTCGCGGCCGAGCTCGCCGGCCGCGCGCTCGAGCGCGCTGGCCCAGTTGTGGATCTCGCCCGCGCCGCGGTTCTTGCCGCGCTCGGCCTCGGCCTCGGCCCGGCGCCGCACCTGCCCGGCAGTCTCGCCGGCCTTGCGCTTCGCCTCTCCGTACCGGCCTCCGGCCGCGGCCCTGGCGTCCTCGGCCGTCTGTCGCAGCCGCTCGTTCCCGTCTTTCGGATCGGAGCCGCTGGACCCGGTCTCATTTGACATCGCCACCTCCGTGAATTTTCGTGCCGATCGGGCACGCGCGCCCCCGGCCGCCAGCACCGCGGCTCGCCGAGTTCGGTCGGAGCGGCAACGTGGCGTCGATGACTTCGTTCCTCCGGCGTTGCAAAGGCGAACGCAGGAGCCGGCACGGGCGAGCCGCAGGAAGCGGGCGGCCGGGATTTCGGTCGGGCGCACAGGGACTCATCCTGTCGGCGCACGTTCGCCGCCGACAGGCCGGCCCGTGATGCGACGGTCGCGGGCATGTAGCCGCGCGAGAGATAGAAGGGGCCGCGCAAGCTTTTAGCATCGCCCGGCGCAAGGCATGGCCGGTGGCGCGGACGAGAAAGTTGCGGATGGATGCGCAACTTCTTGGGCTTCCCGGACGTTCCGGGTGATGAATTCGGCAGACGGCAAGGATACGTCGTGGCGCAGTCTCCGGAACTAGAGACAACCCGGGAATACACCGACGCCGAGCGGCGTGCGGACCACGCGATCCACCTCCTGGGGCTCGGCGCCGCCGCCCTCGCGATCCCGCTGATGATCTTCTACGCGGCGCGCTGGCACGGGGGCTCTCCGGTGACGGTGGCGGCCCTCGTCTACGCCGCCAGCCTGATCGCGACCCTCGGCTTCTCCGCCGCCTACCACATGACCGAGCGCCCCGACCTGTCCGACTGGCTGCGCCGCGGCGATCACGCGGCGATCTACGCGGCGATCGCGGGTGCCTACACGCCGGTCGTGATCCTGCACGGCGGTCCGTCGACGGGGCCGATGCTCGTTCTCCTCTGGTGCTGCGCCGCGGCCGGCATGACGCTGAAGATCGCCTGGCCGCGCAGATGGGACGGCCTCGCGGTCCTGTTCTACGTCGCGATGGGCTGGAGCGCCGTGATCGTCGGGGGGCCTGTGCTCGAGGGCCTGACCGACCAGGGCTTTCTGCTCATCCTGGCCGGCGGCATCCTCTACACGGTCGGCGTGATCTTCTACCTCTGGGAAAGCCTGCCCTTCCAGAACGCGATCTGGCACGGCTTCGTCCTGACCGCGACGGCCATGATCTTCACGGCGATCCTGAACGAGCTATCAGCGGCTGCGGTCTGACCGGGCCCCGGGGCGCGTCGCCAAAAGACCTTATTGTTGCAGTTGAGCTTGGTGCCCCGATCGGCGACACTGTGGTCTGATGGGGGCGCTTGGTGCGACCCGCGGAAAGTAGCCTTGGAATGGATTACGCGTCCGACATCGATCTCGAGGGTCCGGAAGACCGGCGGCGCCGGGGCGGAGGCCTGTCGTTCCTGATCGTGCTGATCGGGACGGCGTGCCTTGTCGCCGCGTGGATCCTGTCGGCGGGCGATCCCTACGGCGACCTCGCGCACCGGGTGGTCGAGGTCCGCACGCCGGATGCGCAGCCGACCGGGGAGCTCGAGGCTGCGCCCGTCGGACCGGTCGGGCTCCTGCCGGACGAGAGCCCCGGCGAGGGACCGGTCGGGCTCCTCCCCGATCCCGCCATGCCGGCGCCGGACGGCAGGACCGCGACCGCGGCCGAGGACGAGGCGTTCCGGCAGGTGATCGGCAGCCTGCCGCGGGCGGCGGGCACGCATCCGGCAGAGATCGATCGCACGGCGGCGCTCCGCCCCGTCGAGGTGCCGGCCGAGGGGCGCGCCTCGGGCCCGGCAGCCCCGCCGGGCAGTCCACCGCTGACGGTGCCGGTCGAAGAGTTCGCGGAGCCGCCGGTCGAGGCGGCGCAGGCGGGCGCCGCGGGCGAGGTCGAGCTGACGCGGGCGCAGCGCCGCTCGGTGCAGCGCCGGCTCGGCATGGCCGGGCACGATTCGGGCGGCACCGACGGCGTCTTCGGGCCGATGACGCGCGAGGCCATCTCGTCCTATCAGGAGGCCGCGGGCCTCACCGTCACGGGCCGCATGGACCGCGCGACGCTGGACGCGCTGAGCGCGGAGACCGACGCCGAGTACGTGGCCTGGGCCGAGTCCCGCCGGACGGGCGCGGCGAGCCGCAGCGCGCGCGTCGCGGCGGGCGGCGGGGAGGTCCCGGCCGCGCCGGGGGACTGCGCACGGGACGCCGACGGCGACATCATAGGCGGCGGCGTCGGCTGCAGCCTTCGCAGCCTCGGCGACAACCTGCGCGACGCCTTCGGCGGCGGCCAGCGGGGCGGCGCCGGCTTCCAGCCGGGCGCCGATCGCTAGTGGTTCAACCGGAACGGAAGAGTCCGGCTTCAGTCGGGCCTTCCGTTGCGATTAGTTGAGCCATCCCAATGGCTTCCTAGTGGTCAGGCCCGACAGCGCGGCTGCGGCCTTGCCTTCCTCGTCAGCCGTCACATTGATGACCTGCGGGATGGGAGGGCGCTCGGCGAAAATCGCCATATGCAGTTGGCCCGTCGCACGGTTTATGCCACCGAAGGCGCCGTGGACGACGACTTCTGAGCAGTTAGGCGATTTGATGTAGTGGAAGCTCAGCTCATCGTCCGGATCGGCCATGCGTCGAGCCCCCTGAAGCAGACCATTGCATCTTTCTGTAACGACTCTCCTAAAGCTCATCAGGATTCGCCTGAGAAGCAGGCGACGCTCGGTCGCGCTGCGACTTTACGCTCTTCCCCCTCTCGCTCCGGCGGGCTTCGCCATCCGAGCGCGGCGAGCGATCGAGGAGGACACTCCGATCGCGGGCGAGGGAATCCGCGCAGCCGCCGCTCTTCACGCTTTCTTATCCGACCTGCTGTTCTTTCGGCCCGCAGCGAACGAACCCTCTGTGACGGGATTGAACCAGAATTGTTGCAGAACATGGTCAGCATGCCGCGAGCATGGAAGCGGGTGATGCTCTTTGCCTTCGATCTTGCCTTGATTCCGATCGCGTTCTTTTTCGCCCTGGCGTTGCGTCTCGGCGATTCTTGGCCCGGCCAGTACATGCACGCCTCGCAGACGCTGGTCCTGTTCCTCATGGCCTTGGCGGTGCCTCTGGCCCTGACGCTCGACACGCACAGCATCAAGTTGACCACCTTCGACCTTCGCGGCGTCTCGCTCATCTTCGTTGCAGGGTTCGTTCTGACCTTCGCGGGGACTGCCGTGAACTGGGCGCTCGAGCTCGGCGCGCCGCGCAGCACGCCGCTGATCTTCGGCCTCGTGTTCTTCCTCCTGTCCGTCGGCGGGCGCGTCGCCGGCCACAGCCTGCTCGGCTGGCTCGAGGCCTCGGCGCGGCCGAAGGTGCCGGTCGCCATCTACGGCGCCGGAGCGGCGGGCGTGCAGCTCCTCTACGCGCTGCAGCGCTCGGCCGAGGTGCGGCCCGTGGCGCTGGTCGACGACAGTCCCGCGCTGCAGGGCGTCATCATCGGGGGCCTCCGGGTGAGCCGCCCCGACAGGCTGGCCGAGCTGGTGCAGAGGGGGCGCGTGCGGCGCGTGCTGCTGGCGATGCCGTCGGTCCCGCGCAAGCAGCGCCAGCGCATCCTCGACCTGCTCGCCGACCTGCCCTGCGAGGTGCAGCAGCTTCCGGCCCACGCCTACCTGATGAACGAGAAGGACATCAGCCGGACGCTGCGGCCGATCTCGACCGACAGCCTGCTCGGCCGCGACAAGGTCGATCTCGACATCCCCGACGTCGCGCGCGCCTACGCCGACCGCTCCGTGCTGGTGACCGGCGCCGGCGGCTCGATCGGCTTCGAGCTCTGCCGCCAGATCCTCACCTGCCGGCCGCGCCGGCTGGTGCTGTTCGACATCTCGGAATACGCGCTCTACACGGTCGAGCGCGAGATGCGGCCGGTCGCCGCGGCGGCGGGCGTCGACCTCGTCGCCCGGCTCGGCTCCGTCGCCGACCGGGGGCGGGTCGAGCGCGTGCTGGCCGAGAACGCGGTCGAGATCGTGCTGCACGCCGCAGCCTACAAGCACGTGCCGCTGATCGAGGCGAACGAGATCGAGGGCGTGCAGAACAACGTCCTCGGAACGCGCACGCTCGCCTCGGCCTCGGCCGCGGCCGGGGTCGAGCGCTTCATCCTGGTCTCGACCGACAAGGCGGTCCGGCCGGCCAACGTGATGGGCGCGACGAAACGGCTGGCCGAGCTGGTGATCCGCGACCTGCAGACCCGGGTCACGACGACCAAGTTCGCGATGGTCCGCTTCGGCAACGTCCTCGGGTCGAGCGGCTCGGTGATCCCGCTGTTCCGCGAGCAGATCGAGCTCGGCGGCCCCGTCACGCTGACCCACCCCGAGGTCACGCGCTACTTCATGACCATCCCCGAGGCCTCGCGCCTGGTGCTGCTGGCGGGCGCCTTCGCGACGGGCGGCGAGGTCTTCGTGCTCGACATGGGCGAGCCGACGCGGATCCACGACCTCGCGCGGCGGATGATCCGCCTGTCGGGGCAGACGGTCCGCGACGAGAACAATCTCGACGGCGACATCGAGATCCAGATCGTCGGGCTGCGCCCGGGCGAGAAGCTCTACGAGGAGCTCCTGATCGACCGCGAGGGCATGCTGCCGACGCCGCACGAGAAGATCCTCCGCGCGAGCGAGCGGATGATCCCGGCGGCCGAGATGGCGGCGATCCTCGAGGACCTCGAGGACGCGCTGCTCGTCCGCGACCGTTTCGCGGTCAGGGCGGTGCTCGAGGCGAGCCTCGGCGCCGACCGCGCGGCGCCGCTCGCGCTCTGGACGCCGGCCGCGGAATGAGCGGGGGGCGCATGCGGGGGTCTGACGAGGAGCGCCGCGCGCGCGACCTGGCCGCGCTGCAAGAGGAATTCTCCGGCACCGTGACACCGCTCCCCTCCTCGGTGCTGATCACCGGCGGCACCGGCTCGTTCGGCAAGACGATGGTGCGCGAGCTCCTGACGGCGGGGGTGCCCGAGCTGCGCGTGCTCAGCCGCGACGAGGAGAAGCAGGACGACCTCAGGGCCGAGCTCCGCGACGGCCGCGTCCGCTTCTACATCGGCGACATCCGCGACCGCGCCAGCGTCGACCGCGCGACCGCGGGCGTCGAGTGCGTTTTCCACGCGGCGGCGCTGAAGCAGGTGCCGTCGTGCGAGTTCTTCCCGCTCGAGGCGGTGCGCACCAACGTGCTGGGCTCGGAGAACGTGATCCGCTCGGCTGTCTCCGCGGGCGTCCGCAGCGTCGTCTGCCTCTCGACCGACAAGGCGGTGTTCCCGATCAACGCCATGGGCCTCTCGAAGGCGATGATGGAGAAGCTGGCGCACGCGGCGGCGCGCGAGATCGGACCGGGCGCCGACACCACCATCTCGGCCGTGCGCTACGGCAACGTGATGCTGTCGCGCGGCTCGGTGATCCCGCTGTTCATCCGCCAGATCAGGACCGGCCGGCCGGTCACCGTGACCGAGCCGACGATGACGCGCTTCCTGATGCCGCTCCGCGACAGCGTCGCGCTGGTGCGCCACGCCTTCGCCCACGCGAATCAGGGGGACCTGTTCATCCGCAAGGCGCCGGCCTCGACCATCGCCGACCTCGTGACCGCGCTCAAGGATCTGTTCGGCGTGCCCGACCACCCGGTCGAGGCCATTGGCTGGCGCCACGGCGAGAAGCTCTACGAGACGCTGGCGAACGCGCAGGAGCTCGCGAGCTCCGAGGACATGGGGGACTATTACCGCATCCGCATGGACGCGCGCGACCTGAACTACTCGGCCTATTTCTCCGAGGGCGACGAGGAGACGCGCCGGCACGAGGACTATCACTCGCACAACACGCGCAGGCTCGACCCGGCCGGCGTCAGGCAGCTGCTGCTCAGCCTGCCCGAAATCCAGGCGGAGCTCGCGGCGCGGCAGGCAGCCTGATGCGCATCGTCGTGACGGGGGCGGCGGGCCTCCTCGGGACCCATGCGGCGATCCGGCTGCACGCGCTGAACTGCGCCGCGCGCTTCCGGGGCGAGCGGGAACCGTTCGATCTGGTGCGCCTCGACCGCGCCGGCTTCGGCGATCCGGACCGGCTGGCCGGTGCCGTCGCCGGGGCGGCCGCCGTGCTGCACTTCGCCGGCGTCAACCGCGGGCCCGATGCGGGCGTCGAGACCGCCAATCCGGCGATTGCCGAGGCGCTCGCCGCGGCCTGCCGGACCGCCGGGGCGGCCCCCCACGTAGTCTACGCGAACTCGATCCACGCCGGCGGCGCCACGGCCTATGGTCGCTCGAAGGCGCAGGCGGGCGCGATTCTGGCCGCGATCGGCGGACCCTACACCGACCTCGTCCTGCCGCACGTGTTTGGCGAGGGGGCGCGACCACATTATAACAACGTGACCGCGACCCTGATCGACCGCCTGCTGGCCGGCGAGACGCCGGAGGTGAACCGGCAGGGGCGGGTCGCGCTGCTGCACGCCGGAGCCGCGGCCGACGCGGCGATCGCCGCCGCGCGGGACGGCGTGACGGGCGAGGTGCGGCCCGAGCCGCGGCCGATGTCGGTCCCCGACCTGCTCGAGAAGCTCCGCAGCTTCCACGCGCTCGACGGCGCCGACATCTATCCGGACCTGTCGGATCCGTTCGACGCCGCCCTCTACAACACCTACCGCGCCGCGACCTATCCCGGCCGCTGGCCGCGCGCGCTGAGGCTCAACAGCGACCGGCGCGGCCGGCTGTTCGAGGCCGCCAGGGGCGGCGGCGGCGGCCAGACCTTCGTCTCGGCGACCGAGCCCGGGGTCACCCGCGGCGACCATTTCCACCTGGCCAAGGTCGAGCGCTTCCTGGTCCTCGCGGGCGAGGCCGTAGTCCGGATGCGAAAGGCGCTCGGGCACGAGGTCTGGCAGTGGCGCGTGAGCGGCGACGCCCCGGCCGCCCTCGACATGCCGACCCTCCACAGCCACTCGATCGAGAACGTCGGCCCCGGGCCGCTGCTGACGCTGTTCTGGACCAGCGAGATCTTCGACGCGTCCCGCCCCGACACCTACGCCGACCCGGTCCTGCAGTGAGCGGCCTCAAGGTCATGACCATCCTCGGCACCCGGCCCGAGATCATCCGGCTCTCGCGCGTGATGGCCCGGCTCGACCGTCTCGCCTGCCACCGGCTGGTCCACACCGGCCAGAACTGGGACCGGTCGCTCAACGAGGTGTTCTTCGAGGACCTCGGCCTCCGCCCGCCCGACCACGTCCTCGGCGTCGGCGGCGGTACGCTCGGGCAGACGCTGGGCGGCATCCTGGTCGAGGCCGAGAAGGTGCTGGCGGCGGAGCGGCCCGACGCGGTGCTGATCCTCGGCGACACGAACTCCGCCATCTCGGCGATCATGGCGCGGCGGATGAAGATCCCGATCTACCACATGGAGGCCGGCAACCGCTCGTTCGACCGCAACGTGCCGGAGGAGACGAACAGGAAGCTCGTCGACCACATCGCCGACTTCAACCTCGTCTACACCGAGCACGCGCGCCGGCACCTGCTGTCGGAGGGACTGCACCACCGGCGCATCTACCTGACCGGCTCGCCCATGCGCGAGGTGCTGGAGTTCTACCGCGACCGAATCGACAGCTCGGACGTGCTCGCCCGGCTCGGCCTCGCCCGCCGCCGCTACTTCGTGGTGTCGCTGCACCGGGAGGAGAACGTGGACAGCCGCGCCCGGCTGACCGCACTCGTCGAGACGCTGACGGCGCTCGCCGCGGCCCACGACCTGCCGGTCATCGTGTCGACGCATCCGCGCACGCGGAAGCGCCTCGAGGCGCTCGGCGACGTCGCCGCCGACCCGCGGGTGCGCTTCGAGACGCCGTTCGGCTTCGGCGACTACAACCGCCTGCAGCGGGACGCGTTCTGCGCGATCTCCGACAGCGGCACGATCGCCGAGGAGGCGGCGATCCTCGGCTTCCCGGCCGTAACCCCCCGCGACGCGATCGAGCGGCCCGAGGGGCTGGACGTCGGCTGCGTCGTCATGACCGGGCTCGAGCGAGACGCGGTGCTCGGCGGCGTCGAGGCGGCGACCGCCATGTTCGGCGAGCGGGAGCGGGCGGGGCTGCCGCATCCGGTGCCCGCGGACTACTGCATCGCCAACACGTCGGAGCGGGTCGCGAACCTGATCCTCGGCACCGCCAGGGTGTCGAACCGCTGGGACGGCATCCGGTCGAACGACGGGTGCTGAGGCGTGCGGGCGGAATCGCGTCGCCCGGCGGGACGCCCTTTCATCAGAGCTTAATCAAGGCGGCTTACCCGCCGACCCGACCGGGCGCGACGCGCCCTGGCGGGGGAAGCCGGCGGACACGGGGAGACGGGGATGCGGGTGCTGATACTCGGGGGCGACGGCAATCTGGGGTCAATGAGCTTCGCGGCAGCCGGACACTCGGTCGTCGCGGCCGACAACTACCCCTCGCCCGACCGCCCCTACCACTCCGCCCGCGAGCAGTCGATGTCGCGCGACGAGGTCAGCGCGTAAATCCGGGAGCGGAGTCTCGTCTGACGGCGCGGCTCCGGCTCCGCTCAGGTGGCGCCGGGGTCGGCGGTCCCGTGTTGCCCGAGCGGCGCCTCGGGGCGCGAGATCATGTAGCGGGTGACCCAGATCAGCCGCTCCTCGGCCCGCGTGATCGCCACATAGGCGAGGCGCTTCCAGAGCGGCAGGCCGGCCTCCTCGCGCCCGCTCCGGGCCGCAGCCATCAGGTCGGGGGCGAAGACCTGCACCGCCGGCCACTGCGAGCCCTGCGCCTTGTGAACCGTGCAGGCGGCGCCGTGGACGAAGACGGCGCCGGAGCTCGCGGCCGAGAGCAGCATCGGCTCGTCGGTCTCCGGGTTCTCGATCTGGATGATCGAGGCGACCGAGATGCCGGGCTCGTCGGAGCCGACGATGCGCACGCGCGCGAAGCCGGGCTTGCGTCCAGGGGCGAGATAGACCGCCTGCGCGCCCTTGATCAGGCCGCGGCGCTCGAGCTCGATGCGCTCGCGCCTGCGGCGGAGCGGCAGCTCGAGCCCGTCGCAGATCAGCGGCTCGCCCGGCACCAGCGCCGTCTCCGGCAGGCCGTGCGCCGTGCGGAAGGCGCGGATCAGGCGCATCCGGACCTTGTTCCGCCAGACCAGCACCGGGCTCTCGCGCATGAGGTCGGCGTCGGCGCGGCTCGCGAGGGTGATGCGCGCGTCCGTGCCTGCCGCGGCGCGGACGCGGTCCTCGAACGCCTCGAACGAGAGCTCGGGATCGGCCAGCGCGCGGGCGAGCGCGATGATCGGATTGTCGGCGGCCTGCCGGTGGATGTGCTCGAGCGTGAGGCGCCGGCGTTCGGGCAGCGCCTCGAACACCATCTCGCCCTTCTGGCCGATCGGCGCGAGCTGGGCGGGGTCGCCGAACAGCACGATCAGCCCGAAGATCTGGCGCAGGTCGTCGAGCTGGCTCGCGTCCAGCATCGAGGCCTCGTCGACGAGCGCGATGTCGAGCGGATCGTCGCGCCGGGTCCAGCCGGTGATGAAATCGGCGCCGCGCACGCCCGCGGCTGCGAGCGCGCCGGGCACCGACCCGTGCTCGCGATAGGCGGCCTCGGCGCGGTCGAGCGCCTGCTGGTCGAGCGCGCCGCCCTCCGGCCGGACCTTCCGCTCGCCGGTCAGCCACTCGGCTATCTTCTCGTAGTCCGGGTCGTAGACCGGCGTGTAGATGATGCGGTGGATCGTCGTCGCCTGCACGCCCTTGCCGCGGAGCACGCTCGCCGCCTTGTTGGTCGGCGCGAGCACGGCGAAGGAGCGCCTCTCGGCCTTGCGCTTCGGCTCGAAGTCGGCGCTGACGACGGCGAGGCCGGCATCTTTCAGCGCCCGGGCCAGCGCCGCCAGCATCACGGTCTTCCCCGAGCCCGCGCGGCCAAGCACGGCCAGCACCTCGTCGCCGCCGTCGGGGTCGGACCGGGGCGTGGTGCCGCCCTCGGCCAGGTCCACGCCGTGCGCCGCGAGGCGCTCGGAGATGACGGACCAGGCCGCCTCCTGCTCGGACGAGAAGGCGGGGAGGGCGGGGGCTTCGCTTTCGAACATCGCTCCTGTCTAGGGCGAAGACGGGCGCGGAACCAGTCGTGCGGGCGCCCGGGGGCGCGCGACGGCGCGTGGTCCGTGCTATTCTGGCCGCTGGACGGGACGAGGGACGGCGATGAAGGACGGGGCGGACTCGTTCGCGCGGAGCCGGGAGCGGACGGACGCGTTCCATCACGGCGACCGTCACCTGCTGCTGCTGATCGGGACGCTCGGCCTGCTTTTCGCGCTCGTCGTCGCCGGAGCCCTGATCGGGCCCGGCTTCGATCCCGACTCGAACGATCCCCTCTGGGCGCTGCTCGCGGGCCTCGTCCTCGCCGGGCTGCACGCTGCCCGACTACCGCTGGCCGACCTGG
>DATKCY010000327.1:0-2046 GCA_035512995.1 Thermohalobaculum sp.
GCTCGCCGCGGCCGATGCCGGGGTGGACGCGGCGGACGCGGCGGTCGATGCGCTGTCGGGCCTCACCTCGCAGCCGCCGCTCGGCTCGATCGTGGCGGCCCTCGAGCACCAGGAGCGCGCGACCGGGCTCGACCGCGCCGCAATCCGCGACCTCTCGACCTACTGGGAGGGAGTGCGGCGCATGTACCGCCCGTTCGAGCCGGACATCCGCTCGGGCAACGCCGAGGTCTATCTGCACGAGATGCCGGGCGGGCAGGTCACGAACCTCCGCGCCCAGGCCCGCTCGATGGGGCTCGAGAACCGCTGGCCCGAGGTCGCGGCGACCTACGCCGAGGTCAACGACATGTTCGGCGACATCATCAAGGTGACGCCCACCTCGAAGGTCGTGGGCGACATGGCGCTCGCCATGGTCTCGGCCGGGCTCACGCGCGCGCAGGTCGAGGACCCGGACGTGGACGTCGCCTTCCCCGACTCGGTCGTGGGGCTCATGCGGGGCGAGATCGGGCAGCCGCCCGGAGGCTTCCCCGAGGGCCTGCGCCGGAAGGTCCTGAAGGGGGCGGAGCCGATCACCACGCGCCCCGGCGCCGTGCTCGACCCTGTCAACCTGAAGGCTGCGCGGGCGGAGGCGGAGGAGACGGTCGGGCAGAAGGTGGACGACGAGGACCTGTGCTCGTGGCTCCTCTACCCGAAGGTCTATGCCGACTACATGGAGCGGCGCGCCACCTTCGGCCCGATGCGCGTGCTGCCGACGCCGACATTCTTCTACGGCATGGAGCCCGGCGAGGAGGTGCTGGCTGACCTGCAGCCCGGCGTGACGCTGGTCATCCGCCTGCAGGCGGTCTCCGAGCCCGACGAGAAGGGCGACGTCCGCGTCTTCTTCGAGCTGAACGGCCAGCCGCGCATGATCCGCACCGCCGACCGCCGCATCACGGCCTCGGCGCTGAAGGTCGAGAAGGCCGAGGAAGGCAACCCGAACCACCTGGCAGCCCCGATGCCGGGCATCATCGCCTCTGTCGCCGTGCAGCCGGGCCAGCAGGTCCACGCCGGCGACATGCTGCTGACCCTCGAGGCGATGAAGATGGAGACGGCCCTCCACGCCGAGCGCGACGGAAAGGTCGAGCGCGTGGTGACGCCCGCGGGCACGCAGGTCGACGCGAAGGACCTGCTGGTGGTGTTCGAAGGCTGATGCCAAAGCCCGTCGGCTCGGCCTCGTTGGCGCTGTCCCGGGCTTGACCCGGCTTGACCCGGGACCTCCTTGTCCGCCGCTCGGACGGAGGCACCGGCGCGGGGGCCGGGGCAGCGCGGTCTGTGCGGACAGGGTCAAATCATCGAACGCTGGTGTGAGGAGCCGGCTCGGGCGGGCGTGCGTCACCCGCCGAGGCGCGGGTCGAAGCGGAAGGGTTCGCTCGCTTCGGTGCGGACGTCGAGGTCCGGGTGGTGCGGGTTGAGCAGCAGGTTGCTCTCCTGCGGGACAATGACCGAGGGCACGCGGAGCGCCGGGGTGGCGCCGTCCCTCAGCCACGCATCGCCCCTGGCGCGGCAGATCGCGTCGCCGCCGCCGCCGAGAATGCCCTCGGCGTCCGCGTCGCCGATCCCCTTGGCCGCGACGCTCAGGCGGACGGCGACAAGCTCGGGGAACCGCCCGGCACGACGCATCGCCGGAGGCACGTGCACGAAGTATTCGAGCACCGCCAGCGCCAGGCTCGAGGCGGCGTAGACGACGGGCCGGCCGGGAGAGTTCCAACGGCCGCCCCAGCGTCGCGCGCCCTCCCCGTCGATGCCGGGAGCGTATCGCGGGTTCACCAGCCGCCAGGCGACCTCACGAGAAGACGCCATGCTCGATCCGGCCGAGCACCGTCTCGACCTCGCGGGCGCCGAGATCGGTGCGGGCCATTTCGATCGGCGACCGGCCGCCAAGCTCCGGGTTCGGCTCCGTCAGCCAGATCTCGGCAAGCTCCCGGCGGCCGAACGTGTCCTGCGCGTGATCGCGCACGCGGATGATCCGTGCGATGGCGTCGGCCTCGACCACCTTCAGCGGCTGATCGT
>DATKCY010000328.1:0-5867 GCA_035512995.1 Thermohalobaculum sp.
TCTGCGGGTAGTGCAGGTGGCAGTCGACGAACCCCGGCGCGATCAGCCGGTCGCCGGTGCGGACGACGCGGGCCTGGCGGTGGGCAGCCAGGACCTCCGCCGCGGGGCCGACGGCGGCGATCCGGCCCTCGTCCATCACCAGCGCGCCGTCCTCCTCGTAGGCGAGCGCGGCGTCGGCGCCCACCTCGAACGGGTTGCCGGCGAAGCGGATGAGCGGTCCGCGAAGCGTGGTGACGCTCACGCCGGGCTCTCCGCCCGGACCTCCGCGGCGGCAAGCCGCTGCTCCACCTCGAGAAGCTGGGCCGCGACCGAGGCGGCAATGACCGCCGGGCGCTTGTCGTCGATGCCGGAGAAGCCGATCGGGCAGGTGAGCCGGGCGAGCGCCGCTTCCCCGTGCCCCCGCTCGGCCAGCCGCCGGCGGAACAGCGCCCGCTTCGAGCCCGAGCCGATCAGGCCGAGGAAGCCGAACGCGCCGCGCCGGAGCACCGCGTCCACGATCTCGAGATCTGCGGCGTGGCTGTGGGTCAGGACGACGTGGAAGGCGCCCGGCTCGGCCCGCGCCACCGCGGCCTCGGGGATCGGCATCGTCAGCGTCTCGCAGCCCGCCGGGACCGCCGCGCCCGAGAACCCGTCGAGGCGGGAGTCGATCCAGCGGAGCCGGAAGGGCAGGGGCGCGAGCGCGAGGGCGAGCGCGCGGCCGACATGGCCGGCGCCGTGCAGGTTGACCTGCCGCCCCGGCGCCCGCCCGACGAACACCGGCCCGCCGGGCCAGAGCACGAGGCGGCCGTCCGAGCCGCGCGCGAGGTCGTCGGGACCCAGCCGCGCGAACGCGAGCCGCAGCCTGCCGCCGCAGCACTGGTCCGAGGCGGGGCCGAGGGCCACCGTCACCCCTCGCCGGCGCTCAGGCCCTGCGAAGAGCGCCCGGGCGACCTCGACCGCCTCGTGCTCGGCGCGGCCGCCGCCGATCGTGCCGCGGAGGCCTGTGCGGCCGACCAGCATCGCGGCCCCGGCCTCGCGCGGGGTCGAGCCCTCGGCCCCGGCCACGAGCACCAGCACCGCCTCGCCCCAGCCGTCCACCACCTCGGCGAGGTCGGCAAGGGTTGCGACCTCGCCGGTCATGCCCGCACCCGCTCGACCGCCGCCAGCAGCAGCTCGGGCGTCGCGGGGGCGTCGAGCGCCGGGTAGCCGCCGTTGCCCGCCTGCGCCACCGCGTGGCTCAGCGCCTGGTGGGCCGAGATGCCCAGCATCAGCGGCGGCTCGCCGACGGCCTTCGAGCGGCGGATCGTCAGCTCGCGGTTCCGGCCCTTGCGCCAGAGCTGAACGCGCATGTCCGGCGCGCGGTCCGAGCAGGCCGGGATCTTGTAGGTCGACGGCGCGTGGGTCTTCAGGTTGCCACGGTCGTTCCACCAGAGCTCCTCGGTCGTCAGCCAGCCGACGCCCTGCACGAACCCGCCCTCGACCTGGCCGAGGTCGACCGCCGGGTTGAGCGAGATTCCGACGTCGTGCAGGATGTCGACCCGCAGGAGCCGGTTCTCGCCGGTCAGGGTGTCGAGGATCGCCTCCGAGACAGCCGCGCCGTAGGCGAAGTAATAGAACGGCCGCCCGCGCGCCGCGTCGCGGTCCCAGTGGATCTTCGGGGTCGCGTAGTAGCCCGTGGCGCTGAGCGGGATGCGGTCGAGATAGGCCTCCTTCACGAAGGCTGCGAAACTCATCTCGTCGTCCCCGAAGCGGACACGGTTCGGCATCAGCGTGATCTGGTCCGGTGCCACCTCCCAGCGCTCGGCCGCCCAGTCGACCAGCCGCGCGACGATCCGGTCGCAGGCGTCCTGCACCGCCATGCCGTTGATGTCGGAGCCCGAGGAGGCGGCGGTCGCCGACGTGTTCGGCACCTTGTCGGTCCGCGTCGCCGTGATCTTCACGCGCGCGAGGTCGATGTTGAAGGCCGACGCCGCGACCTGCGCGACCTTGACATAGACGCCCTGCCCCATCTCGACGCCGCCGTGGTTCAGCATGACCGAGCCGTCCTGGTAGACGTGCACCAACGCGCCAGCCTGGTTCAGGAAGCTCGTGGTGAACGAGATGCCGAAACGCACGGGGGTCAGCGCGATGCCGCGCTTCAGCACCGGGCTCCCGGCGTTCCACGCCTCGATGGCGGCGCGGCGGGCTTGATAGCCCGAACTCTCCACCAGCTCGTCGGTGATCTCGTCGATCACGCAGTCCTCGACCCGCATGTAGTAGGGCGTCTCCACCCGCTCGCCGGGACCGTCGGGCGGCTCGTAGTAGTTGACGCGCCGGACCTCCAGCGGGTCGCGGCGTAAGCTGTGCGCGATCTCGTCCACCACGCGCTCGATCCCGAGCATGCCCTGCGGACCGCCGAAGCCGCGGAACGCGGTCATCGAGGTGCGGTTGGTGCGGAGCCGATAGCTCACGATCTCGGCCGCTGGCAGGTAGTAGCAGTTGTCCGCGTGGAACATCGCCCGGTCGGCCACCGCGTTCGAGAGGTCGGTCGACCAGCCGCAGTCGGCATACTGCCGGAAGCGGATGCCGAGGATCCGGCCCTCGCCGTCGAACCCCGCCTCGTAATCGATGCGATAGGGATGCCGCTTGCCGGTCATCTTCATGTCGTCGTCGCGGTCGAGCCGCGCGCGGGCCGGGCGGCGCAGGTCGCGCGCAGCCAGCGCGCAAGCCGCCGCCAGAAAATTCGCCTGCGTCTCCTTGCCCCCGAAGCCGCCGCCGAGGCGCCGCGTCTCGACCACGACCGAGTGCGAGGGCACCCCGAGCACGTGGGCGCAGATCGCCTGCGTCTCGGACGGGTGCTGGGTCGAGCTGACGATGTGGACGTCGTCGTCCTCGCCCGGCCGCGCCTCCGAGACCTGGCCCTCGAGATAGAAATGGTCCTGGCCGCCGATCTCGATCCGCCCCTCGATCCGGTGCGGAGCGCCGGCGATCGCCTGCTCCGGCTCGCCGCGGCGCATGGTGTAGGGGGGCGCGATGAAGCTCTCGGCGGCGACGGCGTCGTCGATGGTCAGGATCGGGTCCATCAGGTCCCAGGTGATGCGGGCGAGAGCCGCGGCGTGCCTGGCCGCCGCCGGCGTCTCGGCCGCGACGGCGAAGACCGGCTGGCCCTCGCTCACCACCTCTCCGGCGTCCCGCTCGGAAAGCGCGAACAGCGGCTCGTCCTCGACCACCGGGCCGGTCTGGTTCGCGCCCGGCACGTCGTCGGCGGTCCAGAGCTTCAGGAACCCCGGCGCCTCGCGCACTGGGCCGAGGTCCCAGGTCTTGATCCGGGCGCGGGCGTGCGGGCTCGGATAGACGAAGACATGGCAGTGGTCGCGCGCGAGCGGCAGGTCGTCGGCGTAGATCGCGCGGCCCGAGACGTGCTTGTCGGCGCTGTCGTGGCGGCGGGCCTCGTGCGCGCCATGCGCCGCCGCGCCGTGGCGGTCGAGCGCGCCCTCCCGCTTCGGCCCGGGATGGCGGTGCGGCTCGGCCCCGCGGGCGAGCGGGGCGGGCGCCTCCTGCTCGTAGTCCGGGGGGTCGGTGCGGTCGGTCGCCATCGTCTACCCCGCCGCGATGGGCGCGACCCCGGCGCCGCGGCCGACCAGCCGGATGTCGCCCCGGGTGCGCTCCAGGAAATCCTTGAGCAGCAGGTTCTTCGCCGCCTGCATCCGGTAGCCGGCGGAGGCGCGCATGTCGCTCATCGGCTCGAAGTCCTGCTCGAGCGCGGCCATCGCGGCCTCGACCGTCGCTTGCGTGAAGGGCTTGCCCGTCATCGCCGCCTCGGCCGCCGCCGCGCGCTTCGGCACGCCGGCCATGCCGCCCTAGGCGAGGCGGGCGCCCGCCACCGTCGCGCCGTCGAGGGCGACGCTGCAGCAGCCGAGGACGGCCGTGATGTCCTGGTCGAACCGCTTCGAGAGCTTGTAGCAGCGGAGCTGCATGGGGTCCTCCGGCAGCGGCACGCGCACCGCCTCGACGAACTCGCCCTCGCCGAGATCCTGCTTGCCGTAGTCGAGGAAGAAGTCCTCGAGCGGCATCTCGCGCCGCCCGGCCCCGCGGCGGAGGACGAGCGTCGCGCCGAGCGCGATCAGCGCCGGCGGGCTGTCCCCGATCGGCGAGCCGTTGGCGATGTTGCCGCCGATCGTGCCGGCCGCGCGCACCTGGGCTGCCCCCAGCCGCCGGACCAGCTCGCCGAGGTCCGGCGCGATCTCCGTCAGGCGCGCGTGCGCCCGGGCATAGGTGACGGCGGCGCCGATGGTGAGCTGGCCGTCCGCCTCCCGCATCTCCAGCAGCTCGGCGACCCGGCCGGTGTAGACGATCGTCTCGGGGCAGAAGTCGTTCTTCGTGACCCAGAGGCCGACATCGGTGGCGCCCGACAGGATCGTGGCGTCGGGATGCTCGGCCACAAGCTCGGCCAGGCGGTCGGCCGTGACCGGCGACCAGAAGCGCCGGCCGTGGGCCTCGTAGGCGAGCTCGCCGTCGGCGCCGAGCCCGACCAGGCGGGCGGCGGCCCCGTCCTCCTCCGCATCCTCCCAGCCGGGGCGCGGACGGTCGTAGGCCTGCCGCCCCGCCTCCAGGATCGGTCCGTAGCCGGTGCAGCGGCAGAGATTGCCGGCGAGCAGGTCGCACAATCGCGGCACGTCCGGCTTCGGCTCGGTGCGATAGGCGGTCCAGAGGCTCATGACGAAGCCCGGCGTGCAGAAGCCGCACTGCGAGCCGTGGCACTCGGCCATCGCCGCCTGCACCGGGTGGAGCGTGCCGTCGGGCGCGGCCAGCCGCTCGACCGTCACGACCTCGCGCCCGTGCAGCATCGGCAGGAGCAGGATGCAGGCGTTGACGGGCCGCAGGCGCGCCGCGCCGTCCGGGCCGATCTCGCGCATCGCGACGGTGCAGGCGCCGCAGTCGCCCTCGGCGCAGCCCTCCTTGGTGCCGGTGAGCGCCCGGTCGTAGCGGAGCCAGTCGAGCAGCGTGGTCGTCGGCGCCACCCCCTCGACCGCGACCGGCCGGCCGTTCAGCACGAAGCGGATCGCGTCGCTCATCAGCTCCCCCGATAGGTCGAGTAGGCGAAGGGCGAGAGCAGCAGCGGCACGTGGTAGTGCTGGCCGGCGTCGGCGATGCGGAAGCGGATCGGCACCTCGTCCAGGAACCCGGTCGGCAGCCCCTGGTCGTCGAGCCACTCGCCCGCCTGGAACACCAGCTCGTAGAGCCCCGCGCCCGCCTGGGCGCCCTCGGCCAGCGGCGCGTCGGTGCGCCCGTCGGCGTTCGTCTGCGTCGCCGCCACCTTCGTCCGGCGGTTGCCGTCGAGCCGGTAGAGCGCGACCGCCACGCCCTCGGCCGGGCGGCCGCGCGCGGTGTCGAGCACATGGGTCGTGAGCTTGGCCAAGGGGTGCCTCCGTTCATCCTGCGCGGGCAGTCTACCGCCACCGGAAGGCACCGGCTTGAAAATTCGTTTGAAGCTGACGAGACGCGCCGCGCCCAAGGCAGCGGCCGGACCGCGCGAGGGCTGCCGAGGCATGACACCGGCGCCCGCGGACGGGCGCCGGTGCTCAGGATCCGAGTCGGCCGGAACGCCGCCCGGCCGCGCGCCTCACTTCGGCAGGTCGCCCTGGACGCCCTCGACGAACCAGTCCATGCCGAGCAGCTGCTCGTCGGTCGCGGTCTCGCCCTCGGGGATGCGCACCTCGCCGTCGCGGTCCGAGATCGGGCCGGCGAAGGGGTGCAGCTCGCCGCTCGCGATCGCCTCCTCGACCTTCTCCGCCTCGGCCTTCACGTCGTCGGGCATGTTGGTGTAGGGCGCCATGTGGACCATGCCGGTGTCGAGCCCGCCCCAGGTGTTCGTGCTCTCCCAGGTGCCGTCCATGACCTGGCCGACC
>DATKCY010000329.1:0-3665 GCA_035512995.1 Thermohalobaculum sp.
AACTTCGTCCGCATCACCAATGCGGGCCTGCGCGAGAGCCACGTCCACGACGTGATGATCACGCGCGAGAGCCCGAACTACCGCGCCGGCTGACCGGACGCGGAATCTTGCCAGCGGGGCGAGCATGGCTTATCATCATGCACGGATGACGAGTGGAGGCTCGAGATGACGCTGGCTATCGCATCGGAGTTCGGCCCGGTCGAGGCGACGGAGCAGGCTTCGCGCGCTCGTGTGCCCGCCATCGGCAAGGCCGTACGCGGGATCGTCGGCGTGTCCGCGCTCGTCGTCGGCAGCGCGATGCTCCTCTCGACGACCGCCACGGCGTCGACCGCCTGCTCGGGCGAGCTCCTGGTCGCGGAGGCGATCGTCCTGCCGGACCTGTCGCGGACCACCTGACGGACCCCTGACCCTGTGCGGCCCGCCGCGCGCGTCGCGGCGGCCATCGCCGTGCTCGAGCGCTGGCAGCACGAGCGCGCGGGCCTCGACCGCGTGCTGGCCGCGTGGGGCCGCGAGAACCGCTTTGCGGGCGCGAAGGACCGCCGGGCCATCGCCGATCTCGCCTATGACGCCGTCCGGCGCTGGCGCTCCGCCTGCTGGGTCGCGGGGGGCGACGAGGGCCCGCGGGCAGCGGTGATCGGCAGCCTCCGGCTCGACGAGATCGACCCGGCGACCCTCTTCACCGGCGAGGGTCACGCGCCGCCGCCGCTGACGGCCTCGGAAGCATCAGCTCGCCCACTCTCTGCGGCGCCGCGGGCGGTCGGCCTCGACCTTCCGGACTGGCTGATGCCCGAGCTGGCGGACGTGCCGGACGCGGCGCTCCTGCTGCTCCGCCGTCGCGCGCCGGTCGACCTGCGCGTGAACCTCCTGAAGACGGACCCGGCCTCCGCCCGGGCCCGACTCGCGGCCGAGGGCATCGCGGTGGAGCCCGGCCCGCTGTCGCCCACCTGCCTCCGCGTCACCGGAGGCGCCCGCCGCGTCGGCGCGAGCGGGGCCTATGCGGAAGGCCTGGTCGAGCTCCAGGACGCCGCAAGCCAGGCGGTCGCCGAGCGCGCCGGCGCGCAGCCCGGCGAGACCGTGCTCGACTTCTGCGCCGGTGGCGGCGGCAAGACGCTGGCGCTGGCCGCGGCCATGGGAAACCGCGGCCGGCTGATCGCGCACGACGCCTCGCCCGCGCGGCTCGAGCAGCTTTGCCCCCGCGCCCGGCGCGCAGGCGCACGGGTCGAGGTGCTCGAGCCCGGGGGCTGGAGCGCGCTCGAGGCCGCGGCCGACCTGACCCTCGTCGACGCGCCCTGCTCCGGCAGCGGCGCATGGCGCCGCAACCCGGACGCCAGGTGGCGGCTGGACCCGGCGCGCCTCGAGGAGCTTCTGGCCCTCCAGGACAGGGTGCTCGGGGAGGCCGCCACCACCGTCCGCCCGGGCGGGCGTCTCGTCTATGCCACGTGTTCCCTCATCCGGCGCGAGAACGACGGGCGGATGCGCCGCTTCCTCGACCGGCACCCCTGGTTCTCCCCGTCGGGCAGCGCGCTCGCGCTCACCCCGCTCGACGGCGGCGACGGCTTCTATGCATCGGTGCTGACACGACAATACTGACGGACGGGGAAGGAATATGGAACATCTTGTGGAGAAAGCGCTTTTCCTCCTATTCTGATCGTGATCCTCCCTGTTTCGGTGGAGTTGCTTCCGGATATCGGCAGCTATGCCCGACGCTTTCCTGGTGACGCTGCAGACGGGTGCGAATGCTCTGCACCCGATCACGCTCGGCCTGTTCGGCGTCGCGCTTCTGGCGTCGCTCGGCGTCATGCTTTTCGGCCTCTTGCAGCGCAGCTCGGTCCTTTCGCTGCCAAGGAGCGAGCGGCATCTGAGGAACCTGAACGACCGGTCGGGCACGCCCGCCGTCTCGACCGATCGCTCGGGCCGCGTCCTCTGGGCCAACGCCGCGGCGGAGCAGGCGGGTGTCGTCGTGCCCGACGCGAGCTTCGCCGAGGGGCTGAAGGCGCACTACGACGCCGACGCGTCCGTCCTCTACCGCCTCGAGCGGACCGTGCGCGCCCGCGGCCTCGGCCTGGCCACGCTCGAGAACCGGGAGACGCGGGAGCGGTACCACCTCGCGGGCCAGGCGCTCGACGGCCGGCGCGTGCTCTGGACGCTCCAGCGGGCGAAGGACATCGCGCCGGACGCGCCGATGGAGCGGGACGCGGCCTTCGCGACCTCGAGCCTCGCGCTCGCAAGCGTCGCCTCCGACGGCCGGATCTCGACCAATGCCCGCTTCCGCGAGCTGTTCGCGGTGCGCGCCAAGGCGGTGCTCGACCGGCTGCCGACCGACCGCGCGCCGGAGGGCGGACGCATCCTCCTCCCGGTCTCGGAGGGACGCGAGCAGGTCTTCCGCGTCGTCGCGGTCCCGGGCGCCGAGGAGGGGCAGCGCGACTTCGTCTTCTTCCCGACCAGCCGCTCCGCCGAGGTTCCGTTCGGCCCTGCGACCATGCTCGAGGCGGTGCCGGTCGCCCTGCTCCGCCTGGACCTGCAGGGGAGGATCATGTGGAGCAACCGGCGGGCGCGCAAGCTCCTGGGCGACCGCCTCGAGATCGGCAAGGGCCTCGGCGAGGTGATCGAGCCGCTGGGGCGCCCGGTCTCGGCCATCATCGGCTCCGCCATGCGCGGCATCGAGGGCGCGCGCGAGATGGTGCGCCTGCCGGTCGGCGGGCGCGACACCTTCCTCCGGATCAGCCTGACCCGCGTCGCCCTCGACGAGCACGGCTCGCTGATCGCTGTCCTCGCCGACGCGAGCGACCTGCGCCAGCTCGAGGACCAGTTCGCCCAGAGCCACAAGATGGAGGCGATCGGAAAGCTCGCCGGCGGCGTCGCGCACGACTTCAACAATGTGCTGACGGCGATCTCGGGGCACTCCGACCTGCTTCTGCTCGGCAAGGACGCCGGCGATCCGGACTATTCCGACCTGACGCAGATCCGGCAGAACGCGAACCGCGCGGCGGCGCTCGTCCGCCAGCTTCTCGCCTTCTCGCGCAAGCAGACGCTGTCGATGCGGGTGCTCTCGGTCGGCGACGTGATCTCGGAGACGCTCTACCTGCTCGACCGGCTGATGGGGGGTGCGGTCAACCTGCGGCTCGAGAACGCGCCGAACCTCGGATCGGTGCGCGCGGACCAGCAGCAGCTCGAGCAGGTGCTGATGAACCTCGTCGTCAATGCGCGCGACGCGATGCCGGACGGCGGCACGGTGACGATCGCGACCCGGAACCGCAGCTTCGAGACCGAGGTCCGGCTCGACGAACTGACCATCCCGCCCGGCGAGTACGTCGAAATCACCGTCGAGGACGAGGGGTCCGGCATCCCGCGGCACGTGCTGCCGCGCCTGTTCGAGCCGTTCTTCACGACCAAAGGCGTCGGCGAGGGCACGGGGCTCGGCCTGTCCACGGTCTACGGCATCGTCAAGCAGTCGGGCGGTCTGCTGACCGCATCGAACCGGGAGGTGGGCGGCGCGCGCTTCCGCATCCTGCTGCCGCGGGTCGCGAGCGGGAGCGCCGCCGCCGCCGAGCCGGCGACGGCCCCGGCGCCGGCCGGTCCGGCAGAGCGGGCGCCGGCCAGCAGCGCGCCGGCCGACATGACCGGCAAGGGCGTGGTGCTGATCGTCGAGGACGAGGCGCCGGTGC
>DATKCY010000330.1:0-11478 GCA_035512995.1 Thermohalobaculum sp.
ATCGGTTTTTGATGCATGATGCCGGGGGCGGGTCCCTCGCGCATATCTGTCAGAGAAGGAACGCGCGATGAACGCTGCCGAGCTGCGCGACAAGACGCCGGACCAGCTCCGCGACGAGCTCGAGCGCCTGAAGAAGGAGGCCTTCAACCTCCGCTTCCAGGGCGCCACCGGCCAGCTCGAGGGCACCGCCCGCATGCGTGTCGTCCGCCGGGACGTGGCGCGGGTGAAGACCGTGATGAACGAGAAGGCCCGCGCCGCCGCCGGCGGCGAGGCGGCCTCGGCCGAGAAGGTGGACTGAGATGCCGAAGCGAATCCTCCGCGGCAAGGTCGTCAGCGACCAGAACGAGCAGACGGTGACCGTGCTGGTCGAGCGCCGCTTCACCCATCCGCTGCTGCACAAGACCGTGCGCCGGACCAAGAAGTACCGCGCCCACGACGCCGAGAACGCGTTCAAGACCGGGGACATCGTGCGCATCCAGGAATGCGCGCCGAAGTCGAAATCCAAGCGCTGGGAGGTCATCGAGGCCGTCGCCCACTGAGGGAGGCGCCTTCCCAGCACATGTCGAAACCAGGCCGGAGGCGCGCGCGCTGATCGGCCCAGGTCGGGAGAAGCCCAATGATCCAGATGCAGAGCAATCTGGATGTCGCCGACAACTCGGGCGCGCGCCGCGTCCAGTGCATCAAGGTGCTCGGCGGCGCCAAGCGCAAGTATGCGAGCGTCGGTGACATCATCGTCGTCTCCGTCAAGGAGGCGATCCCGCGCGGGCGCGTGAAGAAGGGCGACGTCCGCCGCGCCGTGGTCGTGCGCACCGCCAAGGAGGTGAAGCGCGAGGACGGCACGACGATCCGGTTCGACCGGAACGCGGCGGTGATCCTGAGCCCGCAGAACGAGCCGATCGGCACCCGCATCTTCGGCCCGGTCGTGCGCGAGCTGCGCGCCAAGAACTTCATGAAGATCATCAGCCTGGCGCCGGAGGTGCTGTGATGGCTGCGAAGCTGAAGAAGGGCGACAAGGTCGTCGTGCTGACCGGCCGCGACCGCGGCAAGGAGGGCGAGATCGTCCGCGTGCTCCCGAAGGAGAACCGCGCGGTCGTCGACGGCGTCAACACCGTGATCCGCCACCAGCGCCAGGCGCAGGGCGCGCAGGGCGGGCGCATCCCGAAGGCGGCACCGATCCACATCTCGAACCTCGCGCTCGTCGATCCGAAGGAGGGCGGCGCGACCCGCGTCGGCTTCCGCATCGAGGACGGGCAGAAGGTCCGCTACGCCAAGAAGTCGGGGGAGGCCATCGATGGCTGACGGCACCGCAACCGCCTACGTCCCGCGCCTCCGCCAGGCCTTCCGCGACGAGATCCGCGCGAAGCTCAAGGAGGAGTTCGGCTACAAGAACGAGATGCAGGTCCCCAGGCTCGACAAGATCGTGCTGAACATGGGGGTCGGCGAGGCCGTGGCCGACTCGAAGAAGATCCGCACCGCGGTCGACGAGATGACGGCGATCGCCGGCCAGAAGCCGGTGGTCACCAAGGCGAAGCACTCGATCGCCGGGTTCAAGCTGCGCGAGGGCATGCCCGTCGGCGTCAAGGTGACGCTGCGCGGCGACCGGATGTACGACTTCCTCGACCGCCTGGTCACGGTGGCGCTGCCGCGCGTCCGCGACTTCCGCGGCGTCAGCCCGAAGTCGTTCGACGGCCGCGGCAACTTCGCCATGGGCATCCGCGAGCACATCGTCTTCCCCGAGGTCGACTACGACAAGGTCGAGGACATGCGGGGTCTCGACGTGATCATCACCACGACGGCACGGACCGACGAAGAGGCCCGCTCGCTGCTCAAGCACTTCAACATGCCCTTCACGCAGGCGCAGAGCTGAGGCGGGGGAGAGAACGATGGCAAAAGTTTCCATGATCGAGCGCCAGTCGAAGCGGCAGCGCATGGTGGCCCAGTACGCCGCCCGCCGCGCGGCGCTGAAGGCGCAGGCGAACGACGAGAGCCTGTCGATGGAGGAGCGCTTCAAGGCGCGCCTCAAGCTCGCGAAGCTGCCGCGCAACTCGAGCCCGACCCGGCTCAACAGCCGCTGCCAGGTCACCGGCCGTCCGCGGTCGTACTACCGCAAGCTCAAGATGAGCCGCATCGCGCTCCGGGACCTGGCCAGCCAGGGGCAGATCCCCGGCATGGTCAAGTCGAGCTGGTGAGGGAGGCCTGAGATGGTGAACGATCCGCTTGGCGACATGCTGACCCGCATCCGGAACGCGCAGCTCCGGAAGAAGACGTCCGTGCGCTCGCCGGCCTCGAGGCTCCGCGGCTGGGTGCTCGATGTGCTCGCCGACGAGGGCTACATCCGCGGCTACGAGAAGGTCGACGGCAAGACCGGCCTTCCGGAGTTCGAGATCGCGCTCAAATACTACGAGGGCCAGCCGGTCATCCGCGAGCTCAAGCGCGTCTCGACCCCGGGCCGCCGGGTCTACTCCGGCGTGACCACGCTGCCGCAGGTGCGCAGCGGCCTTGGCTGCTCGATCGTCTCGACCTCGAAGGGCATCATGACCGACGCCCGCGCGCGGTCCGAGAACGTCGGCGGCGAAGTGCTCTGCCACATCTTCTGAGGAGGGCTGACCCATGTCACGCATAGGTAAGCGGCCCGTCGAGCTGCCCTCCGGCGTCTCGGCCGAGGTCAAGGGGCAGACCGTCGAGGTCAAGGGCCCGAAGGGACAGCGCAGCTTCACCGCCACCGACGACGTCGACGTGGTGATGGAGGACAATGCCATCCGCGTCACCCCGCGGGGCCCGTCCAAGCGCGCGCGCCAGCAGTGGGGCATGACCCGGACCCAGGTCGCGAACCTGGTGCACGGCGTCACCGAGGGCTTCAGGAAGGACCTCGCGATCAACGGCGTCGGCTACCGCGCGCAGGTGCAGGGCAAGACCCTGAAGCTCGCGCTCGGCTACAGCCACGACGTCGACTTCGAGATCCCCGACGGCATCGACATCAAGACGCCGAAGCCGACCGAGATCGAGATCAGCGGCATCGACCAGCAGCAGGTCGGCCAGGTCGCCGCCAAGATCCGCGGCTGGCGCCCGCCGGAGCCCTACAAGGGCAAGGGCGTCAAGTACCGGGAAGAGCGCATCTTCCGCAAGGAAGGCAAGAAGAAGTAGGAGCACGGGGACGATGGCGAACGACAAGCGAGCCCTGTTCCAGCGGCGCCGGCTGCGCATGCGGAGCAAGCTCAGGAAAGTGTCCGGCGGCCGCCCGCGTCTCAGCGTGCACCGCTCGAACAAGAACATCAGCGTCCAGCTGATCGACGACGAGCAGGGGCGGACCCTCGCGGCGGCCTCGTCGCTCGAGAAGGATCTCGGCTTCGTCGGCAAGAACAATGTCGAGGCCGCGGCCAGGATCGGCGCGGCGATCGCCGAGCGCGCGAAGGCCGCCGGGGTCGAGGAAGTGTATTTCGACCGGGGCGGCTTCATCTATCACGGCAAGATCAAGGCCCTGGCCGACGCCGCCCGCGAGGGCGGGCTGAAGTTCTGAGGAGGCGATAGAATGGCTCAAGGTGGAGGACGCCGGGACGGCGGCGGCGGCGGAAGGCGCGACCGGCGCGACGACCGCGATCCGGAGTTCCAGGACCGCCTCGTCGCGATCAACCGCGTCGCGAAGGTGGTCAAGGGCGGCAAGCGCTTCGGCTTCGCGGCGCTGGTCGTGGTCGGCGACCAGAAGGGGCGGGTCGGCTTCGGCAGCGGAAAGGCCAAGGAGGTCCCCGAGGCGATCCGCAAGGCGACCGAGGACGCCAAGCGCAGCATGGTCCGGGTGCCGCTCCGCGAGGGGCGCACGCTGCACCACGACATCAAGGGCCACCACGGCGCCGGAAAGGTCGTGATGCGGGCCGCGCCCGCGGGCACCGGCATCATCGCCGGCGGCCCGATGCGCGCGGTGTTCGAGATGCTGGGCGTGCAGGACGTGGTCGCGAAGTCGGTGGGCTCGGCCAACCCCTACAACATGATCCGCGCGACCTTCGACGGGCTGAGGAACGAGTCGAGCCCGCGCATGGTCGCCGCGCGCCGGGGCAAGAAGGTCTCCGAGATCCTGCCGGCGCGCGAGGAGCGGCGGCCGGCGGGCGGCGAGGCCGAGGCCGAGGCCGAGGCCGCCGCCCCGGCCGAGAGCGCGTGAGGAGAGCCGCCATGGCAACGATCGTCGTCAAGCAGACCGGCAGCCCGAACCGCCGTCCAACCAGGCAGCGCCAGACGCTGATCGGGCTCGGGCTCAACAAGATGCACAAGCAGCGCGAGCTCGAAGACACGCCCTCGATCCGCGGCATGGTGAACTCGATCCCGCACCTCGTGCGGATCGTCGAGGAGAAGAAGTAACTTTCGGGCAGCCCCGGCCTCGAGCCGGGGCCTCGACGGTCAGGGCAGAACGGCGCGAGGTCCCGGCGCAAGGCCGGGGCTGCCGATCGAAAGCGGGGGGATGGTGCCGAGGCGCCGGAGCCCCTAAGTGAAGCCGCGGGACCGGGAGGGAGCGCATCTCCCGGCCGTCCGGCAGAGGAGATGCGCACCATGAAACTGCACGAGCTTCGCGACAATCCCGGCGCCACCAAGGCGCCCAAGCGCGTCGGCCGTGGTCCGGGCTCCGGCCTCGGCAAGACCGCCGGGCGCGGCGTCAAGGGCCAGAAGTCCCGCTCGGGCGTCGCCATCAAGGGCTTCGAGGGCGGGCAGATGCCGATCTACCGGCGCCTGCCAAAGCGCGGCTTCCACAACAAGTTCGCCAAGCGCTACGCGATCGTGAACCTGGGCCAGATCGAGCGCTTCATCGAGGCCGGCAAGCTGAAGGCCGACGGCACGATCGACGAGGCGGCGCTGGTCGAGTGCGGCATGGTCCGGCGCCTCCGCGACGGCGTGCGCGTGCTGGCCAAGGGCGAGCTGACCTCCAGGGTCGCGCTCGAGGTCTCGGGCGCCAGCAAGGCGGCGGTCGAGGCGGTCGAGAAGGCCGGCGGGTCGCTGACCGTCACGGCGCCGGAGAAGCCCGCCGGCGAGAGCACGGCCGAGGCCTGACCCCGAAGGGTGCGGCAGGCCGCACCCTCTGCGTCCGATCCCGCAGGGTGTGGTCCACCGCATCCCGCCCGCCCGAATTGAAGACGAGAGAAGCCCGATGGCATCAGCCGCCGAACAGATGGCCTCGAACCTGAGCTGGAGCGCCTTCGGCAACGCCAAGGACCTGCAGCGGCGGCTCCTGTTCACCTTCGCGCTCCTGGTCGTCTACCGCCTCGGCACCTTCATCCCGATGCCGGGGATCGACACCGTCCGCCTCGCCCAGTTCATGGAGCAGACCTCGGGCGGGATCATCGGCGTCTTCAACATGTTCGCCGGCGGCGCCGTCGGGCGGATGGCGATCTTCGCGCTCGGCATCATGCCCTACATCTCGGCCTCGATCATCATGCAGCTCGGCACCTCGATGGTGCCGCACCTCGAGCAGCTGAAGAAGGAGGGCGAGCAGGGGCGCAAGAAGATCAACCAGTACACGCGCTACGGCACGGTGCTGCTGTCGACGATCCAGGCCTACGGCATCGCGGTCGGGCTCGAGGCGCAGGGCATGGCGCTCGACCCCGGCGCCTTCTTCCGCGCCTCGACCGTCATCACGCTGGTCGGCGGCACGATGCTCCTGATGTGGCTCGGCGAGCAGATCACGGCGCGCGGCGTCGGCAACGGCATCTCGCTCATCATCTTCATCGGCATCGTGGCCGAGCTGCCGGGCGCGCTCGCGCAGTTCTTCGAGCTCGGGCGCACGGGCCAGCTTTCGACCTTCCTCATCCTCGGGGTCATCGTGCTGGCCGGCGCCGTGATCTACGGCGTCGTCTATGTCGAGCGGGCGCAGCGGCGGATCCTGATCCAGTATCCGAAGCGCCAGGTCGGCAACAAGATGTACGGCGGCGAGAACAGCCATCTGCCGCTCAAGCTCAACACCGCGGGCGTGATCCCGCCGATCTTCGCCTCGTCGCTCCTGCTCATGCCGACGACGCTCGCGGCCTTCGGCGCGGCGGAGGGCGGCACCGGCATCCTCGGCGACGTCGCGGCGCTGCTCGGCCGCGGGCAGCCGCTGTTCCTGTTCCTCTACGCGGCCCTCGTGACCTTCTTCGTGTTCTTCTACACGGCCGTCGTCTTCAACCCCGAGGACGTGGCCGAGAACCTGAAGAAGCACGGCGGCTTCGTGCCGGGCATTCGGCCGGGCAAGCGGACGGCGGAATACCTCGACTACGTGCTGACGCGGCTCAGCGTCGTCGGCGCCATCTACCTGGTTGCGGTCGTGCTGCTGCCCGAGCTCCTGATCGCCGAGGTCGGCGTGCCGTTCTACTTCGGCGGCACCTCGCTCCTGATCGTCGTCTCGGTCACGATGGACTTCATCACCCAGGTGCAGAGCCACCTGCTCGCGCACCAGTACCAGGGCCTGATCGAGAAGTCGAAGATCCGGGGCCGGCGCCGCGGGGGCGGCCCGGCCCGGCAGGGCGGAGGGGGACGCCGATGAACGTCATCCTGCTCGGGCCGCCGGGGGCGGGGAAGGGCACCCAGGCGCGCATCCTCCAGGACCGCGAGGGGCTGGTGCAGCTCTCGACCGGGGACATGCTGCGCGCGGCGGTCGCCGCCGGCAGCGAGGTCGGCAGAGAGGCGAAGGCCGTCATGGAGGCGGGGGACCTCGTCTCCGACGAGATCGTGACCAGCGTCGTCTCGGAGCGGCTGGACGAAGACGACGCGCAGGCCGGCGTGATCTTCGACGGCTTCCCGCGCACGACCAGGCAGGCCGAGGCGCTGGACCGCCTGCTGGCCGAGAAGGGCATGGAGCTCGACGCGGTCATCGAGATGCAGGTCGATGACGACAAGCTGGTCGAGCGCGTCTCGGGCCGGTTCACCTGCGCCACCTGCGGCGAGGGCTACCACGACCTCTACAAGCTGCCGAAGCGGGAGGGGGTGTGCGACAGCTGCGGCGGCACCGAGTTCGAGCGCCGCCCTGACGACAACGCCGAGACGGTGCAACAGCGGCTCGAGGCCTACCACGCCGAGACCAGGCCGCTGATCGACCACTACGACCGCGCGGGCAAGCTGAAGCGCATCGACGGCATGGCGCCGATCGAGGAGGTGACGGACGAGATCCGGCGGATCCTGCCGGTCCGCGCCTGAGGCGCCGAACGGCAGCCGGCCGGGGTTGACGGGCGCGCGCGCCTGACTATAGTGCGCGCGTTCCGGAACGGGCGAGAGTCGCCGTCGCCGCTGAGATGTGCTTGGCGGCGGCTTTCTGCCTTCGGACTTTTCGAGGGTGGAGACGGGCCCGGAGCGCGCGCCCGAGCGTGCGGTCGGGGCGGCAGATTTTGGATCGGCCGCGGGGGGCGCAAGGCCCTTGCGCCGGGAGCAGACGGAGAGACTGGTGGCGCGCATCGCAGGCGTTAACATTCCGACGAACAAGCAGGTGCAGATCGCCCTGACCTATATCCACGGCATCGGGCGGACGACCGCGCGCCAGGTGCTCGAGCAGGTCGGCGTCGAGCCGAGCCGGCGGGTCAACGAGCTCTCCGACGCCGACGTGATGGCGATCCGCGAGCACATCGACGGCAACGTGCAGGTCGAGGGCGACCTCCGCCGCGAGCGCGCCGTCAACATCAAGCGGCTCATGGACCTCGGCTGCTACCGCGGGCTCCGCCACCGCCGCGGCCTGCCGGTCCGCGGCCAGCGCACCCACACCAACGCCCGCACCCGCAAGGGTCCGGCCAAGCCGATCGCCGGCAGGAAGAAGTAAGGGCAGACCGAATGGCACGAGAGCGCCGCGCCGCCGCACCGAAGCGGAAGGAGCGCAAGAACATCACGGCCGGAGTCGCGCACGTGACCTCCAGCTTCAACAACACGATGATCACGATCTCGGACGCGCAGGGGAACACGATCGCGTGGTCGTCCGCGGGCACGATGGGCTTCAAGGGCTCGCGCAAGTCGACGCCCTACGCCGCCCAGGTCGCGGCCGAGGACGCGGGGCGCAAGGCGCAGGAGCACGGCATGCGCACGCTGGACGTCGAGGTTCAGGGCCCGGGCTCGGGCCGCGAGTCGGCGCTCCGCGCGCTGCAGGCGGTCGGGTTCACGGTGACCGCGATCCGCGACGTGACGCCGATCGCGCACAATGGCTGCCGCCCGCCGAAGCGTCGCCGCGTCTGAGACGCGAACAAGTTGAGCGGCGGGCCCGGCCCCGGACGGGGTGCGGGTCCGCTCGCGTTTTTTTCCTCGGGTGTGCCGCGGGCGGGGTCGGCCCACGGCACGAGCATGGAGGACCGATCATGCTGATCCACAAGAACTGGCAGGAACTGATCCGGCCGCAGGGCCTGGACATGACGCCGGGGCCGGAGCCCGCGCGGGTGGCGACCGCGGTCGCCGAGCCGCTCGAGCGCGGCTTCGGGCTGACGCTCGGCAACGCGCTCAGGCGCGTGCTGCTGTCCTCGCTCCAGGGAGCCGCGATCACGGCCGCCCAGATCGACGGCGTGCTGCACGAGTTCTCGTCGATTCCGGGCGTCCGCGAGGACGTGACCGACATCGTCCTGAACCTCAAGGGCGTTGCCGTGCGCATGGACGCCGACGGGCCGAAGCGCGTGCAGCTGCAGGCGAAGGGGCCGGCGGTCGTGACCGCGGGCGACATCCAGGAAACCGCCGGCATCGAGATCATCAACAAGGGCCACGTGATCTGCCACGTGGACGAGGGCGCGGAGCTCCGCATGGAGCTGACGATCGGCAGCGGCAAGGGCTATGTCGCGGCCGACAGGAACCGGCCCGAGGACGCGCCCATCGGCTTCGTGCCGATCGACGCGATCTACTCGCCGGTCCGCCGCGTCAGCTACAAGGTCGAGCCGACCCGCGAGGGCCAGGTGCTCGACTACGACAAGCTCTCGATCACGGTCGAGACCGACGGCACGCTCTCGCCCGAGGACGCGCTCGCCTACGCCGCGCGCATCCTGCAGGACCAGCTCCAGACCTTCATCAACTTCGAGGAGCCGCGCGAGGCCGGCCGCTCGGAGGAGGAGGAGAGCCTCGAGTTCAACCCGCTGCTGCTCAAGAAGGTCGACGAGCTCGAGCTCAGCGTGCGCTCGGCCAACTGCCTGAAGAACGACAACATCGTCTATATCGGCGACCTGATCCAGAAGACCGAGGCGGAGATGCTGCGCACCCCGAACTTCGGCCGGAAGTCGCTGAACGAGATCAAGGAGGTGCTGACCGGCATGGGCCTGCATCTCGGCATGGACGTGCCGGACTGGCCGCCGGAGAACATCGAGGACCTGGCGAAGAAGTACGAGGACCAGTTCTAGAGGCGGATCACGATCCGCCCTACGGAATACCGACCTGTAGGGCGGATCTCGATCCGCCGCCGATCCGGGCAATCCCGCCCCAAGGAGGCAGCCGCACGCACGGCCGCCGGACAAAGCATAAAGGACGACCGAGATGCGCCACGGACACGGACACCGCAAGCTGAGCCGCACGCCGGAGCACCGGAAGGCTCTGTTCGCGAACATGGCCTGCTCGCTGATCGAGCACGAGCAGATCAAGACGACGCTGCCGAAAGCGAAGGAGCTGAGGCCCTACGTCGAGAAGCTGATCACGCTCGCGAAGAAGGGCGATCTGCCGGCGCGCCGCCGCGCGATCGCGACCGTCCGCCAGGAAGAGGCGGTCAGGAAGCTCTTCGACACGCTCGGGCCCCGCTACAAGGACCGGCAGGGCGGCTATGCGCGGGTGCTGAAGGCGGGCTTCCGCTACGGCGACATGGCGCCGATGGCGATCATCGAGCTCGTCGACCGCGACCCGGACGCCAAGGGCGCCGGCGACCGCGCGCGCGCCGAGGCCGAGGAGGAGAGCGCGGACGCCGAGGACTGACCGCCCGCGGGCGCGCGCTGATGGATGCGCTCGGCGACCTCCTGCTGCCGAACCTCGTGATGCTGGTCGGCTCGGCCCTGCAGACGTCGGCCGGCATCGGCTTCGGCATGGTCGCCGTGCCGTTCCTCGGGCTGATGGACCTCGCCGGGCAGCCGGCGCCCGTTCTCCAGGCCAACCTGCTGCTGTCGGTCGCGATGGCCGCCCGCGGGCGCGGCGCGATCGATCTGTCGGAGGCGCCGCCGCTCTTCATCGGGCTCGCCATCGGCACGGCCATCGGGGCCGGAATCCTGGCGCTGACGGCCAAGGAGTCGCTCGGCCTCCTGATCGGTGTCCTGATCTGCCTCGCCGTCGTCGCCAGCGTCGCCGCGCCGCCGCTGCCGCTGACCCGGCGCACGATCCTGGCCGCGAGCACCATCGGCGGCGCGACCGGCATCATCACCGTCATGCACGCGCCGCCGCTGATCGTGCTCTACCAGCGCGAGAGCCCGGAGAAGGTGCGCGCCACCATGGGCGCCGTGTTCGTGACCGGATGCCTGATGGCGCTGGCGAGCCTCTGGGTCGCGGGGCTCTACGGCGCGGTGGAGGTCCGGGCGGGGCTGGTGCTGATGCCCGGGGTCGTGGCGGGGTTTCTGCTCGGCCGCATGATCGCGGGGCGCGTCCCGGTGGCGGCGGTCCGCATCGCCATGCTCACGGTCGCGGCGGCCGGCGGCCTGGCGCTGATCGTCCGCTCGCTTTGAGGACCTGCGCTCCGGCCGCGGAGCCGGACGCCAGAGGCGCAGGTGATGCCGCGGGGCCTCGACAGACCGGCCGCCACGTCCGTCACCATCCGGTGCGGGTTGCCGCGCCCCGAGCCGGCACCCTAGACTGAGGCAGCGGCCAAGCGACGCAGCGCCGATGGGGCCGCTTTTGTCGCCCGGGCCGCGCGGAGGCGTCGGATCTGCATGCGCGATTGCGAGACATTGGCGGAGACGGCGCAGCCGGTAGCGCGGCCGGTGCGGGCGGGATCGGTGCACGAGATCCGGGTGCGTCTGGCATGGCCCGGCGGTGCGGAGGCGGAGGGACCGGCCGCGCCCGCCGGACTGTCGCTCGCGATGCTGCGCGTTCGCTTCTTCGACCTCCGGGACGAGCCCGTCGACCCGCGGCTCGCCACAGCGGACCACGTCGTCCCGCACCTCGATCCGATGCCGGTCGAGGTCATCCGCCGCTCCACCGCGCCGGGCGGAGCGGCCGGGTCTGACCTTCCGGAGAAACTGGCGGCGGCGGGAACCGTCACGCGCTATTTCGTGGCGCCGCCTGACGCGGTGCGCGCCGAATTCGCGGCCGAGACGGCAGGCGTGGCGATCGCCGACCTGCAGGTGGCGCCGCTCGACGTCCATTGGCTGTCCGACGGCCAGACCTTCGCGGAGGCAGCGGCCGAGGACGTCGAGCAGCGCTGCCGCCTGATCGAACAGGTGCTCGCGGAACCTCCGGAGGGCGATGACCAGGCAGGCGCGGCGATGAGGGAGATCCCGGCCGCCCAGATCGCGGCGATCCGCTCTCAGTTCGGCCGGACAGGCGAGTGGGCGAGGGTGCTGGAACGGATCGGGACGGAGGCCGAGGCCCGGG
>DATKCY010000331.1:0-14204 GCA_035512995.1 Thermohalobaculum sp.
TCGCCCCGGCCGACGATGTAGCTCTGCGTCCCCGTGAACGTCATCGGCGAGGGGTTGTCGCAGCCGATCCGGCGCACCCCCGGCGCGACCTCCGTCACCTGCCCCGGGGGCGGCCCCTCGCGCCTGTCGAGCGGGTCAGCCAGCTTGCGCCTCCTCGAGCCGGTCCATAGCCTCGCCTTCATGGCCGCGCCCGCCCGCCCCTTCAAGCGCTTCCTGCCGCAGAGCCTGTTCGGCCGGGCGCTGCTGATTCTCGTGCTGCCGATCGTCCTCTTGCAGGCGGTCCTGACGCTGATCATCCTGCAGCGCCACTACGACCGGGTGACGGCGCAGATGACGGCGGCGACGGCGGACGAGCTCCGCTACGCGATCCTCGAGGCGGAGGACGCGCCGAACCCGGCCGCCGCAGCCGAGGAGCTCGTCCGCCTGACCCGGACGCTCGGCATCGCGATCGCGATCGAGGAGGCGCCGCCGGTGACACCCCGGGTCGTGCTCGACTGGTACGACCTGACCGGCCGGGTGATCGCCGAGACGCTCGCCGAGCAGTTCGACCGGCCCCTCGCGCTCGACCTCGTGAGCCACGAGAAGCAGGTCGAGCTCCGCGTCGAGACCGACGCCGGCGTCCTCAGCGCGCTGATCCCGCGGCGGCGGATGAACGCGTCGAACCCGCACCAGATCCTGCTCTGGTCGGTGCTGGCGGCGGTGCTGCTGACGCTCGTCGCGACCCTCTTCCTGCGCAACCAGATTCGCCCGATCCGCCGGCTTGCCCGCGCGGCCGTCGCCTTCGGCCGCGGCCGCTCGCTCGCCTTCCGCCCCTCGGGCGCCGAGGAGGTGCGCCGCGCCGGCCACGCCTTCCTCGCCATGCGCGCGCGCATCGAGCGGCAGATCGAGCAGCGGACGGCGATGCTCTCCGCCGTCAGCCACGACCTCCGCACGCCGCTCACCCGCATGAAGCTCGCGCTCGCCGTCGCGGACGACACGGCCGAGCACGAGAGCCTGAAGCGCGACGTGGCCGAGATGGAGCGGATGGTCGAGGGATTCCTCGCCTTCTCCCGCGGCGAGGACGGCGAGCCCGCGGCCCCCGCCGACCCGGTCCTGCTGGCCCGGGAGGCCGCGGCCGACATCCGCCGCCAGGGCGTCCGGGTGGAGCTCGAGGTGGAGGGGGCAGCCCCGGGCGAGGCGCTGGTCGAGCTCCGGGACCAGGGGATCAGGCGCTGCCTCGCCAACCTCCTCGGCAACGCGGCGCAGCACGGGCGGTGCATCCGTCTGACCGTCCGCCTGACCCGCCGCGCCCTCGAATACGCGGTCGAGGACGACGGCCCCGGCATCCCGGAGGAGCGGCGGGACGAGATGTTCCGCCCGTTCGTCCGCCTCGACCCGGCGCGCGGCCAGGACGTTGCCTCCGGCGTCGGGCTCGGCCTCACGATCGCGCTCGACATCGCGCGCGCGCATGGCGGCTCGCTCACCCTCGACCGCAGCCCGCGGCTCGGCGGCCTGCGCGCCACCCTGCTGATCCCGCGCTAGGCTCGCCGGCGCGGGGCGGGGGCCCCGCCGCAAAGCACCAGTTTCGGCTGGCGCCCGCCTGCCCGCCCCGACAAGATGGCCCGGAGCAGAGGGAGGGAGCGATGACCTCAGACGCGCTGCGGCGGGAGGCCGAGGCCTTCCTCGCGCAGAACCCGGGCATCCGCCACATCGACGCCTTCCTGATCGACCTCTGCGGCAACGCCTTCGGCAAGCGCTATCCGGCGGAGGACATCCCGGCGCTCTTCGCCGAGGGCTCGACCCAGTGCGCGGCGATGCAGCTGACCGACGTCACGGGCACCTCGTGGGACACGCTCGGCCGCGGCTTCTCCGACGGCGATCCGGACGCGCCCTGCCGCCCCATCGCCGGCACCCTCGGCCTCGTCCCCTGGGCGCCCGAGCCGCGCGCGCAGTGCCTGATGCGCTTCCGGGACGGGGACGGCCCGCTCTGGTTCGAGCCGCGCACGGTGCTCGAGGGCGTCGTCGCCCGCTTCGCCGAGCTCGGGCTCCGTCCGGTCGCCGCGGTCGAGCTCGAGTTCTACCTGATCGACGCCGAGCGGACCGAGGAGGGCGCGCCGCAGCCGCCGCGCTCGCCGGTCACCGGCCGCCGGGATGCCGCGGGCCACGTGCTCGGCATGACCGCGCTCGAGGAGTTCGGCCCCGTGATCGACGCGATCGGGCGGGCCGCGCGGGCGCAGAACCTCCCCGTGACGACGAGCTCGAAGGAATACGGGCCGGGGCAGTTCGAGATCAACCTCGCGCATCTCGACGACCCCGTGCGCGCCGCCGACCAGGCCGCCCTGCTCCGCCGTGCCGTCGTCGCGACCGCACGCGCCGAGGGCTTCGACGCGACCTTCATGTCGAAGCCCTACGGAGGCGAGTCGGGCAGCGGCCTCCAGATCAACCTCTCCGTCGAGGACGAAAGCGGCGCCAACATCTTCGCGGCGGACAGCCCCGACGGCGACACCCGCCTCGGCCACGCCATCGCCGGCATGCAGGCGCTCCTGCCCGAATCGTTCGCGATCTTCGCGCCGAGCTTCCACGCCTTCCGCCGGTTCGAGCCCGATCAGTTCACCCCCGTCACCCGCGACTGGGGCGAGAACAACCGCTCGGTCGCGTTCCGCGTGCCCGCCTCCGCGCCCGCCGGCCGGCGGATCGAGCACCGCGCCGCGGGGGCCGAGGCGAACCCCTATCTCGTCATGGCCGCCGTCCTCGCCGCCGCCCACCACGGCCTGACCGGAAAACTCGAGCCGACGCCCGCCGGCACCGGCAATATGGGCGCGGAGATCGACCCGGACCTGCCGCTCACCCACTGGGCCGCGCTCGAGCGGCTGGCCGGGGCCAGGGTGCTGCCGGACTACCTGGGCGCCCGCTATCTCGAGGCCTATGCGCACGTGAAGCAGAGCGAGTTCGATGCCTTCTTCGCCGAGATCCTGGCGCGCGAATATGACTGGTACCTGTAGGCCCGCCAGCCCGCCGCGCCGCAGTCAGGGCCGGGTCAATGATCGCGGGGAACCCGCGACCCGGCGCAGCCGGGCTCGTCATTGACGCGGCCCGGACTGTGGCAAACGCTCGAACTGAAGCCGCCCTGCGGCTTCTCCCCAGCAAAAGCGCCCCTCGCCAAACAGCCCGAAGCCGGCCGCTCGAGGCACTCCACCCGCCACGAACCCCCAAAATGGACTCAGCGCGGCGACCAGCCGCGCTTCCGCTTGGGCTCGACGCCTCAGCTCAGGCGCGCCCCCGGCTCGATCGGATGGTCGGGGCCGACCAGCACGACGCGGCCGTCGGCGTCGTGGAGGCCGAGCGTCAGCACCTCGGACACGAACGGGCCGATCTGGCGCGGCGGGAAGTTCACGACGGCGATCACCGTGCGCCCGACCAGGTCGTCCGGCTGGTAATGATCGGTGATCTGCGCCGAGCTCTTCTTCTCGCCGATCTCGGGCCCGAAATTGATGCGGAGCTTCCAGGCGGGCTTCCTGGCCTCCGGGAACGGCTCCGCCGCGAGCACCCGGCCCGCGCGGATGTCGACCTTCAGGAACTCGTCGAACGTGATCTCGGCCACCGCTGTCCTCCCCTCCGGACACGAAAATGCCGCCGCCCCGGTCGGGGCGGCGGCGCTGTATCTAGCCGAAAGCGTCGGCTCAGGAAGTCATCTTCTCGGCGCCGCCGCGGAACTCCTCGATCGCCTTCTCGGTGCGGGCGCGGATCACGTCGAAGGCGCCGGCATTGGCCTTCTGCGCCATCTCGCTCAGCTCGCGCACGTCGGCCAGCGCCTTGTCGAACGCCTCCTTCATGGTCTCGGCGTTCTTCGCGGCGGCCTCGGCGGAGACCTCCTGGCCCTGCACGCTGTCGACCTGCTGCTTGGCGCGGCCCAGGCTCTCCTCGAAGATGCTGACCATGCGCTCGTAGAGGTCCTGGTAGCCGGACGCTGCGACCTTGTTGGCCTCGACCAGGGCCTCGAAGTTCTTCCGCTGGACGTCCATCATCAGCTCGAGCGGCGCGTTCGCCTGCTGGAGCCACTTGTCCATCCCGGGAACCTTGAACATCTCGGCCATCTTGTCGGCGTCGAACACGAAGGGTTTTGCCTGCTTCGCCATGTCTCGTCTCCTTTAGATCCACAGTGACGCGGGCGTCTCCCGCGCTCTCTTGCACTGTTATATATTGCGCTGCAGCATGAATGCAACCCCCATGCTGCATCGCAGCAAATTTCTCAGCCGGCCAGCTCGCGCGAGCGTGCGGCCGCCGCCGCGACCGTCCGGCGCATCAGGTCGGGAAGCTCCGCCATCAGCACCTCGAGCCCCGCCGCCGTCGTGCCGCCGGGGCTCGTGACGTTGACCCGCAGCTGCTCGGCGCTCTCGGGCGAGCGCGCCGCCAGCGCGCCGGCGCCCGCCACGGTGGCGCGCGCGAGCGTCATGGCGAGGTCGGGCGCCAGCCCCTCCGCCTCGCCCGCGGCCGCCATCGCCTCGATCATGTGGAAGACATAAGCCGGGCCGGAGCCCGAGAGGCCGGTGACGGCGTCCATCTGCTCCTCGCGCTCGAGCCGGACGGTCTGCCCGACCGCGCGCATCAGCGCCTCCGCCACCGCCATCTCGTCCTCGCCCGCCCGCGCATTGCCGATCAGGGCCACGATCCCCTGCCCGATCGCGGCGGGCGTGTTCGGCATCGCGCGCACGATCGGCGTGTCGGCCCCGAACATCTGCTCGAACGCCCGGATCGGGGTGCCCGCGGCGATGGAGACGAACAGCGTCCCGCCTCCGGCCATGCCCTTCAGCCGCGGCGCCGCCTCGCCCATCATCTGCGGCTTGACCGCCAGCACCGCGACGTCGGCCTCGCCCGGGTCGTCCGGGTTGAGCCGAAGCCCGCGGTCGCCAAGACCCTTCACCCAATCCGACGGCGCCGGGTCAAGCACCACCACCTGACCGGGCGCCAGTCCGCGCTCGAGCCACCCCTCGAGCATCGCCGAGCCCATCTTGCCGCAGCCGAGCAGCACCAGCCGCCCGACGCCCATCTCGCCGAGATCGCCTTCCATGCCGCCGCCTCCCTCGCTCGCACGCTGCCGCCCGCCGCTTCGGCGCGGTGGCCCGGGCCGCATGCTAGCGGCGTGGAGGGCTCCTGTCAGGCGGTGCCGTAGGCCTGCTCGATCGCGATCTCGGCCGCCTTCTCGGCGGTCTCGTTCGACCACCCGACCAGCTGGAAGGCCGGGTAGAACCGCTCGCTGAGGCTGACCGCGTTCAGCACCATCTCCTCGACCTGCTCGGCCGTCGCGACGGCGCCGCCGGCCAGCGTCAGCCCATAGCGGAAGACGAGCAGCCCCTTCTCCTCCCACCAGGTGAAGTTGCCGGTCCAGATCCGGTCGTTGGCGATGTTGATGAGCTTCATGAACTCGCCCAGCCGCTCGGCCGGCGGACTGATCTCGAAGGTGCAGATCAGGCGCAGCATGTCGCTCCGCGAGCTCAGCGCCAGCGACAGCGAATAGGTGCGCCAGCTCCCCTCGACCGCCATCGCGATGCGGTCCTCGGCCAGCCGGTCGAAGTCCCAGCTGCACTGCTCGGCCAGGGTCTCGACCATGTCGATCGGATGGAAGTCGATTTCGTGGAAGTTGTGCTCGACGGCAGTCATGCCTCAATGCCCCCATTTTCCGGTGTCCCCTGCGGACCGGACCCACAGGATGCACCCCGGGTTGCCACGGGTCGTGCGCAGCTTCACACGCCCTACAAAATACGGTGGCACCCGTTGCCGCAGCCGTCAAAGGGAAAAGGTGCTGCGGCGGAAGAATCCGGGCCGGGCGCGCGGGCCGGTCACGCCACCCGGTCACCCAGCGCCGCGATGTGCCGCGCCGCGTCGCGGGCATCGACCTCGGCCTCGCGCACCAGCCAGTCGAAATGGCGCGCAAGCGAGCGCACGCGCCCGGCTTCGCGGAACGCCAGGTAGAAGCGGCCGACATAGATCACGCCGATCAGCGGGCCGAACACCGTCACCGGCGCGCTGAACACCCGGCGCGCGTCGAACAGGAACAGCCGGAGCGTCGGGTAGAACGACGCGCACCGCGCCGCCAGCAGGGAAAGCTGCTCGCGCCGCGCCTCGGCCGGCAGCCCCTTCCAGTAGCCCGCGCCGGCGGCGAAGGCGTCGAGCTCGCCAAGCGACATCGCGAGCTCGAAGTCCGATGTCCCGGCGTTCAGCTCGTTCACCCGGTCGCGCATCGCCCCGATCGCCTGGTCGGGCGTGACGCCGAGGAACGCGTCGTACTCCCAGCGCATCACCGCCTCGGTCTTGAGCAAGTCGGGCAGCGAGGCCGGCACGTGGCGGATCTTGTAGCCCGCCGCCTCGCGCTGCCAGGCGAGAAGCTGCTCGTCCACGACCGTGCGCTCCGCCTCGCTGAGGCTCACCACCGCCTCGAGCAGCTTTCCCGGCCGCTCGGGCCGGTCGGTCAGGCTCAGCAGCCAATCGCTGCTGACGCCCAGGACCTGCGCGCAGTCCGCCGCGAGCTGCGCGTTCGGCAACCGCGGCTCGGCCGAGCCGAGAAGCTGCGAGACCGTCGAGCGGTCGACCCCGACGGCCCGCGCCAGGGCGCTCTGCGACAGGCCCGCCCGCTCGACCGCCGCAGCGAGCCGGGTGCGGAACGCCGCGGCGCGGTCGCGTTTGTCGATCAGACTCAACATTGCCGAATACTATCACCAATGGTGGCAGACCGCAGCGTGAATACGGCATTCCTGAACGCCGGCGGCGGTGCTAGCCGGAGCGGGCAGCGACGCCCGAGCAGGAACCGGAGGAATGGAAACGAATCGCCGCACGCTCGCCAAGGCCGTGACCTACCAGCTCATGGGGCTGGCGGTGATGACCGGGCTCGGCACGCTCTTCACCGGCTCGGCCGGGGCCGGCGGCGCGCTGGCGCTCATGTCGGCGGCGATCGGCGCCGTCGGCTACATCCTGCACGAGAAGCTGTGGACGATGGTCCACTGGGGACGGCGTCCCGACGCTTAGTCCAGGAGGATTCGGGCGGAGTCGCCCCCGCCCGCCGCGCCGCCCCCGTCAGTCGCCCGCGTGCTTCGCCTCGAGCGCCTCGATCCGGGCGCGCAGCGCGTCGTTCTCCTCCCGCGCCCGCGTCGCCATCTCGCGGACCGCGTCGAACTCCTCGCGCGTCACCAGGTTCGAATCGGCCATCCAGCGCTCGAACCAGCCGCGCATCGCGGTCTCGGCCTCGTCGCGCACGCCGTGCGCCAGGCCGGCGGCATTGGTGAAAAGCTGGCCGAGGTCGTCGAAGACCTTGCTCCGGGTCTGCATGCGTCTCTCCCATGGCTGCACGGCAGGGTCCCGATCATATGAGCGCCCGCCGCCGGCCGGGCAAGGCGGCTTGACAACCGCGCCCCGCCCCCACGACACGGGGGGCCGACCCAGCGACGGCGCCCGGCATGATCCCACGGCTGATCCCATACCCGGACATCGACCCGACGATCGTCGCCGTCTCGCTCGGCGGCGTCGAGCTGGCGCTCCGCTGGTACGCCCTCGCCTACATCGCCGGGCTCCTGCTCGGCTGGTGGCTGATCGTGCGGCTGGTCCGGCGCCCGGCGCTCTGGCCCGCGGACACGCCGCCGATGACGCCGAAGGAGCCCGAGGACCTGCTGACCTGGATGACGCTCGGCGTGATCCTCGGCGGCCGGCTCGGCTTCGTCCTGTTCTACAACCCCGGCCACTACTGGGCCAATCCCGGCGACATCCTGAAGATCTGGGAGGGGGGCATGTCCTTCCACGGCGGCTTCCTCGGCGTCGCCGTCGCGCTCGTCCTCTGGACGCGCATCAAGCGCCTGCCGCTCCTCCAGGTCGCGGACGCGGTGGCGCTGGTCGCCCCCGTCGGCCTCTTCTTCGGCCGCGTCGCGAACTTCATCAACGGCGAGCTCTGGGGGCGCACGACCGACGTGCCCTGGGCGATGGTCTTCCCGGGCGCGGGCCCCGAGCCGCGCCACCCCAGCCAGCTCTACGAGGCAGCCCTCGAGGGGCTGGTGCTCGGCGCCGTCATGTGGTGGCTCGCGCTGTCGCGCGGCTGGCTGAAGCACCCGGGGCGGATGGTCGGCCTCTTCTTCCTCGGCTACGGCCTCGCGCGGAGCGTGGTCGAGAACTACCGGCAGTGGGACCCGCAGCTCGGCTACGTCGTCGAGTGGGGCTGGGGCGGGCTCACGATGGGCCAGATCCTGTCGCTGCCGATGATCGCGGTCGGCCTCGCCTTCCTCCTCCTCGCGCGCCGCGCGCAGCCCGGCTGAGGGGCATGACGGCGCTCCGCCGGATCATCGCCCGCCAGATCCGGGCGAGCGGGCCGATGACGGTCGCGGACTACATGGCGGTCTGCCTCTCCCACCCCCGGCACGGCTACTACGCGACCCGCGATCCCTTCGGCGCCGCGGGCGACTTCACGACCGCGCCCGAGATCAGCCAGATGTTTGGCGAGATGGTCGGCCTCTGGCTCGCCGAACGCTGGCAGGTCATCGGCTGCCCGGCGCCGGTCCGCCTGGTCGAGCTCGGGCCCGGCCGCGGCACGCTGATGGCCGACGTCCTGCGCACCGCCCGGCGCGTGCCCGGCTGGCTCGAGGCGGCCGACCCCTGGCTGGTCGAGACCTCGCCCACCCTCCGCGCCCTCCAGGCCGAGCGCGTGCCCCGCGCCCGGTGGGCGGACAGCATCGAGGCGGTGCCGGAGGGCCCGCTCCTCCTCGTCGCCAACGAGTTCTTCGACGCCCTGCCCGTCCGCCAGTTCCTGCGGAGCGCGCAGGGCTGGCGCGAGACGCTCGTCGGCCTCGACGGCGAGGCGCTGGCCTGGGGTCTCTCCGACCCGCTGCCGGAGCGCGGGCTCCCGGCGGATCTCGACTGGCGCGAGGTCAGTCCCTCGGCCGAGCACGTCGCGGCCGCGGTCGCGCGGCGCATCGGCGCGCACGGCGGCGCGGCGCTCGTGATCGACTACGGCTACACCGCCGCCGACCGGCCGCCGGGCCCGACGCTGCAGGCGGTGCGCGGCCACGCCCGCGCCGAGCCCCTTGCCGAGCCCGGCGAGGCGGACCTGACCTGGCTGCCCGACTTCGACTGGCTCGGCCGCGCCTTCGCGCCGCTTGCCACCGCCACCACGACGCAGGGCGCCTTCCTCCGCCGCCTCGGCATCGGCGCCCGCGCCGAGGCGCTGGCGCGCGCGGCGCCGGACAGCGCCGGCACCGTCGCCGATGCGCTCGAGCGCCTTGCAGGCCCCGGAATGGGCGATAGCTTCAGGGTGCTCGCGGCGTGGCCCGACGGCGCCCCTGCACCCCCCGGCTTCGAGGACGTCGCATGAATCCGATCCTGAGCGAGACCCTCCGACACGTCGCCCACGGCTTCTACACGCGCGAGGGCGGCGTGTCAGAGGGCATCTTCGAGAGCCTCAACTGCGGCATGGGCAGCGGCGACGACGCCGACGCGGTCGCCGAGAACCGCGAGCGCCTGCGCCGCGACATGGGCGCGGACGCGCTCGTCTCGGTCCACCAGTACCACAGCGACCAGGTGGTCGAGGTCGACCGCGACTGGGGCCGCGACCGGCCGAAGGCCGACGCCATGGTCTGCCGCACGCCCGGAATGGCCATCGGCATCCTGACCGCCGACTGCGCGCCGGTGCTGCTCGCCGACGCCGAAGGCGGGGTCGTCGGCGCGGCGCACGCGGGCTGGAAGGGCGCGCTCGGCGGCGTGCTCGAGGCCGTGATCGAGGCGATGATCGCCCGCGGCGCCCGGCGCGAGCGCATCGCCGCCGCGGTCGGGCCGCTGATCAGCCAGCCCGCCTACGAGGTCGGCCCCGAGTTCGTCGAGCAGTTCGTCGACGAGGACCCGGGCTTCGGCCGCTTCTTCTCGGGCGGCCGCGAGGACCGCGCACAGTTCGATCTCGCCGGCTTCTGCCTCTCGCGCCTGCGCGAGGCGGGGATCGCCGACGCCGGATGGACCGGCCATTGCACCTACCGCGACCCCGGGCGCTTCTTCAGCTACCGTCGCGCGACGCACGAGGGCGGACGCGACTACGGCCGGCTCTGCGCCGCCATCATGCTCTGAGCCTTGCGATCGCGGGCAATCCCGACAATATCCGTAGGGATTGACGCCGCCCGCCGAATCGCGCTTGGCTGATCCGGAACCAGGGCAGTGCCCGGAAGGATGACGAGGACGATCAATGCGAGCGCCCCGCAGGCCCGCGGACAATCGTACAGGCGACGGCAGGGGAGGCCGGCGATGATCGTCTGCTCCTGCGCCCGCATCTCGTCCGGAGACATCCGCCGCGCGGTCGACTGGATGCGCGCGGCCGACGCGGATGCCGTGCTCACTCCCGGCAAGGTCTACCGCGCGCTCGGCAAGCGGCCAGCCTGCGGCGGTTGCCTCGACCTCTTCGTGCGCCAGCTTCATCTGCCACGGGACGGCCCGCTGCCGGCCGAGCTGCAAGGTCTGAGAAACACCCTGGGGGAGGAGCGGCGACATGAAGGGCGACGCCAAGGTCATCGAGTATCTGAACGCGGCTCTGCGCAGCGAGCTGACGGCGATGAGCCAGTACTGGCTGCACTTCCGGCTGCAGAATGACTGGGGCTACGGCCGCCTCGCCAAGGCATCGCGCGAGGAGTCGATCGAGGAGATGCACCACGCGGACAAGTTGATCGACCGCATCATCTTCCTCGAGGGCCATCCGAACCTGCAGACGCTCGACCCGCTCCGCATCGGCGAGAATGTGCGCGAGACGCTGGAGTGCGACCTCGCGGCCGAGCACGACGCGCGCAAGCTCTACATCGAGGCGCGCGACCACTGCGAGAAGGTCAGCGACTACATCTCCAAGAACCTGTTCGAGGAGCTGATCGCCGACGAGGAGGGTCACATCGACCACCTCGAGACGCAGCTCAGCCTGATGGGCGACATCGGCGACCAGAACTACGGCCAGCTCAACGCCGTGCCCTCGGACGAGGCGGAGGACGGCTGAGCGCACCCCATGCGCCGCTGGCGAGGTGTCCGCCGCCCCTTCGGCGCGGGGCGCGCGGGCGGCACGCTTGCATGACCTCGCGCGGGCGGCGGCGGCCGGGCAACGGCGGTGCGTTGAACGCAGCGCCCGGAACCGCTACATTACCAAGCGTTGAAGCGTTCCGCCGGGCCGTGCAACCGGTGGCGCAAGCAGACGGAGGAACCGATCTGACTGCACAAGTCTTCGCCGGCGCCGATCGCGCCGAGGCGGCCGGACCGGCACTGACCGGCGGCACGCCAGAGACGGACCAGGAAGCGCTGCTTCCCCTCATCCTGTCATCGCTGGACCAGGACGGTGCCGAGGAGGTCGTGACGATCGACCTCCGCGGCAAGTCGCCCGTGGCCGACCACATGGTCGTCGCCTCGGGCCGCTCGACCCGGCACGTCGCCGCGATCTGCGACAAGCTGATGGAGCGGGTCAAGGACGGCACCGGCCTGCCGGTCCGGACCGAGGGGCTGCAGGCCGCGGACTGGGTGCTGCTCGACGCGGGCGACGTGATCGTCCATGTCTTCCGGCCCGAGGTCCGCGACTTCTACCAGCTCGAGAAGATGTGGATGGCCGCGCCCGACCGGACCGCGCGGGCGCTCTGAGCGCTCGTCGGTGAAGGTCACCGTCGCAGCCGTCGGACGGCTGCGCAGGGGCCCCGAGCTCGGCATGGTCGAGCACTATCTGCGCCGCGCCGACGACGCGGGCCGCGCCCTCGCGCTCGGGCCCTTCCGGGTCTCCGAGGTCGACGAGCGGAAGGCGCGCTCGGCCCTCGAGCAGTCGCGCCAGCTCGCCGACGCGGCCCCGGAGGGCGCCCACGTGATCGCGCTCGACGAGCGCGGCAAGACGCTCTCGAGCCCCCAGTTCGCGCACATGCTCGCGACGCTGCGCGACAGCGGCACGGGCGAGGCGGTGTTCCTGATCGGCGGCGCCGAGGGCCACGCCGAGGAAGTCCGCGACCGCGCCCACCGCCTGCTCTCGCTCGGGCCGATGGTCTGGCCGCACATGCTGGCCCGCGTGATGCTGGCCGAGCAGCTCTACCGGGCGGTCTCGATCCTCGGCAACGGCCCCTATCACCGCGGCTGAGGCGGCCGCCTTGTCTCGCGCCCGCGCCCGCGCTACACCGCGCGCGTTCCCGACACGCCACACCGGAAGCCGCGCCAGCCCATGCAGCATCGCCCCGTCGTCCTGATGATCCTCGACGGCTGGGGCCTGGCCGAGACGCGGCACGGCAACGCGCCCGCGCTGGCGCACACGCCGAACTTCGACCGGCTGATGGCAAGCTGCCCGCACGCGAAGCTCTGCACCCATGGCGAGGCCGTGGGCCTGCCCGAAGGGCAGATGGGGAACTCCGAGGTCGGCCACACCAATATCGGCGCGGGCCGGGTCGTGCTCATGGACCTGCCCCGGATCGACCGCGCGATCGACGAGGGCAGCTTCGCGCAGAACCCCGCGCTCGAGGATTTTTCCGGCGCGCTGAAGGACTCGGGCGGCGTCGCCCATCTGGCCGGACTGGCGAGCGACGGCGGCGTGCACGCGCATCTCCGCCACATTGCCGAAGCCGCGCGCCAGCTGATCCAGCGCGGCATCGAGGTCAAGCTGCACCTGTTCACCGACGGCCGCGACACGGCGCCGAGGGACGCGATGCGCTGCCTGCGCGACCTCGAGGCGGCGGTCGATCAGCCGTTGCCGGTCGCGACCGTCATCGGCCGCTTCTACGCCATGGACCGCGACCGCCGCTGGGACCGCACCGAGGCCGCCTTCGCGGTCATGGCCGAGGGCCGGACGGCGGACGGCGCCGCGCGCGCCGACAGCTGGGCCGAGGCGGTGCAGAACGCCTGGAAGCGCGGCGAGAGCGACGAGTTCGTGAGCCCCACCGTCGTCGACGGCTACCGCGGCATGTCCGACGGCGACGGCCTGTTCTTCCTGAACTTCCGGGCCGACCGCGCGCGCCAGATACTGTCCGCGCTCTGCGATCCGGACTTCGACGCCTTCGACGTCTCCGCCCGGCCGGACTTCGCGGCCCGCCTCGGCATGGTCAGCTATTCGAGCGGCCTCGACCGCCACCTTGGCGTGGCCTTCCCCGAGGAGCCGCTCAAGAACACGCTCGGCGCCTGGGTCGCGGCGCACGGGCTGACCCAGCTCCGCCTGGCCGAGACGGAGAAATACCCGCACGTGACCTTCTTCCTCAACGGCGGCAGCGAGGAGCCGTACGAAGGCGAGCGCCGCCACATGGCGCCCTCCCCCCAGGTCCGCACCTACGACCTCGCGCCGCAGATGTCGGCAGGCGAGGTGACCGAGCACCTGACGGCCGCGATTCGGGAGGGTGTCGACCTGATCGTGGTCAACTACGCGAACCCCGACATGGTCGGCCACACCGGCAGCCTGCTCGCGGCGATGAAGGCCTGCGAAGCGGTCGACGACGCGCTCGGCCAGGTGCTCGAGGTGCTGGCCGAAACCGACGGCGCCATGCTCGTGACCGCCGATCACGGCAACTGCGAGACGATGATCGACCCCGTGAGGCACGCGCCGCACACGGCGCACACGCTCAACCCGGTGCCGCTGATCCTCGTCGGCAGGGGCACCGAGGGCGCGTGCCTGCAGGACGGCCGCCTCGCCGACCTGGCCCCGACGGTGCTCGCGCTGATGGGGCTCGAGCCGCCGCCCGAGATGACCGGCCGCTCGCTGCTCGAGCCGCCCGCGTGAGGGCGGCGGCGGCAGCCCTGGCGGCCCTGCTGGCGCTGCCCCTGCCCGCGCCCGCCGCCGATGACCTGGCCGAGGCGCGCCAGCTCCTGCTCGCGGCCGAGACGGCGCTCGGCGCCGCCCGCAGCGGCGAGGCGCGGCTCTCCGCCATCGGCCGCGCAATCCACGCGCAGGAGGCTGCGCTCGCCGCGATCCGCCACGCGCTCCGCCGGCTCCATGCCGAGCAGGCGGAGATCACGCGCTCGCTGCACCAGCAGGAGGACCACTTCGGCCAGGTGCTGACGGCGCTCCAGGCGCGGGCCGGCGCGCCGGCCTCGGCCCTCCTGGCCTTCCCCGCCGATCCGCTCGATGCCGCGCGCGCCGCCGCGATGCTCGGCGACGTGACGCCCGTGATCCGCGAGCGCATGGACCGCCTCGCCGACCGCGCGCGGCGGCTCGAGACGCGCGCCGCCCGGCAGCGCGAGGCCGAGCGCGAGGCGCGCCTGGCGCTCGCGGCGCTCCA
>DATKCY010000332.1:0-4053 GCA_035512995.1 Thermohalobaculum sp.
CCGTTGAGCGAAGCCGAGGTGCCGGAGCGTCCGTCCGCCCCGGACGTGCTGCCGCGGGCGGTGCGCCGGGCGCCGGCCAGCGGCCGGCGTCTCCGCAGGCACGGACGCTCCCTCCCCTCCCGGCACGCGGCGCGCCCGGTAACCGCCTGTTAGCTCTGACCCGCCACGATCGGCGGACCCGACCATCGCCGGCCGGGCGCGGCGGGGTCCGCCGCGGGCGCACGAGGCATCGGCGCCGGGGACCGTCGCGGGCTGAGGAGGAGCGGGCCCCGTTGAGCGAAGCCGAGGTGCCGGAGCGTCCGTCCGCCCCGGACGTGCTGCCGCGGGCGGTGCGCCAGGCGCCGCCCGCCTCGGCGGTCGAGACCTGGCAGTCCTGGACCGGCGTCGCGGGCTTCGCGCTCGCGCTGGTCCTCTTGCGCATCCGCGAGCTTGCGCTTGTCGACGCCTTCGTGCTGATCGGCGTCCTGACCGCGCTCCCGATCATCGTGCTCGAGGCGCGGAAGAGCCGCGGAAGCGCGCGCCTCGTCCACCCCTTCGACGCCGCCCATGCCGAGCGGGTGATGGCGAAGCTCGCCGGCCTCGGCCTCACCTTCGCCCTGATAGCGCTCGCCTACTGGGCGATCCCCTACTACCGCGACGGGCCGGCGACCATCCTGCGCGAGCTGCTGGGCCGACCCTACGTGGCGGTCTCGCTCGCCGTCCTCGCGCCGGTCTATCTCAGCCTCACCGACCGCACGATGGCGGAGCCCGAGGACACGCTCTACCGCGTCGGCCGGCGCCTCTTCGGCATCGCCGAGCCCGTCGATGCCCCGGCGCTCAGGCAGTTCGTGCTCGGCTGGATCGTGAAGGCCTTCTTCCTGCCGCTCATGATCCTGTTCACCATCGACTACGTCCGGTGGTGGTACCGCGTGGACCTCGCGGGCGTCTGGACAGGCTATTTCAGCGTCTACGAGTTCCTCTACGAAATGGTCTTCTTCGTCGAGGTCACGTTCGCGGCCGTCGGCTACGTGCTGACGCTCCGCCTGCTCGGCACCCATATCCGGTCGAGCGAGCCCACCACGCTCGGCTGGCTCGTCGCGGTCCTCTGCTACCCGCCGTTCTGGACCGGCGTGTTCGCGACCATGATCCTCGCCTACGACGCCGACGGGCGAAGCTGGGGCGACTTCTTCGGCGGCGTGCCCGTGCTCGCGCATCTCTGGGCCGCGGTTCTGCTCGCGCTCGTCGCGGTCTACGCGTCCGCGACGGTCCAGTTCGGCATCCGCTTCTCGAACCTGACCCACCGCGGCATCCTGACCAACGGCCCCTACCGCTGGTCGAAGCACCCCGCCTACATCACCAAGAACATCTCGTGGTGGATGTTGTCCGTGCCGTTCCTGTCGCAGGAGGGGCCGGCCGAGGCGTTCCGCCTGTCGCTCCTCCTCGCAGGCGTCAACGTGATCTACTACCTGCGCGCGAAGACCGAGGAGCGCCACCTCGCCCGCGACCCGGTCTACCGCGACTACATGGCCTTCATGGCCCGCCACGCGCTCCTCGCCGTCGTGCGCCGGCGGCTGCTTGCGCCCTTGCGCGCGCCGGGGCGCGGGGCGGGCTGACGCCGGCAGGGCGCCCCCCGGCCGCCCCGCAGGCCGCCGGGCTTACCGGATCGGCGCGACGCCGAGGGGACCGCGAACTGGCGGCACCAGATGTAGACCTCGTCGAAGGCCGCGGGGTCGATCCCGTCGGGCACCGCGTAGACCTGCTCGCCCTCGTTCCGCTGCAGCACCTCGAAGTCGGTGCCCTCGGCGAAGGCGCCGGCCCGGCCGAAGCCGACCCGCGGGTCCGGCGCGCCGTCGAAGCGGAAGTCGGGCGCGAGCCGCACCTGCCAGCCCTCGGCCGACTGCACGACCTCGACCGCCCCGCTCGTCTCGTGCCCGGAGAGGCCGCTGAAGGTGCCCCTGCCTGGTCCCGCCAGCGCCGCGCCCGCCGACGCCAGCAGCGCGGCCGCCGCGATCCCGTACCGGTTCATCCCGACCTCCGTTCCTGTCGATGAAGGACGAGGATACGGCCCCCGCCGGCCGGCACGGCATCACCATCGGGTGACGGCGCGTGAGCCCGCCCGCTGGCAGATGTTGGGGAGCATCGCCGCATCTACACAATCGCTGGCGAGCCGCCTATAATTGCCGTCGGTAACAGCGACCGGAGGGCCAGATGCGCTGCCCATTCTGCGGCAACACCGAGACGCAGGTGAAGGATTCCCGGCCGGCGGAGGACCACATCGCGATTCGGCGGCGGCGCTCCTGCCCCGGCTGCGGCGGCCGCTTCACGACCTACGAGCGGGTGCAGCTGCGCGACCTCGTGGTCATCAAGAAGAATGGCCGGCGCGAGGACTTCGACCGTGACAAGCTCGCCCGCTCGATCCGGATCGCGCTGCAGAAGCGGCCCGTCGAGCCCGAGCGGATCGAGCAGATGATCTCCGGCATCGTCCGCCGGCTCGAGAGCACGGGCGACACCGACATCCCCTCCGATACGATCGGCGCGATCGTCATGGAATCGCTCGCCCGCATCGACACCGTCGCCTATGTCCGCTTCGCGAGCGTCTACAAGAACTTCCAGGCGGCGGACGACTTCGAGGACTTCGTGCACGAGCTGCGCCCGCCGGCGGAGAAGCAGGAAGCGGAGTAGCCCGCCCGTGGAGGCGGGCCTCGACCGCCGGCTGATGCAGGTGGCGCTCGCGCTGGCGCGGCGGCGGGTGGGCGCGGTCGGCGCCCGGCCCGCGGTCGGCGCCGTCATCGCGAGCGGCGGCCGGATCCTCGGCCGCGGCGCCACGGGGCCCGACGGCGTGCCGCACGGCGAGATCGTGGCGCTCTCCCAGGCGCGGGAGCGCCATGGCGCCGACGCGCTCCGCGGCGCGACCGCCTATGTGACGCTCGAGCCCTGCGCCCATCACGGCCGAACGCCCCCCTGCGCCGAGGCGCTGGTCGCCGCCGGGATCGGCCGGCTCGTCGCGCCGATGGAGGACCCCGACCCCCGCGTCTCGGGCCGCGGCTTCGCGCGCCTCCGCGAGGCCGGCATCCGCGTCGAGACGGGCCTCGCCGAGGCAGCCGCGCGCGAGGTCAACCGCGGCTTCCTCGCCCGCACCTCCCGCGGCCGGCCGTGGCTGACGCTGAAGCTCGCCGCGACCCTCGACGGCCGCATCGCGACCGCCGCCGGCGAGAGCCGCTGGATCACCGGCCCGGCGGCGCGCCTCCGCGTCCACCTGATGCGCCTCCGCGCCGACGCGGTGCTGATCGGATCGGGGACGGCGCTCGCCGACGACCCGGCGCTCGACGTGCGCGGCTTCGGCGCGGATGCCGCGCAGCCGATGCGGGTCGTGCTCGACGGCCGCGCCCGCCTCTCCCCCGACAGCCGGGTCGCGTCGGGGGCCGCGGCGCAGCCGGCCGTCATCCTGCACCTGCCCGGCGCCGACAGGGCGCGGCGCGAGGGGCTGGCGGCGCGGGGCGTCTGCCTGCTCGAATGCCCGGCCGGGGCTGACGGGCGCATCGACCCGCGGGCGGCGCTCGAGCGGCTGGCTGCCGACGGCGTCAACGCCGTCCTCTGCGAGGGCGGCGGCACGCTCGCCGCGGCGCTGCTGCGGGCAGGCCTCGTCGACGAGATCGCCCTCTTCACCGCCGGCCGCGTCCTCGGCGGCGATGCGCTGGCCGCGGTCGGCCCCCTCGGCCCCGGCGCGCTCGCCGACGCGCCGGCCTTCGCGCTCCACGCGCTCGAACGCCTCGGACCCGATACGCTCTCCTTCTGGCGCCCGCGGGCCTGAGGCGCGCCTTGTCGGCCCCCGCCCGATCGTCTAGAGCGGGACCCGGTCGCGGAGAGCTTCCCTCTCCCCCGACCCCTCTCCCCCGGGGAGAGGGGGGCGCCGGCCGCGCCGCCGGGCCTTCCCCCCTCCGCTTCGGAGGGGGGTCCGGGGGGAGGCGATGCGCGAGCGGATCGACCATTCGAGGCGCCTCCGTTCGGCCGACGTTCGGCCGGCGCGGCAGCGGGAGAAGCTCCATGTTCACCGGCATCATCCGCGAGGTCGGC
>DATKCY010000333.1:0-8049 GCA_035512995.1 Thermohalobaculum sp.
CGGCGCTGGTGACCCCGATCGGCGTGCCGGCCCAGATCGTCCGGCTCGACATCTGGGTCATGCTCGCGACCGTCGTCGTGCTCGTGGCCTTCGCCGTCACGGGCTGGCGGGTCAACCGCTGGGAGGGCGCGGTGATGCTCGCGGCCTACGGCGCCTACCTGTTCGTCCAGTTCTCCGCGCCGGGCGTGCCCGCCGCCTGACGTCGACCCGCATCGGGCCGGAACGCGTTGCCCGACGCGCGCGCCGGCTGCCGGGCGGCACTGGCATTTCCGCCGCGTTTCGGCCACCATCGAGGGCATGACGCTTGCCCTCGCCGATCTCGCGCTCCTCGCCGCCGCGCCCGCGGTCGGCAGCTTCGTCGGGCTCGCCGCCCACCGCTTCGGCACCGGCGAGACGATCGTCTGGGGACGCTCGCGCTGCCGCGCCTGCGGGCATGGCCTCTCGGCCGTCGAGCTCGTGCCGGTCGCCGGCTGGCTCGCCCAGGGCGGCCGGTGCCGGAGCTGCGGAGCGCCGATCGGCTTCTGGTACCCGGCGCTCGAGCTCGCGGCGCTCGGCATCGCCGCCTGGGCCGTCGCGGTCCTGCCGGGCTGGCACGGCTGGCTCGGCGCGCTGCTCGGCTGGACGCTGCTCGCGCTCGCCGCCCTCGACCTGCGCACGATGGTCCTGCCGAACGTCCTGACCCTGCCGCTCGCGGCGGCCGGCCTCGCCTTCGCCGCCGCGGCGGCCGCCTACCCGCTCGACCACCTGGTCGGCGCCCTCGTCGGATATGCCGCCTTCGCCGCGATCGGCCGGGCGTGGGAACGGACGACCGGGCACGAGGCGCTCGGCCTCGGCGACGCCAAGCTCTTTGCCGCCGCCGGCGCCTGGGTCGGCTGGCAGGGGCTGCCTTCGGTCCTGCTGATCGCCTCGGTCGCGGGCCTCGGCCTCGCGCTCCTGCGCACGCGCCTCGGCCACGGCCTGCACGCGCCGCTGCCCTTCGGGCCGGCGCTCGCTGCGGGCTTCTGGATCACCTGGGCCCACGGGCCCCTGCAGCTCGGCTGACACGCATGCTCGCCTCCCTCGACGATCCCGACGCCTTCGCCCGGGCGCTGGGTCCCGCCCTCGTCGAGGCCGGGCGCGTCAGCGCCGCCGGCTTCGAGCGGGCGGCCCGGTTGGCGGAGGCGCAGACCGACAGCGTGGTCCGCGTGCTCTCGCGCCTCGGCCTCGTCTCCGAGCGCGACCTCGCCGAGGCCATGGCGGGACTGACCGGCAAGCCGCTCCTGACCGCCGACGAGATGCCCGGCGAGCAGGTCGAGATCGAGGGGCTGAGCCCGCGCTTCCTGATGGAGCGGGGCGTGCTGCCGGTCGCCGTCACGGACGGCAGGGTCGTGCTCGCGGTCTCGGACCCGCTCGACCGCTACGCCCTGGACGGCGTGCGGCTGGCGACCGGCCGCGCCCCCGACATGCGCATCGCCGAACCCGGCGTGATCGAGGCGGCGCTCCAGGCGCTTTACGCCGATCCCGCCGCGGACACCCCTTCGGCGACCGCCGAGGGCGACCTCGAGCTCGACGTCGAGCGGCTGCGCGACATGGCGAGCGAGGCGCCGGTCGTGCGCTGGGTCAACGGCCTGATCGCCCAGGCAGTCGAGATGCGGGGCTCCGACATCCATATCGAGCCGTTCGAGGCGAGCGTCCGCGTGCGCCTCCGCCTCGACGGCCTGCTGGTCGACCGCGACCCGGCGCCGCTCAACATGGCCGCCGCCATCGTCTCGCGGATCAAGATCATGGCGCGGCTCAACATCGCCGAGCGGCGGCTGCCGCAGGACGGCCGGGTCAAGATCGTGATCCGGGGGCGCGCGATCGACCTCCGCGTCTCGACGGTCCCGACGCTCCACGGCGAGAGCGTGGTGATGCGCATCCTCGACCGCGACGCCGTGCACCTCGACTTCAGGGCGCTGGGCTTCGCGGCGGCCGAGCGCAGGCTTCTGGAGGAGGTGCTCGACCACCCGAACGGCGTCTTCCTGATCACCGGCCCGACCGGCAGCGGCAAGACGACCACGCTCTACGCCGGCCTCAGCCGCCTGGCCTCCCCGGAGAAGAAGATCTTCACCGTCGAGGACCCGGTCGAGTACCAGATCGACGGCGTGAACCAGGTGCAGGTGAAGCCCGACATCGGCCTCAGCTTCGCGCACGTGCTGCGCTCGATCCTGCGCCAGGACCCCGACGTGATCATGGTCGGCGAGATCCGCGACACCGAGACCGCGCGGATCGCGGCGCAGGCGGCGCTGACCGGCCACCTCGTGCTCTCGACGCTCCACACCAACAACGCGGCGGCCACGATCGCGCGGCTGATGGACATGGGGGTCGAGGAGTACCTGATCGCCTCCACCATCATCGGCGTCAGCGCCCAGCGGCTGGTCCGCCGGCTGTGTCCGCACTGCCGCGCGGTCGAGCCCGCGCTGCCCGAGGTGGTCGAGCGCTTCCGGCTCGGCGCGCGCCAGCCGGAGGGCGAGATCCGTCTCGCGCAGCCCGTCGGCTGCGCCCGCTGCCGCGACACCGGGTTCTCGGGCCGCACGGCGCTGATCGAGACGATGCTGATGACCGACGAGCTGCGCCGGCTCGTGCTGGGCCGCGCGAGCGCGCGCGAGATGCTGGAGGCGGCGGGCAAAAGCGGGTTCCGCACGATGCTCGACAACGGCATCGACAAGGCGCTGGCGGGCGAGACGACCCTCGGCGAGGTGCTCCGGGTCGCGCGGCCGGCCTGATGGCGCGCTTCACATACAAGGCCATCGCCGCGGGCGGCGAGGTCATCGACGGCGAGATCACGGCCGAGAGCCGGGACGACGCCGCCCGCGCCGTCCGGAACCGCGGCGCCGTACCGGTCGCGATCACGCGCGCGCGGGAGCGGCGGCTTGCCCTGCCCGCCCTGCGCGCGCGCAGACGTCTCCGCCGCGCCGACCTCATGCTGTTCACCCGCCAGCTCGAGATGATGCTGGGCGCCGGAACCGCGCTCGACCGCGCGCTCGAGATCCTGCGCCGGATCCACGGGCAGGCGCCGCTCGGCCGGCTCGCGGCCGAGCTCAACGACCGGCTTCGCGGCGGCGCGTCGCTCGCCGAGGCGCTCGAGGCGCGAGCGGACGTCTTCCGCCCCGACTATGTCGGCATGGTCCGCGCGGGCGAGGCCGGCGGCGCGCTCGGCCCCGCGCTCGCCCGCCTCGCCGACATGCTGGAGAAGTCCGAGACGCTCGCGCAGTCGGTGCGCTCGGCGCTCGCCTACCCGCTGCTCGTGCTGATCCTGGCGGGGCTGTCGCTCGTCATCCTGCTCGTCTACGTGGTGCCGGAGTTCCGGCCGATGCTCGAGGGCGTGGACGACCTGCCGCTGCTCACCACGGCCGTGCTCGCGGTTTCGGGCGCCGCCGTCGCCTGGGGCTGGCTGGCCCTGCCGCTTGCGCTCGCGCTCGGCCTCGTCGGCGTCTCGGCCGCGCGCAGCCCGGGGGCGCGGCGGCGGCTCGGGCGCCTCCGCCTCGCGACGCCGCTTCTCGGCGAGCTGACCCGGCGGCTCGAGACGGCGCGCTTCTGCCGCACGCTCGGCGCGCTCCTGCAGAACGGCGTGCCGATCCTGCAAGGGCTCGAGGTTGCCGCCGGCACGATCGGCAATCCGGCGATCGCCGAGGCCGCGCGCCAGGCGGCGGGCCCGCTCGCCCGCGGCGAGGGGCTCGCCCGCCCGCTGGGCGCGAGCGGCCACTTCCCCGAGATGGCGCTCCAGCTCATCGCGGTCGGCGAGGAGAGCGGGCGCCTGCCCCGGATGCTCGAGCAGGTGGCCGACGTCTACGACCGCGAGACCCAGGCCGCGATCCAGCGCATGCTGGCGCTCCTGACGCCGGCGGTCACCATCGGGCTCGGCGTGTTGATCGCGCTGATCATCGGTTCTATCCTGTCCGCGATCCTCGGCTCCTATGACTTCGCGGCCTGAGAAAATGCTTCCGCCAGAGGAGGTTGTCCTGAGCGCAAGCCGCTATCGCCGGTCCCGCCGGCGCCGGTCCGAACGCGGGCTGACGCTGGTCGAGCTGCTGGTGGTGCTGCTGATCATCGGGTTGATCGCCGCCTTCGCGGTGCCGCAGGTCATGAACTATCTGGGCGGCGCCCGGCGCGACAGCGCCGAGGTGCAGGTGAACCAGCTCTCCGGCATCCTCGACCTCTACCGCCTCGACGTCGGCCGCTATCCCGACGACCTGCAGGCGCTGGTCGAGCAGCCTTCCGACGCCGACAGCTGGAACGGCCCCTATGTGCGCAAGGCCGAGGCGCTGATCGACCCCTGGGGCGAGCCCTACGTCTACCGGATGCCGGGCGAGCACGGGCGGTTCGACCTCATGAGCCTCGGCGCCGACGGGGTCGAGGGGGGCGAGGGCGAGGATGCCGACATCGTCAGCTGGTAGGGCACGTCGGCAGCGCGGCCTGACGCTGGTCGAGCTGCTCGTCGTCCTCGCGGTCATCGCCATGGTGGCGGTGCTGGCGGCGCCCCGCTTCGGCTCGCTGGCGCCGGGCTTCGCGCTCCGCGAGAGCGCCGAGGCGCTGCGCGGCGACCTCCGCCTGACGCGCAACACGGCAGTCCGCGAGAACCGCGAGACAGTCCTCGTGATCGACACCGATACGGGCACCTGGAGCGCCGGCGCCCGCGCGGGCGCGCTGCCCGACGGCACGGCGGTGGAGCTGGTCGCGGCGCGCCAGGAGCAGGCGGACGCCGCCCGCGCCGGCATCCGCTTCCATCCGGACGGCACCTCGACCGGGGGGACCGTGACGCTGGCAGGGGAGGCGCGAACCCTCGTGGTGTCGGTCGACTGGTTCGACGGGCATGTCGAGATCCTCGAGCCCGATGGGGACTGAAGCGTGATCCGGCCGCGCGGGACGGCTGGCGACCGGCCCCGCCCGGCGTCTGCCATCCTCCTGCTCCCCCTCGGACGCAGAGGGAGCGAGGCCGCGGCGTCACCGCTGGCGCCCCCCTCTTCCCGTGGGCGCGAGCACCGCGGCGGGCGGTCGCGAAGCCGGGGCTTCACCCTGGTCGAGGTGCTGGTCGCCTTCGTCATCCTCGCGCTGTCGCTCGCGGCCACCTATGCCGCCCTGTCGGGGGCGCTGAGGTGGGAGGCGCGGGCCGGCGAGACGGTGGCGGGGGTGCTGACCGCCCGATCCTGGCTCGACGAGGCAGGCCGCTCCCGTCCGCTGGCCGAGGGCACGGTCGAGGAGACGCTGCCGACCGGCCAGCGCGTGCTGATGTCGATGCGGCAGGTCGAGCCCGTTGCCGTCCCCGGGCCGCCCCGCGTCTCGGCCTGGCAGGTCGAGGTGCGCGTGACGGGCCCGGACGGCACGGTCGTGACGCTCCGCGAGCTGAAGCTGGGCGCGCCGTGAGAGCGCGCAGACAGCGCCGGCGCGAGCGCGGCATGACGCTCGTCGAGCTCCTCGTGGCGCTCACCCTGCTCGGCATGCTGTCGGTCATGATGATGGGCGGCCTCAGCTTCGGCGTGCAGAGCTGGGAGCGGACGGAGGCGCATTCCGGGCGGCTGAACGCGATCGTCCGCCTGCACGCCTTCGTGCGCGAGCGCCTGTCGGAGACCGCGCGGCCGGGCAGCGTCCACGGCGACGGCGAGAGGCTCGCCTTCTCCGCCCTCTGGCCGACCGCGATCGGCGGCACCGGCTTCTTCGACTTCACGCTCGCCCGCGCGGCGGACGGCCCGCTGGTCCTCTCCTGGTCGCCCGCGCCCGGCGCGGAGGGCGATCCCCCGCCCGACCCGGACCTTGCCGGCGAGCGCGCGATCCTGCCCGAGCCGACCCGGTTCGCCGTCTCCTATTTCGGCCGGATGATCGACGAGGCCGAGCCGCGCTGGCACGAGCGGTGGGAGCCGGGCGGCGACCCGCCGGCGCTGGTGCGCATCGACCTCGCCGTGGCCGGTGCCGGCGATCTCTCGCCGCTATCGGTGGGACTGCCCGGGCGGAGGTGATAACACTCGCGGAGGCCGGAGACCGCCGGTCGCAGTCGAGCAGCAAGGCCCGAGCATGACGATCGCCCTCGAGCCCGGCATCCGCCGATTCCTCCGCTGGTGGGGGGCGGAGCTCCGTGCGCTGCTGCCGGCCCGCCTCGACGCCGCGCTGTTCCCGACCCCGACCCGGCTCGAGCTTGCGCCCGGTCCCGAGGGCATGGTGCTGAGCCGGCACGCGGGCGGGCGGACGACCGTGCTCGCGACCGTGCCCGCCGGTCCGGACGGGGCTGCAGCGGCCGGGGCGACGCTCGGCCGGCGCGCCCGGCGGGCCGACGAGGTGATCGTCCGGCTGCCGCGGCACAAGGTGCTGGAGCCGGTGCTCAAGGTCCCGGCGATCGCGACCGAGGTGCTCCACGAGGTCATCGCGCAGGAGATGGACCGCGAGACGCCGTTCGACGCCGCCGATGTCTGCTTCGACCACGCCGTTATCGGCAGCGAGGCCGAGGGCGAGCAGCTCCGCGTGCGCCTGCGCGTCGCGCGGCGCCGCGACGTGGCGGTGGCGGTGGCGGCGGCGCGAGCGCTCGGCCTCGAGCCGACCCGGGTGGACAGTGTCGCGGACGCGGCCGAGCCCTACAACCTGCTCCCGCCCGAGGAGCGCCCGCGGCGGACGCGGCTGATGCCGCGCCTGCTCGCCGCCGCGGCGCTCGTGACCCTCGCGCTCGGCCTCGCCGCGCTCTACGTCACGCTCGAGCGGGCCGAGCGCGGGCTTGCGCTCGCCGAAGGCGCGCTCGAGCGCGAGCAGGCGCGGGCCGCCGAGGTGCGCGAGATGCAGGACCGGGTCGCGGCGCTCGAGGCGTCGGCGGCCCGGCTGGTCGCCGAGCGGCGGGAGCGCGCGACCGCCGCCGAGCTGATTGCCGAGGTGACCGAGCGCATGCCCGACGGGCACTGGCTGTTCGAGATGCGCCTGCGCGGGGGGGAGCTCTACCTCTTCGGCTTCTCGCCGGCGCCGAGCGAGCTGCTGCGCGCCCTCGAGGCGTCGGAGCTCTTCTCCGGCGCGACCTTCGCGGCGCCGGTCGTCGCCGGCGAGGAGGGGGTCGAGCGCTTCACCATCCGCCTTGCGGTCGAGTCCGCGGCCCCCTCCGGGGAGGAGCGATGAGCCGCGCCGCCACGCTCGTCTCGCGCGCGCTCGCGCTCGCGCTCCTCGCGGCCGTGCTGGCCGCGCTCGCGCTCCTCGTGGTGCTGCCGCTCGCGCAGCACTGGACGAGCCTCGGCGAGCGCCGGGCCGAGGCCGCCCGGCTCGCGGCGCGCTTCCACGCGATGGCCGAGAGCCGCGACAGCCGCGCCGCCCGGCTCGCGGCGGTGACCGAGGGGATGCTTGAGGCCGGCCTCTACCTCGAGGCCGAGTCGCGGGCGCTGGCGGCGGCGCGGATGCAGGAGATGGTGGCCGACACCGTCGCCCGCCACGGCGGCGAGATCCGCAGCATCCGCGTGGTCCCCGGCGGCGAGGAGGAGCTGGAGGCGGGCCGCGTCGCGCTCGACGTCGCGATGCACGGCCAGTGGTCCGAGCTGTTCGCGATCCTGCACGCGCTCGAGTCGGGCGAGCCGCAGTTCTTCGTCCGCTCCTTCACGATCAGCGCGCGCGAGCAGCGCCGCCCGGGGGTCGCCGAGGCGGTGCCGACGATCCAGCTCGGCTTCGAGATCTACGGCCACCTGCCGCCGGAGGTCAGCGGATGAGCCGGCCCGTGCGCGACGCGGCTCTGCTCGCGGGCCTGGTCCTGCTGTCGGCGGCCTTCGTCGACGCGATCCGGGGCGGCGGCGCCGCCCCGCCCGCGCTGACCTCCGCCCCCGCCCCGGCGCCCGAGCCGGTCGAGACGCCCGCGCTGCCCGAGATCGTGCCGGCGCCGCTCGAGGCCCTGACCGTCGCGCTCCGCCGTCCGGTCTTCTTCCAGTCGCGCCGCCCGCCGGCCGCGCCGACGCCCGCGCCGGCCGAGCTCGACGCGACGCTGGCCGGCGTGCTGACGACCGAGGTCGAGAAGGTCGCGATCGTGATGCCCGCGAACGCCGACCGCGCCACCCGGCTCCGCGAGGGCGACCTGTT
>DATKCY010000334.1:0-2051 GCA_035512995.1 Thermohalobaculum sp.
CAGACGGTGTGGCTGCCCTCGTCCTCGGCCCCGGTCGAGCAGCAGCCGTCGCGGAAGAACCCCGTCAGCGGGTCGTTCGAGCACGGCAGCAGCTCGCCGCCGACGACGTTGACGTCCGGCTCGCGGGTCATCCGGCCCGGCTCAGGCGTCGAGCCGCCCCGGCTTCCCGGCCATCTTCTTGGCGGCCCGCTTCTCCTTCAGCGACTTCTGCGGCGCCTTCTTGGCGAGCTTCTTCGGTTTCTGCTGGCCCTTCATCTGCTCCCCTCCATCGTCATTGGCTCCGACGCGTGTCCCGGCGATTCTCGCACAGCGCCCCTCACAAGCGGAAGCGGTAGACCCGTGCGTCGTACGGCCCGAGCCAGTCGCGGAAGCCACCGTTCGCGGCCGCGACGGTGCGGAAGACCTGCTTTCCTCCGCCGATCGGCGGTGGCGGCGGCTCCTGGACCCACTCGGGCAGCACCTCGCCGCGCCTGATCTGCTGTCCGTCGTGCCTGCTCGGCAGGCCGGTGAAGCCGACCGTGCTCGTGGGCCCGGCCCGCCGGACCGCGAGGACGTAGAGCGTGCGGCCGTCCTGCCGCGTCACGACCTCCACGCTCTTAACGCCCGCCTTGACGGTCGCCTTCGCGTTCGGCGCCAGGAGCGCCGGACGCACGTCGGCGGACGACAACTCGGCGACGAGCGGCCGAAGCACCTGGTGCCAGAACGTCCAGTTCCAGCCTGCCCTGGCGTCGGCGGGCGGGGAGACCTGGGTCAGATGCCCGCCGAAGAAGACGAGCCCGCGAGCGCCGTTGACGATCGCCTGGTAGGCCATGAACCGCTCCTCCTTCAGCGTCGGGAAGCGCGGCACGACCGCAGGCCGTTGCTTCGAGCGGACGGTGCCGCTCCAGGCGATCTGCAACGTGAGCCAGACCGGCTTCGAGCCCGCCGCCGCGCGCATCGTCCTCGTCAGGTCGCCGACGACGCTGATGTCGCGGTTCCGGGAGCCGCCGTGGATCCCGGGCGGGTAGGAGACCGGGTAGATGTCTGCGCCGGTGACGTCGAACGAGGGCCGGTAGGGCAGCAGGTGCGCGAGCGGGCTGCCCGGCGCCTGGGTGAGAACGAGCGGGTGGTTCGGGTCGAGCTGCGCGAGCCGCCGGCGGCCGCGGATCAAGCCTGCCGGACGAACCCACTTCTCGCCCCGGAACGGGTTGCGCGGCTCGTCGACGCCCTTCCAGGCGCCGAGCGCTGGGTGGCCCTTCAGCCCGTTGACGACCTTCACGAGCAGCCGCTCGCGCGGCGAACCGGCGCTCGGCGGCAGGTCGGTGAGGTCGCCGAGCCACAGCCAGCAGAGCAACCCGTGCCTCGCCGCTGCGTCGAGCTTCGCGCGCTCCTGCGCGATCAGGCCGGCCGCGAACTCCGAGCTCCAGCCGGCGGTGCCCGTCCGGATCATGTTCACTCCGGCCGCCGCCACCTCGCCGAGCCGGGTGGGCGGCCCGTTCGAGAGACAGATCGGAAAGAACTTGCGCCCGCCGGCGACCAGCGCGCCGGTCGGGTCGACTCTCACGGTGCTCATCGCGTCACCATCGTGCGCGAACCGTAGCGCGGCTGCCTCTAGAGTCCGGGCGATGCTCGGCCGGCGCACGCTCGCGATCGTCGCCCTGCTCGCGGTCTCGGCGCTGTGCGTGGCGCTGGTCGAGATCAGGACGAACGAGACCGGCGACCCGTACTACCGCTTCCTCGTCTGGAACCTGATCCTGGCCTGGGTCCCGCTCGTGCTCGCGGTCGCGGCCTACGCCCGCGCGCGCCGCCGCGTCGACCTGCTCGTCGTGGCGCTGCTCGTTCCCTGGCTGCTCTTCTTCCCGAACGCGCCGTACCTGCTCACCGACTTCATCCACCTCGGCGAGGGGCCGGCGCCGCTCTGGTACGACGCGCTGATGCTGTCGGCGTTCGCCTGGACGGGCCTGCTGCTCGGCTTCGCGTCGCTCTACCTCGTGCAGATGATCCTCCGCCGCGCGCTCGGCGCGACGGTCGCCTGGATCGGCGTCGTCGGCGCGCTCGGCCTCGCGAGCGCC
>DATKCY010000335.1:0-14957 GCA_035512995.1 Thermohalobaculum sp.
TCGCGACCAGCGGCAGCTCGAGCCCGTGCGCGAGCTCGATCAGCCCCGGCTCGGAGGCCGCCTCCGCCGCGGTGCGGAGCGCGTCGCCTGCCCCGTGCCGGCCGATCTCGACATAGAGGCGGTCGGGGAAGGCATCGCGCAACCGCTCCGCCAGCGCCTGCGCCTCCGCCGCACGGTTGGCAAGGATCAGGCGGGCGAGCGGCCCGTCGGCCCCGCCGGTCAGGCAGATCACCCCGTCCGAGTGCGCCTCCAGCGCCTCTGGTGGCACCTGCGGCAGCGCGCCCGCGTCGGTGTCGAGGAAGGCCGCCGACGACAGCGCCATCAGGTTCAGCCAGCCCGCCTCGTCCTTGGCATAGAGGGCGATCGGCGCGGGCTCGGGCGCGCGCTGCCCGGGCGCCGGCTCGACATAGCTTAGCGCAAGCTGCAGCCCCATGACCGGCTGCACCCCGGCCTTCGCCGCGGCCTCGGAGAATTCGAGCGCCCCGAACAGGTTGTTGCGGTCGGTGATGCCGATCGCCGGCATGTCCATCGCCGCCGCACGCGCCGGCAGCGTCTTCACGTGCATCGCGCCCTCGAGCAGCGAATAGGCCGAGTGGACGCGGAGGTGGATGAATCGGGGCTCGCTCATGGGCTGATGCTAGGGCGGGATCGGCGCGAGCGGAACCGCCCTTTCCCCTCTCCCCGGTCCCCTCTCCCCCAGCCCCTCTCCCGTCGGGAGAGGGGGGCGCCCGGCGGCGCGGCCGGGCCTTCCCCCCTCCGCCTCGGAGGGGGGACAGGGGGGAGGCAGGCGGATAAGGGGCAGGCAGGGCGGATCGGCGGCAGACGGGCTCCTCCGGGGGTGCGCGCTTGTCGCGCCGATGGAATTGCTACAGGGTCGGGCAGGCACGGGGAGGTCCCATGATAGACAAGGCGGCGCTGATCCATCAGGCGAACGCGGCCCGGATCGCCGGCACGCGCGACGCGCGGGCGGAGGAGGCGCTGGCCGACGCGGCCCGCCGGCTCGTCGTCTACGGCTCGCTGGCGCCCGGGCGCGCGAACGGGCACATCCTGGCTCCCCTCGGCGGCTACTGGACCGAGTGCACGGTCGAGGGCCGGCTGATCGACGCCGGCTGGGGCGCGCCGCGCGGCTTCCCCGCGCTCGGCATCGACCGGCTCGAGGAGACCGTGCCCGCGCACTGCATCACCTCGATCGCGCTGCCCGAGGTCTACGAGGCGCTCGACCACTTCGAGGGCGAGGAGTTCGTGCGCCTGCTCCATCCCTACGTCACCCGCGACCGCCAGCGCGGCGTCGCCAACATCTACGTGCTGCTCGAGGCCGCCGGCGCCGAGACCGAGCAACAGCGCCATCGGTGAGCGGCTCCCTCGCGGATTTCATGTCCCAGGTGTTCGGCGACTCGACGAACACGATCGGGAGCTGGCAGATGACGGCGCGCGCGGTCGTCGTCCTCGCCTACGGGCTCGCGGTCGTCCGGATTTTCGGACGGCGCATCTTCGGCAAGTGGTCGCCGCTCGACGTCATCCTCTCGGTGCTGATCGGCTCGAACCTCAGCCGCGCGCTCACCGGCAACTCACCGCTGCTGGCGACCCTCGTCTCGACGACCCTTCTGCTCGCCCTCTACTGGAGCCTCGCGCGGCTGTCGCGGCGCGTGCGCTGGATCTCGTGGCTCGTGAAGGGGCGCGAGGTCGTGCTGATCCGCGACGGGCAGATCGACTGGAAGGAGATGAGCCGCCACAATCTCGGCCCCCACGACCTCGACGAGGCGCTTCACGGCGAGGGGTACGAGTCGGCCGAGCAGGTCCGCATCGCGCGGCTCGAGCGGAACGGCGACATCAACATGATGGCGCGCTGAGCGGCGCGGCCGGGATCAGCCGGCGATCCGTCCGCCCTCGAGCCGCACGGTCCGGTCCATCCGCCCCGCCAGGGCGTCGTTGTGGGTCGCGATCAGCGCCGCGAGGCCGGTCTCGCGCACGACCTCGAGCAGCAGGTCGAACATGCGGCCGCTCGTCTCGGGGTCCAGGTTCCCCGTCGGCTCGTCGGCCAGCAGCACGCGCGGCGCGTTGGCGAGCGCGCGGCAGAGCGCGGTCCGCTGCTGCTCGCCGCCCGAAAGCTCCGCCGGGCGGTGGCCGGTGCGCTCGGCGAGGCCGACGCGGGCGAGGAGCGCGCGGGCGCGCTCCACCGCCTTGCCGCGGCTGACCCCTGCCGTCATCTGCGGGATGACCACGTTCTCCTCGGCCGTGAACTCGGGCAGCAGGTGGTGGAACTGGTAGACGAAGCCGAGGCTGTCGCGCCGGACCGCCGTGCGCGCGCGGTCGGGCAGGCCGGCGACCGGCACGCCGTCGATCGCGACCTCGCCCGCGGTCGGCGTGTCGAGCAGGCCGGCGATATGCAGGAGCGTCGACTTGCCGGCGCCCGAGGGCGCGACCAGCGCCACGATCTCGCCTGGCTCGAGCGCCAGGTCGACGCCCCTGAGCACCTCGAGGCGCTTCCGCCCCTGCACGAAGACGCGGCTGACGCCGGTCAGCCTGAGCGCGTCACTCATAGCGGAGCGCCTCGACCGGATCGAGCCGGGCCGCGCGCCAGGCCGGGTACCAGGTCGCGAGGAAGCTGAGGCCCAGCGCGATCACGATGGTGAAGATCACGTCGGAGGCGTGCATCACCGCCGGCACCCGCGTCAGCATCCGGATCTCGGGGTCCCAGACCGACCCGCCGCTCAGCGCCTCGACGAAGCCCTGGATCTCCTGGACATTGGCCGTGAAGACGATGCCGAGGATCACGCCGAGCACGGTGCCCGTGACCCCGATCGAGGCACCGCAGATGAAGAAGACGCGGAGCACCGCGCCGCGCGTCAGCCCCACAGTGCGCAGGATGCCGATGTCCTTGCCCTTGTCCTTCACCAGCATGATGAGCCCGCTGATGATGTTGAGGGCGGCGACCAGGATGATCAGCGTCAGGATCAGGAACATGACGTTGCGCTCGATGTCGAGCGCCGAGAGGAAGCTCGAGTTCGCGCGCTTCCAGTTCCAGATGTAGGCGTCGGGTCCGAGCACCGGGATCAGGCCCTGGCCGATCTCCTCGACCCGCTCGGGATCGGCGACCATGACCTCGATCGCATCGACCGTGCCCTCGCGGTTGAAGAACAGCTGCGCCTGCTCGAGCGGCAGGAACACGTGGCTCGCGTCGTACTGGCTGACGCCTATGCGGAAGATGTAGGCGACCTCGTAGCCCTTGACCCGCGGCGTCACGCCGAAGGGGGTGGTCGTGCCGCGCGGCGCGATCAGCGTGATCGTGTCGCCGACGTCGAGCCGGAGCGTCTGCGCGAGCCCCCAGCCGATCGCGACCCCCTCGCCGCCATAGTCCTCGATGCTGCCGAGCGAGTCCTCGGGGCTGGCGACGCCCGGCAGCTCCATCAGGTGCTCTGCGCGCATGCCGCGCACGAGCACGCCGGCATTGCCCGCCTCGGAGGACGCCATCACCTGCCCCTCGACCACGGGTGCGACGCGCGTGACCTGCCCGTTGCGGGCGATCGTCTCGGCCAGCGCGTCGAACTCGGACAGCCCCTCGGCGGATGCGGCGAGCACGCTGATATGCGGCTGCGCGCCCAGGATGCGGCCGACGAGCTCGGAGCGGAAGCCGTTCATCACGCTCATGACGATGATCAGCGTCGCGACGCCGAGCATGATGCCGACCAGGCTGAAGCCCGCGATGACCGAGATCGCGCCCTCGGCCCGGCGGGCGCGCAGGTAGCGCCCGGCGATCATCCATTCGAGCCGGGAGAACGGCCGCGGCTCACGGGCGGGTTCGGCCATCAGAGGATCTGCGCCCGCTCCGCCATCCGCGCCACCGCGTCCTCGGCGCTCAGCTCGACCGCCTCGCCGGTTCTGCGGCTGGTGAGCTCGATCGTTCCGGCCTTCAGGCCCCGCGGGCCGACGGTGATGCGCCAGGGCAGGCCGATCAGCTCCATGGTCGCGAACTTGGCGCCCGCGCGCTCGTCGCGGTCGTCGTAGAGCGTCTCGACCCCCCCGGCCTTCAGCTTCGCGTAGATGTCCTCGCACGCGCCATCGACCTCCGCGTCGCCCTGGCGAAGGTTGACGAGGCCGCAGAGGAACGGCGCCACGCTCTCGGGCCAGACGATGCCGCGGTCGTCGTGGCTCGCCTCGATGATCGCGCCCGCGAGCCGGCTGACGCCGACGCCGTAGCTGCCGCCGTGGACGGCCACGCGCTCGCCGTCGGGCGTGGTGACGAAGGCGTCGAGCGGCTCGGAGTACTTGGTACCGAAATAGAAGATGTGCCCGACCTCGATGCCGCGGGCCTCGACGCGGCGGTCCTCCGGCACCTCGGCCTCGAAGCGCGCGGGGTCGTGCACGTCGTCGGTCTCGGCATAGCCGTCGGTCCAGTCGTCGAACACGGCCTCGACGGCGGCGTGGTCGTCGTAGTCGCGCGCGCGGTCGCCCAGCTCGAGCTCGATCAGCCTGCGGTCGACGAAGACGCCGGACTCGCCGGTCTCGGCGAGCACCAGGAACTCGTGCGCGTAGTCGCCGCCGATGGGGCCCGACTCGGCGCGCATCGGGACCGCCTTCAGCCCCATCCGCTCGAAGGTGCGGAGATAGCTGACCATGAACTTCTTGTAGCTGACGAGCGCGGCGTCGCGGTCGATGTCGAAGGAATAGGCGTCCTTCATCAGGAACTCGCGCCCGCGCATGACGCCGAACCGGGGGCGCACCTCGTCGCGGAACTTCCACTGGATGTGGTAGAGCAGCTTCGGGCAGTCGCGCCACGAGCCGCAATAGGCGCGGAAGATCTCGGTGATCTGCTCCTCGTTCGTGGGGCCGTAGAGCATGTCGCGCTCGTGCCGGTCGGTGATGCGCAGCATCTCGGGCCCGTAGTCGTCGTAGCGGCCGGACTGGCGCCAGAGGTCGGCCGACTGGATCGTCGGCATCAGCACCGGGATCGCGCCCGCACGCTGCTGCTCCTCGTGCACGATCCGCTCGATCTTGCGGAGCACGTTGTAGCCGAGCGGCAGCCACGAATAGATGCCGGCCGAGGCCTGGCGGATCATGCCGGCGCGCAGCATCAGCCGGTGCGAGACGATCTCGGCCCCGGCCGGCGTCTCCTTCAGCACGGGGAGGAAGTAGCGGGTGAGGCGCATCGCGGTCCTGTCGCCGGGGTTCGGGCCGGCGCCGAGGTGTAGGGGCAAAGGGGGGTGAGGGCAAGCCCGCCCCGCCGGTCGCGCCCCTCCAGGGACGCGCCGCGGGGGCGTCGAGCCCCCCCGGCGCGGGAGAACCTGCCGGCTCTCCGCGCGCCGCTCCGATCCATCGCGAAGCGGGCTGGACGCGGCGGTCGGGCGTGCAGTATAGCTCCGGCTGTCTCGGCCGATGGGCGCAGACCCAGGGTCCGGGTCTAAGGGAGGAAGCGGCCTGCTCCGGCGGGTCGCTTCTGCCTTTCAGGCGGCTCAGCCCTTCGCGACCTCGAGGCGGGAGGCGAGGCCGAGCGCCTCGGCCAGGTGCGCAAGGCGCTTCTCGACCTCCTCGCCCGCAAGCTCGGAGCGTTCGGGCGGAAGCGTCACCACGAGCGTGCCGGAGTCGATGGAGACGCCGACCCCCGGCAGCACGCCCGGCGCCGCGCCGGCGATCGTGCAGCCCGCCCGGAGCGCCAGCCCGATCTGCACCGCCCGGTCGAGCTCTGCCTCGTCGAGCAGCCTCAGCGCGGGATAGTCGCCGAGAACGCTGCGCGCGCGACGGTAACGCATGGTCAGCGCCGCGCCCAGGAGCGCCCGCCCGCGGTGGCCGATATTGGTGATCGTGGAGCGGGTGACCGAATCCCAGCAGCCGTCGACGCGGTAGTCGGGGTGCGAGCGCCAGTTCACGTCGGCCAGGTGGCTGGCGGCCCGGATCAGCCGCGCCTCCTCGGCGTCCGTGGGCTCGAGCACGCGCAGCACCCACTCGCCGAGCTCGGCGCCGAAGCCTGGCGCGCGGGCCCGGGCGCGCTCCTGCGCGCGCGCGGCGGCGAGCAGCGGGTCGAGCGGGCGGAGCGGCGCGCCGAGATTGGCGAGGCAGACGCCCTCACGCAGGCCGAAGCCCGAGACGACGATCTCGCCCGGGGCCAGCGCCTCGACCAGCGCCGCGAACAGCCGGCCGCTCATCGGCAGGACGTCGGCGCGGCTCGCGGAGAGGCCTGGGATGCGCGCCAGCCCCTTCGGCGTCTGCCGCGCCACCGACCGGCCGAGCGCGCGCGCATCATCGACGTTTATGCAGAACTCGTGCAGAAGCTTCATCGGGTATTTCGAGCGCTCCATCTGCACGCGCGCGAGCGCCCGCCACGAGCCGCCGACGAGGTAGAGCCGGCCGCCGTCCAGGCGGAACTGCCGGTCGAGCCCGCCGAGGTGGCGGTCGATCTCCGCGCCCACCGCGCGGGCGCCGCCGTCGAGGCCCATCAGGCGCAGCGGCCCGAGCGGCGTCGAGACGCCGGCGCCGACCCGGCCGCGGTCGATGCGGCAGAACTCGAGCGAGGCGCCGCCGAGGTCGACCGCGACGCCGTCGGCCTCGGGCATCCCGAACAGCACGCCCTGCGCCGCGAGCCGCGCCTCGTCCTCGCCGGAGACGATGTCGAGCCGGATGCCGGTCCGCTCCTCGACCTCGTCGCGGAAGGCGGGGCCGTCTTCGGCGTCGCGGATCGCCGCGGTCGCGATGCCGGCGAGCGCGCCCACGTGCAGGAGCTCGGCCACGGCCGCGAAGCGGGTCAGGGCCGCCATCGCGCGCGTCCGGCCCTCGGGGTCCAGCCTGCCGGTCCTCGCCAGGCTGGCGCCGAGGCCCGCCATCAGCTTCTCGTTGAAGAGGATGGCCGGGCTCCGCCGGCCGCCCTCGAACACCACGAGGCGGACCGAGTTCGAGCCGGCGTCGACGACGCCGATCCGGCCCTCGCCGCGGCCGGGCGCCGCGAAGCTCCGCGGCGTGCCCCCGAGGAGCTCGCCCTGCCGGTCGGCGGGCGCCATGACGGCGCGCGGCGCCCGGCCGGGATGCAGCACGTCGATCAGTCCCACCCTCCGGTCACTCGGCGGCTTCCCGATGACCCTTGGTCAGGCGCGGCGCGTCGGCGGTGCCGCTCCGCCCGCGACCCGAGAGCGAGGGATGCTTCATGAAGAAGTCGTGGGCGCTGAAGAGCGCGCCCGCGTCCGGCGCGCCGGTCGCCCGGACATAAGCGCCGTCGGGGGCCAGCACCCAGCTCTGCGCCTCGTCGGCCAGGTTCGCGGCCATGATCTGGTCGATGATCTGCGCGTGCACGGTCGGGTTCTCGATCGCCACCAGCGTCTCGACCCGGCGGTAGAGGTTGCGCCCCATCCAGTCCGCGCTCGAGATGTAGACCCTGGCCTTCTCGGACGGCAGGCCGTGGCCGTTGCCGAAGCAGACGATGCGGCTGTGCTCGAGGAAGCGCCCGACGATCGACTTGACCCGGATGTTGTCGGAGAGGCCGGGGATCCCGGGGCGGATGCCGCAGATCCCGCGCACGACCAGGTCGATGCGGACCCCCGCCCGGCTCGCGCGGTAGAGCGCATCCATCATGTCGGGCTCGATCAGCGCGTTCATCTTGGCCCAGACGACGGCGGGCCGGCCGGCCCGCGCGTGCTCGATTTCCTCCTCGAGATGGCGCAGCAGCGTCTGCTTCAGGCCGAGCGGCGCCACCTGCACCTGCTCGAGGTCGGTCGGCTCGGCATAGCCGGTCACGAAATTGAAGATCCGCGCGGCGTCGTGGCCATGGGCGGCCGAGCAGGTGAAGAGCGAGAGGTCGGTGTAGATCTTCGCCGTCACCGGGTGGTAGTTGCCGGTGCCGAAATGGGTGTAGGTCACGAGCCGCCCGCCCTCGCGCCGGACCACGGTCGAGATCTTGGCGTGGGTCTTCAGATCGACGAAGCCGAACACGACCTGCACGCCCGCCCGCTCGAGCTGGCGCGCCAAGCGGATGTTCGCCGCCTCGTCGAAGCGGGCCTTCAGCTCGACCAGCGCCGTCACCGACTTGCCGTCCTCGGCCGCCTCGCAGAGCGCGTCGACGATCGGCGACTGCTTCGACGTGCGATAGAACATCTGCTTGATCGCGACGACGTCGGGGTCGCGGGCGGCCTGCTGGATGAAGCCGACCACCGTCTCGAAGCTCTCGTAGGGGTGGTGCAGCAGCATGTCCTTCTGGCGCACCGCGGCGAAGATGTCCCCCTGGTGGTCGCGCACCCGCTCGGGCATGCGCGGCTGGTACGGGGTCCAGCGCAGCTCGGGCCGGTCGTCGACGATCAGCTCCTCGACGTCGGCGATGCCGACCAGGCCGTCGACCTCGATGATCTCGTTTTCCTCGACGCTGAGCTGCCGGCGGATCAGCGCCTTCAGCGCCGGGGGCGAGGCCCGGGTCATCTTCAGCCGGATGACCTCGCCCCGGCGCCGCCGCTTGAGCGCGGTCTCGAACTCGAGCATCAGGTCCTCGGCCTCCTCCTCGACCTCGATGTCGCTGTCGCGGAGGACGCGGAAGACGCAGCGGCCCGTCGGCTCGTAGCCGGGAAAGAGCTCGTCGAGCGAGAGGGCGAGCAGGCTCTCGAGCGGCAGGAAGCGGACCTCGCCCCCGGGCCCCGGCTCGAGGCGCAGGTAGCGGCTGACCTGATGCGGCACCGGCAGGAGCGCGTTCAGCGGCTCGCCGTCGCGCTTGCGCTGCAGGTGGAGCGCCAGCGCCAGCCCCCCGCTCGGGATGAACGGGAACGGGTGCGCCGGGTCGATCGCGAGCGGCGCCAGCACCGGGAACACGTTCTCGAGGAAGTGCCTGCGCAGCCAGGTGCGGTCCGAGGCCGTCAGGTCGTCCTCGCCGACGACCAGGATGTTCTCGCGCGCGAGCTCGGCCACCAGCGTCTTGTAGGTCTGCTGCTGCGCCTGCTGCAGCGCCAGCGAATCGCGGTCGATCGGCTCGAGCTGCTGCGCCGCCGTCCGCCCGTCGGCCGAGCGCGCCTCGACCCCGGCCTCGAGCTGGGCGCGCAGGCCCGCGACACGGACCGTGTAGAACTCGTCGAGGTTGGTCGCCGAGATCGCGAGGAAGCGCACCCGCTCGAGCAGCGGCTGGTTCGGGCTGTCGGCCTCCTCCAGCACCCGGCGGTTGAAGGCGAGCCACGAGAGCTCGCGGTTCAGAAAGCGCTCCGGACCCTCGACGTCGATCTCCGCCCGATGCTCCTCGGGCACCGGCTGGATCGGGTCGTTCAGGAAATCGGCGCGCATGCCTCAGCCTCCCGGGTCCGTCTCGTCCGTCCGGCCCCGCCCGGCGAGCAGGTCCGCGGCGGTCGCCCGCGTCACCGGCCGCTTGACCGCGAGCGAGCGGCGGTCGAGGGCGGCGACGACGCGCTCGGCCTCGGCCACCGACCGGTCCATCCGCCGGACCAGATAGTGCACCGCCTCCGGCGTCACGGAAACCCGCCTGTCGGCCGCGAGCTTGAGCAGGATCGACGCCAGCAGGCTGTCGTCGGGCTCGCCGATGCCGGCCACCGCGATCGCCTGCAGGCGCGAGGCGAGATCGGGCAGCCCGATCGTCCAGCGCGCCGGCGCCCGGCGGCCCGTCAGCAGCAGGAAGCCGCCCTCGGCGCCGAGCAGGTTGTGGAGGTGCAGGAGCGCGCGCTCGGCCTCGCCCGGCGCCGCCGCCCCGGCGATCCGGTCCACGTCCTCGACGACCACGGCGCCTGCGCCGGCAAGCCGCTCGGCCGCGCCCGTGTCGAGCGTCCCGGCCTCGGCGCGGACGGCGCCGCTCGCGTACATCCAGACATGGGCGAGGTGCGTCTTGCCCGACCGCGCGGGCCCCGTCAGCGCCAGCCGGCGCTGCGGCCAGCCCCGCCAGTCGAGCACCCGCGCCACCGTCGCGGCGTTGCCCGGCGAGATCATGAACGCGTCGCGGCCGAGCGCCGGGCGGTGCTCGAGCTGCAGCGGAAGCTGGCGCGGCTCCGCGCTCACCGCCCGGGCTCCCGGTCCTTCGCGGGCGCGGGGCGCTCCTGCCGCCCGGCCGTCTCCGGCGACACCTCGCGCAGCGTCTCGGCCGGCGTGCCGAAGCCCTCGGCGACGCCGTGCGGGTCCAGGTCCTCGGGCGCGCCCCGCGACACCCCCGGCGGCAGAGGATCGTCGGGAGCCCCCGCCGGCGGCGCCGCCACGCCGCCCCCGGGAAGGGCGCGCCGCGTCTCCACCCCGCCCGCCGGGCCGCGGACGCGCCGGCCGGCGATTCGCTGGTAGCGGTCGACCACCTCCGATCCGCGGTAGAGCGGGCCCGCCTTGTAGCGCTCGATCGCGAACCGGCCGAGCACGCCGATGACCGCGGCGACGGGCACCGCGACCAGGAGCCCGACGAAGCCGAAGGTGGTGCCGAAGGCCGCGAGCGCGAACATCAGCCAGACCGGGTGCAGCTTGACGTGCCCGCCGACCATGTTCGGCGTCAGCACGTTGCCCTCGACCGCCTGGCCCGCGGCGAAGATGGCGGCGACGACGACGATCCAGACCGGCTCGGACCAGAACTGTACCGCCGCGATCCCGACCGACAGCACCCCGCCGACGACCGAGCCGACGTAAGGGATGAAGCTGATCAGCCCGGCGAAGGCGCCGATCAGCAGCCCGAACTCGAGCCCGACGAACGTCAGAGCCAGCGCGTAGAAGCTGCCGAGGATCAGGCAGACGGTGAACTGGCCGCGCACGAAGCCCGCGAGCACGTCGTCGATGTCGCGCGCGAGCCGGTGGATCGTCGGCCGGTGCTGGCGCGGCAGCCAGCCGTCGACGGTCGCGATCATCCGGTCCCAGTCCCACAGCATGTAGAAGGCGACGACCGGCGTCACCACGAGGATCAGCACGAAGTCGAGGAGCGCGAGGCCGCCCGTCAGCAGCCGCTGGATGAGCGCGCCCGACCAGCCCTCGGCGTTCTCGCGCAGCGCCTCGAGCCCCTGGCGCAGGATCGCGTTCTCCTCGGCGACCTCGGGCAGCCACTCTGTCGCGAAGATGCGGACCTGGTCAAAATAGACGGGGAAGGCGCGGACCAGCGCCTGGACCTGCTGGATCAGGCTCGGCAGCAGCAGGACCAGCGTCAGCACCACGACGCCGAGGCTCGCGACCGTGATCACGACCACCGCCCAGAGCCGGCCGAAGCCCACCCGCTCCAGCCGGTCGGCCAGCGGGTCCGCGAAATAGGCGATGGCGATGCCGAGGACGAACGGCATCAGCGCGTCGGACAGGACCCAGAGCAGGAAGGCGAGCAGCAGGAGACCCGCGCCCCACCACACCGCCTGTCCGACCAGCGTCATCGCGCGTCCCCGTCCTTCATCCGCGCCTTCTGGAGCGCGGCCGGGGCGAGGTCAACTGTCGCGCCCGCATGGCCGCACGCGCGGGCCGCCATAGCTCTCCCGCCCGAAACGCTGCAAGGCGCTGCCGGGTGGCGGCCGCCGCAGGAACGGAAGGGAGCGCTCCGATGAACGGACGCATCAGCAATGGCGGGATCGCGGTCGGCATCGTGCTGATCGTGGTCGGCTTCATCCTCGCCTGGGCCTGGCTCGGCGACAGCGACCTCGGCGAGAGCCCGGTCGACGAGGCCGTTGGCGCGGAGGAGCTCGGCGACGAGCAGGAAGGCGACATCAACGACTGAGGCACGGCCGGCGGCGCTCAGGAGAACTGCTCCCGGATCAGCCGCTCCTCGAGCCCGTGGCCGGGATCGTAGAGCAGCCTGAGCTCGATCTCGCCGGCGGCGGCGACGGTCACGCGCACGGCCTCGCGCACCTCGACATGGTCGGCGGTCGCCGAGATCGGCCGCTTGACCGGGTTCAGCACCTCGAACACGACCTGCGCCCCGAGCGGCAGCAGCGCGCCGCGCCAGCGCCGCGGCCGGAAGGCGGAGACCGGCGTCAGCGCCAGCATCCGCGCCCGGATCGGCAGAATGGGGCCGTGCGCCGAGTAGTTGTATGCGGTCGAGCCCGCAGGCGTCGCGACCATCACGCCGTCGCAGACCAGCTCCTCGAGCCGCACGTGGCCGTCGAGCGAGATCCGGATCTTCGCCGCCTGCCGGCTCTCGCGCAGCAGCGCCACCTCGTTGATCGCGAGCGCGTCGACGGGGTCGCCGTCGCGCCGCTCGGCCCGCATCCGGAGCGGGTTGATCACCGCCTGCTCCGACGCCTCCAGCCGCTCGAGCAGGTCCTCCTCGCCGTACTCGTTCATCAGGAAGCCGACGGTGCCGCGGTTCATGCCGTAGACCGGCACGCCCAGGTCCATCGTCTGGTGCAGCGTGCTCAGCATGAAGCCGTCGCCGCCGAGGGCCACGATCACGTCCGCCTCCTGCGGGGGCACGTGCCCGTAGCGGTGGCGGAGGGTGCGGAGCGCCGTCTGCGCCGCCTCGGCGTGGCTCGCGAGGAAGGCCACCCTGTCAAAGGTCATCGCTCTCCCCCGCTGGTCGCGCCGCCCGGACCGGAACCTACCGGCGCCCGCGGCCGCGGGCAAACGCTGAAGAACAATCGGCTGACACAGGTGGTGAACGCCATCGACGGCGGCGCGGGGGCGGGGGCGGGGACTATCGAGATCGGCACAGCGGGCATGGCGTCGGTGCAGCCACCGCCGGTGCCCTGAAGGGGCATGGCGGGCGCGCCCACCGGAGGGGGCGCCCGCCCTAGGGGTATGGGGGTTTAGTGGGCGCAACCGCGTGCATAATGAACGCCCTTTCTGCTACAGTACCTCACAGTCCGCACTACCTGACAGCCTGACCGCCGATCCGCCAAGGAGACCGACCGTGCCCTATCTGTTCCTCGCCGCCGTCTTCCTCGCCGCGTGGTGGCTCGGGCTCACGGGCGCCCTGTGGGCGTTCATCTGGCCCGCGCTGCTGGCGGGCGCCGCGATCGGCATCGTCGCAGGGCTCATCGGCGCCTTCGAGTAGCACGGCGGTCAATACCTTATCAAACCGCGCGGAGCGACCGGAGCAGGAATCCGGCGGACGCGGCCCCGCATGCGCGCCCGATGCGGCATCCGGTCCGCGAGGGCATGATTTTCCTCGCCTGCCATCTGCGCTAAACACACCCAGGTACACGTCTCCAGCCGCCGCGGCCGGGGGCCGAAGGAGGACGCTCATGGACGCCACCACCCGCGACGCCGGTTTCTTCAGCGAGAGCATCACCGCGCGCGACCCCGACCTCTTCGCCGCGATCGACGCCGAGCTGCACCGGCAGCAGAACGAGATCGAGCTGATCGCCTCCGAGAACATCGTCTCGAAGGCCGTCATGCAGGCGCAGGGCTCGGTGCTGACGAACAAGTACGCCGAAGGCTACCCGGGCCGGCGCTACTATGGCGGCTGCCAGCACGTCGACGTCGCCGAGGAACTGGCGATCGAGCGCGCGAAGAAGCTCTTCAACTGCGCCCACGTCAACGTGCAGCCGCACTCCGGCGCGCAGGCGAACCAGGCGGTCAACCTGGCGCTGCTGAGCCCCGGCGACACGATTCTCGGCATGGACCTCGCCTCGGGCGGGCACCTGACCCACGGCGCTAGGCCCAACCAGTCGGGCAAGTGGTTCAGGGCCGTGCAGTACGGGGTGACCAGGGACACGAACCGGATCGACTACGACCAGGTCGCGGCGCTGGCCGAGGAGCACAAGCCGAAGCTCATCATCGCCGGCGGCTCGGCCGTGCCGCGAATCATCGACTTCGCGAAGTTCCGCGAGATCGCGGACAAGGTCGGCGCCTGGCTGCACGTCGACATGGCGCACTTCGCCGGGCTCGTCGCCGGCGGCCAGCACCCGAACCCGCTCGACCACTGCCACGTCGCGACGACGACCACGCACAAGACGCTGCGCGGCCCCCGCGGCGGCATGATCCTGACGAACGACGAGGCGCTGGCGAAGAAGATCAACTCGGCCGTCTTCCCCGGCCTCCAGGGCGGGCCGCTGATGCACGTGATCGCCGCCAAGGCCGTCGCCTTCGGCGAGGCGCTGCGCCCCGAGTTCGAGGCCTATTGCGTGCAGGTCGTGAAGAACGCGCGCGTGCTGGCGCAGACGCTGATCGACGGCGGGCTCGACATCGTCACCGGCGGCACCGACACCCACGTCATGCTGGTCGACCTCCGCCCGAAGAGCGTGACCGGCGTCATGGCCGAGAAGGCGCTCAGCCGGGCGCTGATCACCTGCAACAAGAACGGCATCCCGTTCGACCCGGAGAAGCCGACCGTGACCTCGGGCATCCGCCTCGGCACGCCCGCCGGCACCACCCGCGGCTTCACCGAGCGCGAGTTCGAGGAGATCGGCCAGCTCATCTGCGAGGTGCTCGACGGCCTCTCGGCGAACGGCGAGGACGGCAATGGCAAGATCGAGGAGAAGGTGCGGGCGAAGGTTGCGAGCCTCTGCGAGCGCTTCCCGATCTACCAGGTCGCCTGAGGCAGCGGGCGCGGCGCCGGCCGCCGCGCTTGAATAGCGCCGCCCGGCTCCCGACGTCTTGCGAATGCGCGCAGTCCCGGCAACCCTGATTCTGGTGGCGGCCTTCGTCCTGCCGGGCGGGGCCGGCGCCCTCAGCGCGCGCGAGCTCCAGTTCCTCGAGGACCACTACACCCACGCGCTGGTGCACGCGGCGCCGGCGCGCGACCCGGAGAGCACGCGGAATGCGCGCGAGGACGAGTGCTCCGCCGGGGAGGACCTGACCGGTCCCGGGCGGCTCGTCGCCATGGCCCTCGGCGACAACATTCAGAAGGCGGGGACGCGGGTCGATCACGTGGTCGCGAGCCCGCGCTGCGATGCGATGATGACGGCGCGCCTGCTCGAGCTCGTGCCGATCGACAGCCGTGATTACCTCGCCGCCGAGCCGCCCGAGGGGATGACCGCGGAGGAGCAGCGCGACGAGGCCCTCGTCTACCTCGCCGGGCTGCGGCCGTCGGTGACGGCGCTGCTGGTGACCCACGGGCGCAACATCGCCGCCCTGACCGGGGTCGAGACGGTGCCGGGCGAGAT
>DATKCY010000336.1:0-4491 GCA_035512995.1 Thermohalobaculum sp.
TCGACCTGCTCTGCTTCCGCAGCTTCGGCCTCGCGCTCTTCGAGCACGTCGCCGAGATCGCTGACCAGTTCGGGCTCGAGGTGGCCTGAGCCCGGCGCCGCCGCCGCGACGCGGAGGTCTTGGATCAGGTCAGGTCTGCGACGGCGTACCGGCGGCCCTGCGCCTTGTGCTCACGGAGGAGACAGCGGCAGGCGGCGATTCGGCGCCCCCGGCAACCACGTCGCGCCGCTGATCCAGCCACTCGGCGCGCTCGAGGGTCCAGATCAAGGTCGCGCCCTTCGGCCGGTCGGGACCGGGGAGCGCGCGAAAGCCGAGCCGGCGGGCGACGGCGTTCGAGTCGGCGTTGGCGCGGTAGACCTCGGCCACGATCCGCGGCAGGTGCAGGGTGGCGAACCCGTGCTCGACGAGCGCCGCGGCGGCCTCGCCGGCATGGCCCCGGCCGCGGGCGGGGCCGGTCAGCCGCCAGCCGATCTCGACCTCGGGCCCCTCTGCGTCCTCGGGGATCAGCAGGACCCAGCCCAGGAACTCCTCCGGCCGCTCGTGGCGCGCCACCACCCAGTAGCCGAGGCCGGGCGGGTAGGGGCCCCGGATGCGGCCCTCGACGAAGGCGCGGTGGGCGGCCGGGTCGTCCCAGCCGCCGTCCGCGAACGGCCAGTCGACCCAGTCGAGCGTCCCGGGCTCCCGGTCCATCGCGACCGAGGCGTCTAGGTCGGCCATCGTTCGCGGGCGGAGGCGGAGCCGCCGGGTCCGGAGCACCGGCAGCGCCGCCGCCATCAGGCGAGCTCGTCGAGGGTCTTTCCGATCTTCTCGACGACCTCGTCGATATGCGCGCGCTCGGCCACGAAGGGCGGCGCGACGATGCCGGTGTCGCCCGTGAACTTGACGTGGCAGCCGTTCCAGAAGAGCGCCTTCTGCGCCGCCGTGCCGCGCGCGCCGGGCGCGGCGCCGGGCTCGAGCTCGACCCCCGACATCATGCCGATGGTGCGGATGTCGCGCACGAGCTTGTGGTCGCGGAGGCGCATGATCGCCTCGGCGAAGTACGGCGCCATCTGCGCCGAGCGCTCGAACAGGCCCTCGCGCTCGTAGATCTCCAGCGCCGCGATGCTGGCCGCGCAGGCCGCCGGGTGCGCCGAGTAGGTGTAGCCGTGGAAGAACTCGATCGCGTTCTCGGGCGCGGCGCCGGTCACGGTCTCGTAGATCTCGTCGCGGCAGGCGGTCGCGCCCATCGGGATCGCGCCGTTGGTCAGCGCCTTCGCCATCGTGCAGATGTCGGGCGTCACGCCGAAATACTGGCTCGCGAACGGCGTGCCGAGCCGGCCGAAGCCGGTGATAACCTCGTCGAACACGAGCAGGATGCCGTGCTCATCACAGATCTCTCGCAGGCGCTCGAGATAGCCGACCGGCGGGATCAGCGTGCCGGTCGAACCCGCCACCGGCTCGACGAAGACCGCGGCGATGGTGCCGCCGCCATAGGTCTCGCAGAAGCGCTGCAGGTCGTTCGCAAGCTCGACGCCGTCCTGCTCGGGCTGACCCTCGCAGAACAGCTCCTTGCCCGTGTGGGTGTGGCGCATCGCCACGACGTTCGGCAGCACGACCGGGAAGCTTTCGCGGTTCTTGACCATGCCGGCCAGCGACACGCCGCCCAGGTTGACGCCGTGGTAGGCGCGCTCGCGGCTGACGAAGCGGAGCCGCTGGCTCTGCCCCCGCGCGCGGTGGTAGGCCATGACCATCTTCAGCGCCGTGTCGACCGACTCCGACCCCGAGTTCGAGAAAAAGACGTGGTTGATCGGCTCGGGCAGCAGCCGCGCGAGGCGCCGCGCGAGCTCGAAGCCGAGCGGATGGGTCACCTGGAACGACGGCGAGTACGACATCTCGAGGAGCTGCCGGTGCACCGCGTCGGCGATCTCGCGCCGGCCGTGGCCCGCGGGCGAGCAGAACAGCGCCGAGGAGCCGTCGATCACGCGCCCGCCCTTGTGGTCGGTGTAGTAGACGCCCTCGCTCCTGACCACCATCCGCGGCGAATCCTTGAAGTCGCGGTTGGCGGTGAAGGGCAGCCAGTGCTCCTCGAGCGAGTTCGGCTGGGTCAGCGTCAGACTGTCGTCCATGGCCATGCCTCCGGCGAGCTTGATCGGGTCCAGACTTAGCGCCTAGTCTGGCTCCATAATAGCACCAGATAGGGTTGGATCCCGGCGCCACATGCGCGACGCACTCTACCATCTCGAGCACTCGCGGCCAGCCACCCTGCAGGCGCAGATCCGCGAGGTGCTGATGGGCGCGATCGCGGCCGGGCGGCTGAAGCCGGGCGAGCCCGTGCCCTCGACCCGCGCGATGGCGAGCCGGCTCGGCGTCTCGCGCAACACGGTCACGCTCGCCTACCACGCGCTGGTCGCAGAGGGCTTCCTGACGGCGCGCGAGCGCTCGGGCTTCTATGTCGACCCGGAGGCGGTGGACGGCATGGCCACCCCGCCGCCGGCGCCGGAGCCGGCGCCTGCGCGGCCGGGGCTCGACTGGCAGGCGCGCATCCGCCGCAACCTCGCCGGCCACCGCTTCGTGCAGCGCCCGGCCGACTGGCAGCGCACGCCCTATCCGTTCATCTACGGCCAGGTCGACCACGAGATCTTCCCGATCGCGGAGTGGCGCGACTGCGTGCGCCAGGCGATGGGCCGGCGCTGGCTCGACGCCTGGACGCAGGACCAGTACACGCGCGACGACCCGCTGCTGATCGAGGAGATCGCGCGGCGCATCCTGCCGCGGCGCGGCATCTCGGCCGAGCCCGACCAGATCCTGATCACGATGGGGGCGCAGAACGCGCTCTACCTGGTTGCGGCGCTCCTCGTCGGGCGCGGCACGGTCGCGGTCGTCGAGGACCCGGGCTATCCGGACCTGCGCAACATCCTGGCGCTCCGCCGCGCGCGGGTGGTGCCGGTGCCGGCCGAGCGCCAGGGGCTGGCGCTCGACGAGCGGCTCGGCGGGGCCGACATCGTCTTCACGACCCCCTCGCACCAGTACCCGACGACGGTGACGATGACGCTCGAGCGGCGGAAGGCGCTGCTCGAGGCCGCGGCGGAGCACGACTTCGTGGTGGTCGAGGACGACTACGAGTTCGAGACCAACTACGGCGGCAGCCCGCTGCCGGCGCTGAAGTCGCTCGACAGGCAGGGCCGGGTGATCCACATCGGCTCGCTGTCGAAGTCGCTGATGCCGGGGCTGAGGCTCGGCTTCGTCGTCGCTGACGGCGCGCTGATCGCCGAGCTCCGGGCGCTCAGGCGCCTGATGCTGCGCCATCCGCCCGGCAACAACCAGCGCGCCGCGGCGCTGTTCATGGCGAACGGGCACTACGACGTGCTGGTCCGGCGCATCCACCGCGTCTACCGCGAGCGCTGGCTGACGATGGCGGAGAGCCTGGAGGCGCACCTCCCCGGCTGGGCGCGCCGTCCGGGCTTCGGCGGCTCGTCCTACTGGCTGACCGGGCCCGAGGGGCTGGACGCCGGCCTGCTGATGCCCCGGGCGCTCGAGCGGGGCGTGCTGATGGAGCCGGGGGCGGTGTTCTTCGCCCGCGCCGACCGGGGCCGCCGGTGCTTCCGCCTCGGCTTCTCCTCGATCCCGGCCGAGCGGATCGGCGAGGGGATCAGGCGGCTCGCGGCGGCGGTGTCGGACTGCGAGCGACCGGCGGGCGGCGCTGCCTGAGGCCCGGCGAAGGGAGTGACGACCATGTCCGACGTGCTGCTGCTGGCCCGTGCCTTCGCCTTCGCCGCCGAGCACCATTCCGGCCAGACCCGGAAGGGCGAGGCGTCCGAGCCGTACGTGAACCACGTCGCCGACGTCGCGCGCCGGGTCGCCGAGGCGACGGGCGGCTCGGACGCGCGGCTGGTCGCGGCGGCGCTGCTGCACGACACGGTCGAGGACACGCGCGCGACCGAGGAGGACATCCGCACGGCCTTCGGCGACGACGTGGCCGACCTCGTCATGGAGGTGACCGACGACAGGACGCTGCCGAAGGACGCGCGCAAGCAGGCGCAGGTCGACCACGCGCCGCATCTGAGCGACCGCGCCAAGCGGCTGAAGCTCGCCGACAAGGCGTCGAACCTCACCCAGATCGTCGAGAGCCCGCCGGCCGACTGGCCGGCCGCGCGCAAGCGCGACTACGCGGACTGGGCCGAGGCGGTGCTGGCCGGGCTCCGCGGCGTCGACGCGGAGATGGAGCGCACGCTCGAGCACGCCATCGCGCGGGTCCGGGCGGAGGCGCAGGGCTGAAGTGCCGTCCACGGAATCCGTCGGCGCTTAACGAGTTTTAACGAGTCTGCATCACCCTTCGCTCTCATTGGAGTCGGGAGATTGCGGGCCATGGGCGACCTCGCCGTCGGAAGCGGCCGGACCGGCGTGCGGTGCGCGCTCGCGCTTGCGCTCGCGGGGCTGCTCGCCGCCCCTTCGGCGCGCGCGGCGACGGCGGGCGGCGCGGGCGACGCGGCGCTCTGGCCGCTCCTGGCCGGC
>DATKCY010000337.1:0-7444 GCA_035512995.1 Thermohalobaculum sp.
GCTCGCCGCCCGCGCCGCCGCCGCCGCCCGGCGCGCCGAGCGCCTGTCCGCCCCGGTGCTGACCGAGGCCGAGCGCGACCGCCTCCGCGCGGCCGCAGGCTCCTAGGCCCCTTTCGCTCGGCCGCGCCGCTGCGCTAAGAGGGCGCTCTCCGCCCACGCGCCACCCCCTGCGGGAGCATCCATGAGCAACCCGTTCCGCATCGCCATCGCCGGCCTCGGCACCGTCGGCGCCGGCGTCGTCCGCATCGTCCAGGACCATGGGTCCGCGCTCTCGCTCAAGGCCGGCCGGCCGGTCGAGATCGCCGCCGTCTCGGCCCGGAACCGCGGGCTCGCGCGCGGCATCGACGTCGACCGCTACGACTGGGCGGACGACGCGACGGCGCTGGCCGCGCGCGACGACGTCGATTGCGTGGTCGAGGTCATCGGCGGCTCGGACGGGCCCGCCAAGGCGCTGGTCGAGCAGGCGCTGGCCCGCGGCCGCCACGTCGTCACCGCCAACAAGGCGCTGATCGCGCATCACGGCCAGGCGCTCGCCGAGGCCGCCGAGGCCGCGGGCGCGGCGCTGCGCTTCGAGGCCGCGGTCGCGGGCGGCATCCCCGTCCTCAAGGCGCTCGGCGAGGGCCTCGCCGCCAACCGCATCTCCAGCCTCTACGGCGTGCTGAACGGCACCTGCAACTACATCATCGGCGAGATGGAGCGCACCCGCGCGTCCTACGACGACGTGCTGGCCGAGGCGCAGCGGCTCGGCTATGCCGAGGCCGATCCCGCCTTCGACGTCGGCGGCATCGACGCCGCGCACAAGCTCGCGATCCTCGCGGCGCTCGCCTTCGGCACGCGCATCGACTTCGGGGGCGTGGTGACCGAGGGGATCGAGCGCATCACGCTCGAGGACATCCACACCGCCCGCGACATGGGCTTCTCGATCAAGCTTCTCGCGCTCGCGCGCATGCACGAGGGCGGGCTCGAGCAGCGCGTGCGCCCGTGCATGGTCGACGAGCGCTCGATGATCGGCGCCCTGCCCGGCGTCACCAACGCCGTCATGGTGGAGGGCGACGCGATCGGCCAGTGCGCCTTCACCGGCCCCGGCGCCGGCGCCGGCCCGACCGCCAGCGCGATCCTCGCCGACGTGCTCGACATCGCCCGCGGCGTCAAGGATCCGCCCTTCGTGCTGCCGGCGGCGCAGCTGACCCGGGCCACCCGGCTCGCCCATGGCGAGGAGCACTCGCCCTACTATCTCCGCTTCTCGCTCGTCGACCGCGCCGGCGCGCTCGCCCAGCTCGCCGGCATCCTCGGCGAGTGCGGCGTCTCGATCCACCGCATGCGCCAGTACGGCGAGGGCGACCCGGTGCCGGTGGTGATCGTCACCCACGACGTGCAGCGCGCCGCGATCGACCGCGCGCTGGCCGAGATCGTCCGCCTCGAGGTCAGCCGCTCCGAACCCGTCGCCATCCGGATCGAGGAGGTCTGAGCGGGCCTCTGCCCGTGCTTGCGCGCCGAATCCCCGCCCCGTAGACAGGGTGGGGCCGCCGAGCAGCCGAGGGAGAGACGAGGCATGAACCAGGATCTGGCCGAGATCACCTTCCAGGACCGGATGCTCTCGCTCGGGCTCGCCCGCGTCAGCGAGGCCGCCGCCATCGCCTCGGCCCGGCTGATCGGCCGCGGCGACGAGAAGGCCGCCGACCAGGTCGCGGTCGACGCCATGCGCACGGAGCTCAACCGCCTCGACATCGACGGCACCGTGGTGATCGGCGAGGGCGAGCGCGACGAGGCGCCGATGCTCTACATCGGCGAGAAGGTCGGCACCGGCAACGGCCCCGCCGTCGACATCGCGCTCGACCCGCTCGAGGGCACGACCCTGACCGCGAAGGCGATGCCGAACGCGCTGACGGTGGTGGCGATGGCGCCGGCGGGCTCGATGCTGAACGCGCCCGACGTCTACATGGACAAGCTCGCGATCGGTCCCGGCTACCCGGACGGCGTGGTCGACCTCGAGATGTCGCCCGCGGACCGCATCCGCGCGCTGGCCGAGGCCCGCGGCTGCGAGATGTCCGGCATCACCTGCTGCATCCTCGAGCGTCCGCGCCACGCCGACCTGATCGAGGCCGTGCGCGACACCGGCGCCGCGGTCTGGCTCATCACCGACGGCGACGTCGCCGGCGTGATCCACTGCGCCGAGCCGGAAAAGACCGGCATCGACGTCTACATGGGCCTGGGCGGCGCGCCCGAGGGCGTGCTCGCCGCCGCGGCGCTCCGCTGCATGGGCGGACAGATGCAGGGCCGGCTGATCTTCCGCAACGACGACGAGATCGCGCGCGCGCGCAAGCACGGCATCGACGACCTCGACGCCAAGTACGACCGCGACCAGATGTGCCGCGCCGACGTGATCTTCGCCGCGACCGGCGTCACCGACGGCTCGATCCTGCGCGGCGCCCGCTGGCGCCACGGCATGGTCGACACCGAGACGATCCTGATGCGCTCGCGCACGGGCTCGGTGCGGCGCATGTTCTACCGCGCCCGCGCCGACTGAAGGCGGGCGGGGGCGGCGGCAGGCCGCGCCGCAGTCCGGGCCGGGTCGGGCATCGCGGCTTCGCTGCGGCGGCGCCAGCGCGCAGGGCGGCGGCCCTCGTTTGAGCCGAGGCTTCAATCCGGTCATCTTTTCCCGCGTCAACATCTGGCGTTCCTCCGCATGATGATGCATAAACCTGGTATGCTGGACACGCCCGCCTTCCTCGACGTCGCCCGCTCCGCCACCGGCCGCCGCTGGGTCGGCCCGGGCGCGGAGGCCGAGCGCATCGGCCTCGCCATCGCGCAGGCGACCGGCCGGCCCGAGATCCTCGGCCGCGTGCTTGCCGCCCGCGGCGTGGCGCCGGAGGCGGCGGAGGCCTATCTGGCGCCGACGCTGCGCGACCTCCTGCCCGACCCTTCCGCCCTCGCCGGCATGGATGCCGCGGCCGGACGGCTGGCCCGGGCCGTGCTGAAGTCCGAGCGAATCGCCGTCTTCGGCGACTACGACGTCGATGGCGCGGCCTCGGCGGCGCTTCTCCTCGACTGGCTCCGCCGCCTCGGCCGCGACGCCACCGTCCACATCCCCGACCGGATAGAGGAGGGCTACGGCCCGAACGTCCCGGCGATGGAGCGGCTGGGCCGCGCGCACGACCTGGTCGTCTGCGTCGACTGCGGCACGCTCGCGCACGCACCCGTCGCCGCGGCCCGCGCCGCGGGTGCCGACGTGCTCGTGCTCGACCATCATCTCGCCGCCGAGACGCTGCCCGACGCGACCGCCGTCGTGAACCCGAACCGGGCGGACGACGCCTCCGACCTCGGCCATCTCGCCGCCGCGGGCGTGGTGTTCCTGGCGCTCGTCGCCGCGAACCGGGCGCTCCGGGCCGCGGGGCGCGCGCGCGGAGACCTGCCGGACCTGCTCGACCTGCTCGACCTCGTGGCGCTCGCGACCGTCGCCGACGTCGTGCCGCTCACGGGCCTCAACCGCGCCTTCGTGCGCCAGGGGCTTGTCGTGCTCGCCCGGCGCCGCCGACCCGGACGCGCGGCGCTCGCGGACGCCGCCGGCCTCTCGGCACCGCCCACCTGCCGCGACCTCGGCTTCGTGCTCGGGCCGCGGATCAACGCCGGCGGACGGGTCGGCCGGGCGGCGGACGGCGTGCGCCTCCTCGCCGCCACCGACGCCGACGAGGCGGCCGCGCTCGCGGACGAGCTCTGCCGCCGCAACGCCGAGCGCCGCGCGATCGAGGCGGTCGTGCTCGAGGCCGCAGTCGCCCAGGTCGAGGCCCGTGACCCCTCGGCGCCGCTGGTCTGGGCCGCGGCCCCCGGCTGGCACGCGGGCGTCGTCGGCATCGTCGCGGCCCGTCTCAAGGAGCGCTACAACCGCCCCGCCGTGGTGATCGGCCTCGACGGCGGAGAGGGGCGCGGCTCCGGCCGCTCGATTCCCGGCATCGACCTCGGCTCGGCCGTCGCGGCGTTGACCGCGCAGGGCCTCCTCGTCCACGGCGGCGGGCACCGGATGGCGGCCGGCCTCACCGTCGCCGCCGACGCGGTCGAGCCGGCGATGGAGGCGCTGGGCGCCCGCCTTGCCCGCCAGGGCGCGGGCGCGGCGGGCCCGCGGGACCTGCGCCTCGACGGCGCGCTCGCGCCCGGCGGGGCGACGCCCGAGCTGATCGCGCTCCTCGACGCCGCCGGCCCCTTCGGCCAGGCGAGCCCGGCCCCGCGCCTTGCCTTCGCGCGCGTGGTGCCGCAGGGCGTGCGCGCGGTCGGTGAGGGCCACTGCCGGCTCCGCATCGCGGGCGGCGCCGGCCCGGCTCTCGACTGCATCGCCTTCCGCGCGGCCGAGAGCGGGCTTGGCCCGCTCCTCGAGGCGCACGCGCGCTCGCGCACGCCGCTCCACCTCGCCGGCCGGCTCGAGATCGACGACTGGGGCGGCCGCAGACGCGCGAAACTGACCGTCGAGGACGCCGCGCGCCCCGCCTGATCCAGCCTGATCCCTTGCATCGCGCCCGCGCCGCCGGTATCTACCGCCCCGGTTCGCGCCCTTCGTCTAGCGGTCCAGGACGCCGCCCTTTCACGGCGGAAACACGGGTTCGAGTCCCGTAGGGCGTACCAGCGGCAGAAAATCCCCTTTCCGCATCAGCTACTTGCCCCCGCTTTTGTCCAACCGGCGAGGAAGGTTGGACACGGTGTGTTTCCCTTTCGCCCTCTCGACCTTCTCGAAAGCGGAGTCGCCGAGACGGGTCCGGTCGGCCTTCCGCGTGTAGGTCGACGCCTGCCGCGTGTCTTTGTGGGCGAGGATGGCCGCGATCTCGTTTTCGGTCGCGCCGGCGTTCGCCGCACGGGTCGCACCGGCCGCCCGCGTCTTGGTCCGGTCCTTGAACCAGTTACCCAAGCTCTCGGGCGTGTAGGGCCGGCCGCCGGAGTGCGTCAGGAACAGCAGCCGGTCGCGCGGGACGTGCCGCAACTCGGCTGCCAGCTCGGCTATTACGGGCAGGTCGGCCGAAACGCCGGTCTTGCCGCGGGTGTAGGCGATCCGGTCGCCGGTGATGTTCTGCCAGCCCAGCCGGGCCAAGTCCTGCCGGGCCGCGCCGGTGTTGAGCGCCAGCTCGAGCGCCAAGCGGGCGGGCGTGCCGCTCGGCCAGCGGTCGCGGAACGTCTCGACTTCGGCGTCGGTCCAAGTGTGGAAGCCGTCCGGGTTCTGCTTGTACGTCTCCGCCGCGCTGGCGGGGTTGTGCGTCGCCTGCCCGGTCCTGATCGCGTGCCGGAACAGCCGCGACAGAAGCTTCCTGATCTTGTTCGCCGCGGTCGGCCGATCGGCCTTCTTCGCCATCAGCGCCTCTACATGGCGCAGCTCGAACCGGACGAAGGGAAGGTCTCCGACCTCCTGCCGCAGCCATTCCATCTCGTGCGTCAGGTTCCGCCGCGTGATCGGCGCCAGGTTGGCGAACTTGGGCGATCGGCGGTACTCGCGGATCAGCGCCTCGAAGGTGCCGGGCATCGCCGGCTTCGTCGCGGTGCTAGAAGCGCCTCCTCGAGCTCGGGCCGGAGCCAAACCTTCACGCCGTCCATGATCCGCGGCCGCGGCATTGTCCCGGCGTCGACCAGCTTGTCAAAATGCCCGACCGAACAGCCCACGTGCGCGGCGGCGTGCGGGCGCCGCAGGGCGAAGGGAGCGCAGACGGGTTCACTCTTCGCCATCACCGCCTCCCCAGCCGTCCACCGGCCCCGCGCGAGGCGGGACCGGGGGCGGTCCATCTGCGGGACTGGCCTGCCATCACGGCGGTCACTTCTTCGCGGCCTTTTCAACCGCTTCCGCCAGCCGCTCGGGCGCCTCACGGGCGACGCGTGCCAGCCGGGCGGTTTCGTGCTTCCGCGTCAGCTCGCCAATGCGGTCGCGATCTTCAAACGAGCGATCGTGGCGGTTCTCGAAGTCTTCCTCGTACTCAATCAGCTCGCGGGTTTCCTCGAAGGTCAGGCCGGTGCGAATTAGGCGCCCTTCTTCGTCCTTTTCCCACATGGCGAAGAAGTCGTTCTCCGGGCTGTATGGCGACGGCTCCGGCTTCGGTGGCTCGACCTTGAAGGATGGAACATCTGCCCCCGCAACTATCGCCTCGAGCTTGGCGACCGTCTCTGTTATCAGACGGTCAACGTCGAGGAGTTGGAACGCGACCGGGATAGGTCCGGTCGGCCCATCTTCGCCGCGGATGGCCGTGAAGGCCCAGTCGTCGCCCTCGCCCGGCCAGAGCGCGAACGCGAGCGGTTGCGGGTTCACCAGATGACCGCTCACCATTTGAGAGGCACGGCTCGATACTTGATCAGTAAGGATATGGGACCAGCGCTGCGGAAAGCCGATTTCGCTCATGACGCGCGCAGTTTCGATGGCGAGAATGTCTTCGCCGGTAAACATCCGGCGCTTGCCCCGGCCCGGGTTGACATGCGCGCCAATTAGGCGAACCCGACCCTTTTGCGGGTCTAGCATATGTTCCAGCGCCTTCCCGGAGAGCGACGTGATCTTCTCAACGTCGTTCGTCGTGAACTGAGGCTCGCTCAGAAGCGGCTGATAGGTGACGCTTTCCGAATCGCCAAACATGCAGAACCCCATTGCCTGGTATTCTGATTACACCATGCGGTGGGGTCTGTAAACCCCATGGCGTGGGGATTCTTGCGGACAGGTGGGAGACAAGGTCGGACTGGCCGGCCGCGACGGTGCGGGCGGTCATGCGCGCCACCGCAGACGATGCGAGACGGGCCGGGCAGGGGGCGGTGCCACCTGCCACGATCGCGCCTCCACCTGCGCCGAGGGATAGGCGGGCCGGGTGACGGCAGACAGCTCCACGAGGTCGGCCGCGCTCACGACGCGGATCAGCCCCTCGCCGTCGCTTTTCACGGTGTCGCCGCCAGCCCTCACGGTGAAGCCCGGCGAGAGGCCGCGAACGAGACCGGCCGCGAGCGTGCCGAGGAAGTCGCCGACATAGCCGACGCTCCGCAGCTCCGGCGACAGCACCGCCTCGAAAGACAGCGCGTCGTCGCCGTCCTCGAGCGTCAGGCTGCCGGCCGCGCGGCTGGCGAGCGGCCGATCGAAGTCGTGATGCACCAGCAGATGCACGTCCTCGCCCGCCTCGATTCGCGCCCCGAAGGCCCGCGCCGCGAACACCTCGCGCCGCCGCTGCGGCCCGGCCGCGAGGATCGTGGCGGCGCCGTAGGGGAAGCGGCCCGAAAGACGGGTCGCCCCGTCTGCCGAGGTGCGAACCTCAAGCCCGCCTTTGGCGCCGCCCCAGAGCATCACTGAAGGTCCGTCAGCACCTCGAGCTGCGCCGCCCGGCTGATGGTCACGTCCGCCGTGACAATGCCGGTGATGCGGAGCCCGCCCGACTGCGCGTCGGAGTAGGGATCGCGGATCATGTCCACGCCGCCCCAGATGCCGACGAAGATCGGAGAGACG
>DATKCY010000338.1:0-2171 GCA_035512995.1 Thermohalobaculum sp.
GGCGAGCTTCCTCGAGCACCTTCTCCGCCGAGTGGCCGCGCGCGCTGTCGAGGGCAGTCGGAAGCTCGCGGGTCGGGGCCGCCGGCCCGCGCTGGCGCTTGGCGAGCACGATCACGGCTGCCATGGTCGCGAGCAGCAGCAGCGAGGCGGCCTCGAAGGCGAGCGAGTAGCGCCCGAAGAGCTGCGCCGCGATCAGCTCCAGGCGATCGATGCCGCCCGCGGTCCCCGCGGGTTCCGCGCCCCCCCCGACCATCGGGGCGGGCAGTCCCGCCGCGCGCGGCGCCAGCGGCGCCGCCTGGACGCCCGAGAGTGTCGCGCGCGCCGACACCAGGCCGACCAGCAGCACGAGCGCCGCGATCACCACGGCCAGCGCCGCGCGGCGGCCAGCGAAGATCTCCGGCGCCGGAGCCATTCGGATCTTGCCCAGGTCGAGCAGCATGATCACGAACAGGAAGAGCACCAGGATCGCCCCGACGTAGACCAGGACCTGCGCCGCGGCCAGGAACTGGAACCCGGCCAGGAGGTAGATCACCGCCAGCGCGAAGAGGCTCGCAAGCAGCGAGAGCACGCTGGCCATCGGGCTGGTGGACAGCACGACCCCCGCCGCGCCGGCCAGGGCGCCGGCCGCCATCAGGTAGAAGAGGAGTTCCGCCACCGCCGGTTGAGCCTGTAGACGTAGTCGATCCGCCTCTGCAGCGCCGCCTTGGGCCGCTTCAGCTTGTCGATGTCATAGATCAGGGCCTCGCGCGTGTAGTCGGCGAGCTCCAGCTCGTCGCTCATGAAGATCGCGTCCTTCGGGCAGGCCTCCTCGCAGAACCCGCACAGGATGCAGCGCAGCATGTCGATCTCGAAGCGCTCCGGCTCGCGCTCGATGAAGCGCTCGGTCTCCTGGCCGTCGATCGTGATCGCGTAGGCCGGGCAGGCGGCTTCGCACAGGCCGCAGGCCACGCAGGCGATCGCGCCGTCCTCGTTGACCACCAGCCGCGGCTGGCCGCGCGTGACCTCGTCGGTCGGGAGCGGCTCCTCGGGGTACTGGCGGGTGATCTTCCTTTCGAAGAGGTTGCGGAAGGTCACCGACAGCCCGCGCGCGATCTCGGGCAGGTAGAGCCGCTCGGCGAGGGTCAGCTCGCGGCGCCGGACGACGACCATCTCAGGCGCCCCCTCGCAGCGCGACGACAGCGCCGGTGACGAAGAGGTTGAAGAGCGCCAGCGGCAGCATGACCTTCCAGCCCAGGCGCATGAGCTGGTCGAAGCGGAAGCGCGGCAGGGTCCAGCGCACCCACAGGAAGAGGAACAGGAAGAAGCCGGTCTTGATCAGGAAGGCGAGCACCCCGAGCGTCCAGTGGGCCTCGGGCAAGAAGGGTACCGACGGGCCGCCGAGGAACAGCGTCGTGTTCAGCGAGGCCATCACGATCATCGCGCAGTACTCGCCGAGGAAGAAGAGCGCGAAGCGCATCGAGCTGTACTCGGTGTGGAAGCCGCCCACCAGCTCGGGCTCGCACTCGGCGAAGTCGAAGGGGTGCCGGTTCGTCTCGGCGAACGTGGCGACGGTGAACAGCACGAAGGCCAGTGGCTGATACAGGACGTTCCAGTCCCCGACCAGGGCCTGCTTGGCGACGATCGCGCGCAGGTCCAGGCTCCCGCACAGGACGACCACGGCGAGCACAGCCAGGATCAGGCTCAGGGCGTAGCTGATCATCTGCGCCGACGCGCGCAGGCCGCCCAAAAGCGAGTACTTCGAGTTCGACGCCCAGCCGCCGAGGATCACGCCGTAGACCGAGAGGCCGCCCACGGCCAGCACGTACAGGACGCCGATGTCGAGGTCGGTGACCGAGAGCGGCGTGCGCACCCCGCCGATCTCGACCACCGGGCCGATCGGGATCACGGCGATGGTCAGCATGGCGGGCACCGCCGCCAGCAGGGGGGCCACGCGGAACAGCAGGCGGTTCGCCCCGTCGGGCATCAGCTCCTCCTTGAAAAGGAACTTGATCAGGTCCGCGAGCGGCTGGAAGAGGCCCCGCGGGCCGACCCGGTTGGGGCCGATCCGGTACTGGATCCAGGCCGAGACCTTGCGCTCGGCCAGCGTCATCACCGCGGCGGTGCCGAGCAGCCCGCCGTAGATGACGGCGGCCTTGAGCGTCCAGACTAGGGTTTCGGGCACGATCGCGGGT
>DATKCY010000339.1:0-2264 GCA_035512995.1 Thermohalobaculum sp.
AGGGCGTCCGCCGCACGCGCGCGCCAGGCCCGCGCCAGGCCCTCCCCCGGCGCCAGCGCCAGCGCGAGGACCGAGAGCGCCACCGCCGCGGCGCCGCCCGCCAGCCAGTAGCCGGTCGGCAGCAGCAGCACGACCCCGCGCGGCGCGGCGTGGGCGAGGGCAGGCAGGGGGGCGAGGACGACCGCCGCGGCGAGCGCGCCGGCAACGACGGCCGCCGGTGCCGCGACGCGGGAGACTATGCTCAGGCGACCTCGGCGAGGGCGGTCAGGCGGACGCCCGCGGCCTTCATCTCGGCCCGCGCGTCCGCCAGCGAGCCGTTCAGGTCGATCGCCCGGCAGGCGTCCTCGACCACCGTCACGCCGAAGCCGAGCCGCGCCGCGTCGACCGCCGAGAAACGCACGCAGAAGTCGGTTGCGAGGCCCGCGAGCACGACGCGCTCGACCCCGCGCGTGCGCAGGTACCCCTCGAGCCCGGTCGGCGTCGCGTGGTCGTTCTCGAAGAAGGCGGAGTAGCTGTCGACCTCGCGCCGGAAGCCCTTGCGCACGATCGCGTCGGCGACGTCGGTCTCGAGCCCCGGCGCGAAGGCCGCGCCCTCGGTGCCCTGGACGCAGTGGTCGGGCCAGAGCACCTGGGCGCCGTACGGCATCTCGGTCGTCGACATCGGCTCGGCGCCGTGCTGCGAGGCGAAGGAGGCATGGTCCGCCGGGTGCCAGTCCTGCGTCAGCACGCGGACCCGGTGGCGCCGGGCCAGCGCGTTGATCGGCTCGACCACGCCGTCGCCGCCGGGCACCCCGAGCGCGCCGCCGGGCAGGAAATCGTTCTGCACGTCGATGATCAGGAAGGCGGTCCGCTCGTCCATCGGCTCTCTCCCGTCCGCGCCGGGGCGCCCGCCGCTCGCGGCGTTTGACAGGACGCGGGGCCCCCGTCAGATTCCGGGGGAATAGAACCAACCGCGGCACGACCGGTCAAGCGGCGGGGAGGCGGATGCCGGCCTATCACCGTCCGGACGATCTGAGCGAGGCCTGCACGCTGCTCGCGGCGGGGCCCCTCTCGATCCTCGCGGGCGGCACCGACGTCTATGCCGGCACGACCGCCCAACAGCTGAACAGAGACATCCTGGACGTGACCGGCATCGCCGCGCTCCGCGGCATCGCGCGGGACGAGGCGGGCTGGCGCATCGGCGGCGCGGTGACCTGGAGCGAGCTGATCGCCGCCGGCCTGCCGCCCGCCTTCGACGCGCTGAAGCGCGCCGCGCGCGAGGTCGGGTCCGAGCAGATCCAGAACGCGGGCACCATCGCCGGCAATCTCTGCAACGCCTCGCCCGCGGCCGACGGCGTGCCGGCGCTGATGGTGCTCGACGCCGAGGTCGCGCTCGCCTCCGCCGCGGGGCGCCGGCGCCTGCCGCTCGGCGCCTTCCTGACGGGGCCGCGGCAGACGGCGCTGGCGCCCGGCGAGCTGGTCGAGGCGGTGCACGTGCCCGCCGCCTCCGCGGCCGGCGCCTCCGACTTCCTCAAGCTCGGCGCCCGCAGGTACCTCGTGATCTCGATCGCCATGGTCGCGGTGCGGCTGGCGGTCGAGGAGGGGCGGGTCGCCGCCGCCGCGATCGCCGTCGGCGCCTGCTCGCCCGTCGCGCGGCGGTTTGCGGCGCTCGAGGCGGCGCTGGTCGGCGAACCGGCGACGCCCGCGCTCGCCCTGCGGGTGACGGAGGCAGGCGTCGCCCCCCTCCTCGCGCCCATCGACGACGTGCGCGGCAGCGCGGCCTATCGCGCCGGCGCCGCGGCCGAGCTGATCCGCCGCGCGCTCGCCCGGCTGACGGAGGGCGCGCGGTGAGCTTCGACACCCCCCGCGCCGAGCTCTCCGTCAACGGCGCGCGCCATGCGGTCGAGGCGCCGCCGAGCCGCCGGCTGAGCCACGTCCTGCGCGAGGACTGCGGCCTCACCGGCACCAAGTCCGGCTGCGACGCCGGCGACTGCGGCGCCTGCACGGTGCTGATCGACGGCCGCCCGCACTGCGCCTGCCTGACGCCGGCCGCCCGCGCCCTCGGCCACGAGGTGACCACGGTCGAGGGCCTGACCGGACCCGCGCACGAGCGGCTGAAGCAGGCCTTCCTGCGCCACGGCGCCGCGCAGTGCGGCATCTGCACGCCGGGCATGCTGGTGGCGGCGGCGGCGCTCCTCGCGCGGGCGCCGCGGGCGACGCCGGCCGAGGCCGAGGCGGCGCTCTCCGGCGTGCTCTGCCGCTGCACCGGCTACCGCCCGATCGTC
>DATKCY010000340.1:0-3743 GCA_035512995.1 Thermohalobaculum sp.
CAAACCGCGCGCGGACGCCGAACTTCGCGAGCACATCCTCGAGCAGGTGCACGGTGCCGCCGTAGATGGCCGCACTGCACACGATCTCGTCGCCCGCCTCGGCCAGGGCCAGCAGCGCCGTCGTCGTGGCCGCCTGCCCGCTGGCGAAGAGCAGCGCCCCCTCGGCCCCCTCGAGCGCGGCAATCCGCTGCTCGACGGCGGCCACGGTGGGATTGCTGTAGCGCGAGTAGAGGTACTTGTCGGACGCCCCCTCGGCGTACGCGCGCACCTCCGCCGCGCTCTCGAAGACGAAGGTCGTCGTCTCGTAGATCGGTGTCGTGAGCGCACGGGGATCCCGCGCGGCAGGGTCGGGCCGGATGGCCTTGGTGGACGGTTTCACGTTCCTTCAGCCTTCAACCTTCAACCTTCAGCCTTTCACCTTCCACCTTCCACCTTCCACCTTCAGCCTTTCTTAGAGCTGGACCCGGCCGGGGACCGCCGGCGACGACTGGATGCGCTCGCCGCTCGCGCCGACCACGGGCTCGATGAACTGCCGGTAGGCATCCTCGTAGCCCCGATCGACGAGTTCGGCCATCGAGTGCATGCGGTCGGACCGCTGATCGAAGACGCCCGTGAAGTCGAGAGGCCCGAGCGGGTTGTGCGAGGGGCGGATGACGAACAGCCGGGCAAAGCGGCCGGCGAAGTTCTCGAGCACGTCGCGCAGCCCCGCGGATTCGAAGGCAGCGAGCTGCTCGCCGGCCCGGCCGCGCAGGTCGGACCGCTCCGAGCTGAGCTCGTGCACCTGACCGGGCGGCGGCGCGGCGGTCAGCAGCACCACCTGTTCCACGCCGGCGGCAACCACCTCCTCGAGGAGCCGTGCGAGCGCCCCGGGGCGGTCGCACAGCCGGTGCGTTTCACCGCGCCAGGGGCCTTCCGGCGAGAACGTGACGAGCTCGGGCTCGGTCGCGAGCGGGACGGTCAGCGCCGCGGCGAGCGCATCGAGCGCGTGCTCGCGGGCCACGCCCGACAGATCGAACGCTTCGGCCTGCCGCGCGCCATCCGCCAGCGAGGGCCTCGCGAAGAAGCGCGCGCGATGCGTCGCGCCGAGCATCGCGAAGACGAGGTCGCGCCGCGCGTCCATGTCGTGCACCGCCAGCAGCAGCTCGCGGAAGCCCGGCTGCCCGAGGTTCTCGCCCAGCAGCTCCGTGTAGCGCCGGGCCAGTTCGGCGCGCGGCGGCGCGGCGAGCTGCGCGGCGCCGCGGATCAGGTTCCACAGCTCGGTGCTCGTGCGCTGGACGATCGACGAGGCCGACAGCGGCGACCCGATCAGGCGCCAGACGACCCCCTGCCGGCTGCGCCGCCGGGCGCCCCCGCGGAAAAGGCCCGCGACCAGGCTGGCCGCAAGGATGGCGCCCGCGACGACGAGCGCAAAGAGCGCGAGACGGGGGATGACGGTTGGCAGTGCCTCGGGCGCGAACAGCGTCGCAATCCAGCCGCTGTATGCCGACGACAGGTTCGCCCCGGTGGCCTCGAACCCGACGAGGGTGATGAGGAGCCCCGCCAGCCCGACCAGCACCGCGAGCGCCAGCAGTGCGAGCGGGAGCGCAAACACCGCGGCCGCCGCCAGCAGCGCCCAGCCCGCCAGGCGGAGCGGCGTGCGCCAGGGGTAGAACGCGCGCGCCGACGGCGTCCGCCAGATGCCATCCGCCTCCCAGAGCCGCGCGCCGCCGTCGATGGCCGACAGGGCGGCGCCGATCGCCCCCGCGCCCCGCCCCGCGACGAGATCGATCCGGATCCCCGCCTCGTGCAGCGCGCGCAGCACGCCCGCGTGGTACGCGCCGGCGGTGCCGGAGCCGGTCAGTACGAGCGCCGTGCGGAGCCGGGTCGAATACTGACGGTCGGGGGAATCCGGGGTGATCACCGGGATCAGTCTGCCGCGTCGTCGTGGATGGTGACGAGCTTGACCAGCTCGAAGCGCCGCGCACCGTTCGGGGTCGTTACCGTCACTTCGTCCCCCTCTTCCTTGTTCAGCAGCGCGCGCCCGATCGGGGACGCCGTCGAGATCAGGCCCTTGTCGACATCCGCATCCTCGGGCATCACGAGCTGATAGGTCATCGTCTGGCCGGCCGGATCCTTGAGGTGCACCGTCGAGCCGAAGCCGACCCGGTCGGTGGGCAGCCTGTCGAGGTTCATCAGCGCGATCTCGCTCACCCGCTTGTTGAGCAGGCTGAGGCGCGACTCGACCAGGCGCTGGCGTTCCTTCGCCGCCTGGTACTCGGCATTCTCGCGGAGGTCGCCCAGCTCCCGGGCCCGCTGAATCTCTTTCGGCAGTTCGGTCTTGAGCTCCCGATCCAGCTTCTGAATCTCGTCCTCGAACTTCTTGAGAATGCGGGCCTTCATCGGCCTGATGGTAGCAAAACAACACGCAAGTCCCAACCTCGAAGTGAGCGAGTGGAGCACGTGGAGGCCCCTGGGCGGCGCCGGGCTCGTGCCCGAGTCCGGCAGGGGCCCTGCGGCCGCCTCTGCCGCTCGCGCGCGCGCCCCCCCGAGTACAATCGCTCTTCAGTGGAACGCATTTCGAGCCGGCAGAACCCCCTCGTGCAGCGGTTCCGGGCGCTGGCGCGCGCCTCCGGCCAAGGGGAGGCGACCGAGTGGATGCTGCTCGACGGCCCGCACCTGGTCGGGGAAGCGTTCGCGTCGGGCCTGCACATCGACACGATCGCGTTCGGCGAGCGCCACCTCCCCGGCCGGTTCGACACGCTCGCGGCCCGCGCCGCGGCCGACGACGCCCGCACGGTGGTCGTGACCGAGGAGGTGCTCGCCGCGATGAGTCCGGTCCAGCAGCCTGCCGGAGTGGTCGCCATCGCGAGGCGCCGGCCGGCGTCCCTCGAGGAGGTCTTCGCGCGACAGCCGCAGCTCGTCCTGCTGATCGCCGAGATCCAGGACCCCGGCAACGTCGGCGCCATCATCCGCGCGGCCGAGGCCTGCGGCGCCACCGGGGTGGTACCGGGCGAAGCCACCGCCGATCCGCTCGGGTGGAAGGCGCTGCGCGGCGGGATGGGCAGCACGTTCCGCCTGCCGGTCGCGACACGCCAGCCCCTGGAGGATGTCGCGGTGCGCGCGCGCGCGGATGGCCTCCGGTTGCTCTCGACCGTGCCGCGCGGCGGCACTCCGCTGCCCGACTGCGACCTGCGCAGCCCGTCGGCCATCCTGCTCGGGGGTGAGGGCCCGGGGCTGCCCGATACGCTCGTACGGGTGGCCGACGGCCACATCACCATCCCGATGCGCCCCCCCGTCGAGTCGCTCAACGTGGCGATTGCGGCGGCGCTGGTGCTCTATGAAGCCGCGCGGCAGCGCGGTGGGCCCCCTCCCCTGCCGCGGCCGCGCGGCGCGGGCTCCGCGCAGTAAGCTGGACGCCGATGTCACTCTTCGACGAGGACGAACCCCGCGCCGCCGCGTCCAACGCCGACGCCCCGCTCGCCGAGCGAATGCGGCCGCGCACGCTCGACGAGTTCGTCGGGCAGGACGCGCTCGTCGCGCCCGGCCGCCCCCTGCGCGCGGCGATCGAACAGGACCGCCTGCAGTCGATCATCCTCTGGGGGCCGCCTGGCACCGGCAAGACGACCCTCGCGCGCCTGATCGCCCGGGCCACCAGGGCCCACTTCATCGCGTTCAGCGCGGTGCTGTCGGGCATCAAGGAAATCCGCGCCGTCATGACCGAAGCCGAGGAGGCACGGCGGCGGCTCGGCCGGCGCACCATCCTG
>DATKCY010000341.1:0-7050 GCA_035512995.1 Thermohalobaculum sp.
CCCGAAGCCCTCGGCGTGGTCGCGGAGGATGCCGACGACTCCCTCGCGCTCGCCGACCAGCGCCGCCGACCAGGCGGCCCAGAAGCGGCAGGCGCGGTCGGCGTCGCGCAGGGCGGCGCGGAGCGTCGGGACGAGGTCGACGCGGCCGAGCTCGCCGGCGAGCCGGAGCGCGCGGGCGCGCACCATCGGCTCGTCGGCCAGGAAATCGGCGATGCGCGCGCCGGGGTCGACCCGGTGCACCGAGCAGGCGGCAACGCCGAGATAGCGCCGGAGCGCCCGGCGGTGGTGGATCAGCGGCGAGATCAGGCCGTTCAGCCGCGCCGGCGGCACCCAGCCGAGCGCCGAGACGAAGGCGCGCACGGTCTCCGGCCTTTCCTCGACCAGCTTCAGCACGGTCTCGATTCGCGCCGCCTCGCGCCGGCCGAGCGCGAGCGCGCCGGCGGCGAAGACCTCACCCGGTTCGGGGTGCGCCTCGAGCGCCGCGAGCGCGATCCGCCAGCCGTCGTCGCCCGCGACCCGGAGCCCGTCGAGATGCGCCTCGATGCGTTCGTCGAGCCGGCCGAGATGCTCGCGGGTGTAATGCGGCGCATCGACGGCCTCGTCGCGGATCAGCCACTGGAACGCCAGCTCCTCGGCGTGCTGCTCGACGATGTGCTCGATGACCGCCACCGCTTTTGCCGCCCGCAGCAGGCCTAGTTCAGCTGGATCGAGCCGCCCTTGATCTTGTTCGCGCCGCTCGAGCGGCTGCTGATGTAGGCGCCGCGCAGCAGGATCTTGCCGGCGCGCGTGAGCGTGATGCTCGCCCTGCCGCAGCGGAGCACGATCTCGCGCTCGGCCGTCAGCTCGAGCCGCTCGCCGTCGGCGATTACCTCTAGCTCCGGCCGCGCCGCCGCCGGCACGCCGCCGCCCAGCTTGCCGAGGATCACCGGCCGGCCCGGGTCGCCGTCCGCGAAGGAGAGCACGACGGCGGCGCCCCGGTCGGCGGGGCCGAGCGCGACCGTCGTCAGCGCCTCGCGCGGCCTGCCGGCCGGGCTTCCCGGATAGTCCACGAGCGGACGGCCGCGATCGCCGAGCGCCGCGACCGTGCCGATGACGACGGAGTGCATCGGCCGCGCGGTCTCGTCGCCATCGCGCTCGCCGATCTCGAGAAGCAGGTCTGACATCGTGAACCTTCCGTTCTGCCGGCGGCGAGCGGCCGCACCGCACCGTGCGTGGATCTCAGTTCTGCAGGATCTTCTTGCCCTTGATCACCACGTCGGCGTCGGCCTTGATCGAGATCTGGCCCGACCCGTCGATCGTGATGTCCTTGCCCTTGAGGAAAATCGTACCGTCCTTCTTCATCACCAGGCTGGACGAGCCGCAGGTGATCGAGATCTGATCGCCGGCGGTGACGCTGAGGTTGGTGCCGACCGAGACGGTGCGCGCGGCGCCGACGGTCAGCGACTGGTCCGCGGCGACATCGGTCGAGTCGTTCGCCCCTATCGAGGCCGAGCGGTCGGCGGCCACCGTCCAGCTGTCGGTCTGGCCGATCGCGTGGCTCTGAGCGCCGCCGACCGTCACGTTGCGCGTGGCCCCGATCTGCATCGTCTGCGCGGCGCCGACGGTGCGGCTCTCGGCGGCCCTAACAGTATCGATCCGCGCGGCGCCGACGGTAACCGTCTGGTTGGCGCCGACGGTCTCCGTCTGGTTGGCGCCGATCGTCTGCATCTGGTTGGCGCCGACCGCGATCGTTTCGTTGACTCCGATCGTGTGCGAGCGGTTCCGGCCGACCCTCAGCGTATCGTCGGTTCCGATCGTCACCGAGCGGTTGTTGCCGACCTGCGTCGTCTTGTTGTTGCCGACGTCCTCGTCGAGGTTGACGCCGACCGAATGGGTCGCGTTGTTGTCGATCCGCACGTTCTCGTCATGCTGCACCGTCTCGTTGCGGTCGTTCTTGACGAGGATCGTGTTGTCCTTCTCCGCCTGGAAATAGACCTCCTCGCCGCCCTTCCTGTCCTCGAAGCGCAGCTCGTTGAAGCCGCCGCCACCGGGCGAGCTGTCGGATTTCCACCCGGACTGGGTGGCCTTGCCGGGCAGCTCATAGGGCGGCATCTGGTCGGCGTTGTAGACGCGGCCGGTGATGATCGGCTGGTCCGGGTCGCCCTCGAGGAACCCTACGATCACCTCCTGCCCGATGCGCGGGATCTGGATGAACCCCCAGTTCGCGCCGGCCCAGGTCTGGCTGACGCGGACGAAGCACGAGCTGTTCTCGTTATCCTCGCCGAGGCGGTCCCAGTGGAACTGCACCTTCACGCGGGCGTACTTGTCGCAGTGGATTTCCTCGCCGGCCGGTCCGACCACGGTGGCGGTCTGCGGTCCGCGGATCACCGGGCGGGGCGTCAGCCGCTCGGGGCGGAAGGCGATCTCGGCCGGACGTGCCTCCATCCTGACCGTGTAGGGCGGACCCTCGTGCTGGGTCGAGGTCCGGTAGGTCGGGTCCCACAGCTCGTGCTCGGCCCGGACCACGAGGTGCCTGACGTTCTGGTCCTCCCGGGCGAAGCCCTCCAGCACGAAGCCGTAGCCGGCGGAAAGCCCGCGCGCGTCTCCCTCGGCCTCGGCCAGCCGGTGCGCCGCCTGAAGCTCTTCCCGCCGGATCGCGGCCAGCCTCTCGCCGCGCTCGACTTCGAGATGGGCTCCCGGATCGCGGTACTGCTCGCCGGCATCGAGCTTGTGCCCCAGCGCCTGCTCCGACTTCGCCATCAGGTCCGCCCGCGGCTTCTCGAAGTCATAATCCGTGTGCGTGTAGGTGGCCGAGCGGACCTCGCTCCGCGGCACCCATCGGTTGATGTGGTCGCGCGGACGCGGAGCGACGCCCGCGGGGTCCCAGAACGGCACCGTCTCGTAGCCCTCCGCCTTGCCGTAGGCGTTCGGATGATCGCCGAGCACCAGCGTGTGCCCGTCCTCCGCGTGCTCGAAGAAATAGAAGATCCCCTCGTGCTCCATCAGCCTGGATACGAAGTCGAGATCGCTCTCGTCGTACTGGACGCAGTACTCGCGGGTCGGGTAGCTGCCCTGCAGCCGCAGCTCGTACCTGGCCTCTGGATAGTCGCCGAATACCTTCTCGATGATCTCGACCGCGGTCTTGTTCTGGAAGATCCGGCAGTCGTAGCGGAAGCCGAGGAACCAGAGCCAGGGCCGAAGCTCAGCGCGGTAATGCGCGAACCCGTCGCGCAGCGAGGCGAGCTCGAACCGGCCGACGCGGCCGCTGAAATAGCGCTCCCCGGTGTGGCCCTCCAGGTTGATCAGCGCCGGCGTGCCGAGGATGTCGAGCGGGTCGAGATCCGGATCCTCGCTCAACAGCGTCGTCACGTAGGCGTAGGGCCGACTGATGTAGTCCGTCCCACGCATGTGCGCGAACATCAGACTTTCGCCCAGGGAGGTCTCGGCCTTGATTGCGCGCTCGTCGAGCATCGCCCGCGATCCCTCACATCGGAACGGCGCCAAAAGGGTATGCGGTGGCGTAGAGATGGTCAATCGAGCCGGTCTGCGCCCCCGCGCCCGTGCCCGTGCCACGGATCGGCGATTGCGAACGCCGGCGGCGTGTGAAACCCTTTCAACGGATCGAACCCGGGGACGCGATGGGCTGGAAGGTTGCACGACTGGTGTTCCCCGGCGGGACTCCAGCAGCGAGGGACCTGGCGGGCCGGAGGGTGCGGACCCGCCGGGCGCTCCATGGCTGGCCGATCTACGGCGTAGGGACCGGCGACGCGGGGGCGACCGACATCGCCGCGGGCCGGGTTGGACTGGTCGGCCACGTTCCGCCGGACGCGCTCGACAGGATCGTGATCGCCTTTCCGAAGTCCGGGCAGGAGCCGCCGCCATCGCTCCGCCGGCTGGCTCGCTCAGTTCCGTTCTTCAGCATCCGCGTCAACTGGCCGACCTTTCGCGAGCACTTCGACATCGACAGTTGATCGCGAAGGGAACGTCGGCGGGGCGGCGGCTCCGCCACCCCTGAAATGCCGTGCTTTAACACCGGCCCGGATAGGGCTATTCTGCTCTCGGTCCGTATTCGCATCAGACGGGGCCCGGGCGCCTGGAGATAATTGCCGTGGCGAGGCTAGTCCTCCGCATTTTCAAGCTGGCCTTGGTCGCGGTCGCGGTCGCGACGATCGCGGCGTCTCTTGTCGCGGTGCCGAGTGCCCACGCGGCGCAGCGGACCGCGCTGATCATCGGCAACGAGAGCTATGCCGAACTGCCCTCCCTGGAGAAGGCGATCGCCGATTCCCTCGGCTATGCGCAGCTCTTCGAGGAGAAGGGGTTCGACCAGGTTATCCACCGCACGAACCTGACGCGCAGCGGCATGGACCTGGCGATCGCCAATTTCCTCGACGCGATCGAGCCTGGCGATACCGCGGTCTTCGTCTACGCCGGCCACGGCTGGAGCGATGGCAACATCAACTACCTGGTCGGTGTCGATGCGCCGAAATCGAGCACGCAGTCGATCCTCGCGCGCATCTCGATCCCGCTGCAGAACGGCGCCAATGGGGTGATCGACGAGATGAGCAGGCGCGGCGCCACGCTGAAGATCGCCATTGTAGACGCCTGTCGCGACAATCCGTTCCAGTCCGATACCAAGGGCCGCGCGATCGGCATCAGCCGCGGCCTGGCGCAGGCCGATCCTCCGCGCGGCACCTTCGTGATCTTCTCGGCGGGCGCGAAGCAGATCGCGCTCGACCGGCTGTCGAACGAGGACCCCTACCCGCAGAGCGTCTTCACCCGCACCTTCCTGCCCCTGCTGCATGCCGACCTGCCGCTGCTCGACGCGATCAAGACCGCGCAGGTCGAGGTCTACAAGCTCGCGCGACTGGTCTCGCACGAGCAGGAGCCGGCCTATTACGACCAGGTCCGCGGCAGCGTCTGCCTGTCGCCCTCCTGCCGCGGCGACTACCCGCTGCCGAGCCAGCAGGTGCCGCAGGCCGACTTTTGCTCGAGCGGCCTCGCCAGGGCGTACGAGGTCGCCGACGAGATCAACACGATCTACGGCTGGGAGGCCTTCCTCAGGGGCTGCAAGGACGACTGCATCTACTGCCTGCTCGCGGACGCGGCGCTGCGCAAGCTGAAGGACCGGGTGGACGTGAAGGTCGGCTCGGTCTCGACCCTGGACGACCTGATCGGGCAGGAGGACCGACTCTGGCGTGATGTCCTGAGCGCGCGCGACGCGCTCGAGCTCGAGACCGCGCTCGAGGGTTACATCGGAACCTTCCCCGAAGGCAGCTATGCCGACGAGGCGAACCAGCGCCTGGCAGCGCTGCACCAGGCGAAGGAGGATCGGGTCTGGCAGCCTGTGCTCGCCGCCGCGGACGACGCGGCTCTCGAGAGCGCGCTCGACGCCTATGTCCAGGCATATCCGGACGGTCGCCACGTCGAGGAGGCCCGCGAGCGGCTGGCAGCGCTCGAGACCGCCAGGATGGCCCACGAGGCCGAGGACCAGCTCTGGAACGACCTCGCCGCCACCACCGACGAGCGCGCGCTCGAAACCGCGCTCGGCAAGTATCTCGGAACCTACCCGGACGGGCGCCACGCCGACGAGGCCGGCGAGCGCCTGGCCGCGTTGCAGGGCGCCCGCGCCGCGCGCGAGGAGGAGGAGGACCGGCTCTGGAACGAGGTCACCGCCGCCGGGGACGAGCGAGCCGCCGAGGCCGCCCTGGCCCGGTATCTCGGGACCTATCCGGAGGGGCGCCACGCCGACATGGCGGGCGAGCGCCTGGCGGCCTTGCAGAGCGCCCGCGCCGCGCGCGAGGAGGAGGAGTACGGCGCCTGGGGGCGGGTCGCCGAGGCGACGGACGAGAGCGCGCTCGAGGTCGCGCTCGATGCCTACCTCCGCGCCTATCCCGAAGGCCGATTTGCCAGCCAGGCCGGAGAGCGCCTGGCCGCGCTCCACGGCGCCCGCGACGCCCGCGAGGCGGAGGCCCGGCTGTGGGAAGAGGTCTCGGACGCCACCGACGACCGGACGCTCGAGGCGGCGCTCGGGGAGTACCTCGGAGCCTATCCCGACGGGCGCCACGCCCGCGAGGCCGGGGAGCGACTGGCGGCGCTCCAGCCCGCCCTCGATGAGGCGCGGCGGGCCGACGAAGAGAATCGCCTCTGGAACGCGGTCGCGGGGGCGACGAGCTCGAGCACGCTCGAGAACGCGCTCGCGGACTACCTGCGGACGTTCCCCGTCGGCGAGGGCAGCCACTCCGAGCAGGCGGAGCGGCGCCTCGCCGCGCTACGCGGGGATGAGGACGGGGAGATCCCTTCCGGCGAGGCGGGCGAGCAGGCCGGGATCCTCGCCCTGCAGGAGATCCTGCGCGATGCCGGATGCTACCGCGGCAGCATCGACGGCCTTTGGGGGCGTGGAAGCCAAACCGCGCTCGAGGAGTTCCTTGGCCGTACGGACACGGATGCCGTGGCCGAGCCGAGCCCGGAGCTCCTGCGGAAGATCCGCTCGGTGGAACCGCGAACGGCGGTCTGCTCCGGCGGCTGAGCCGACGAAGGCGCTTCGGCTACGCGTCTGCCTTCGCCGCTCGGGCGCGGCTCTGTCCGAGGCGATAGCTGTCGCCGTTCATTTCGAGGATGTTGACGTGGTGGGTCTGTCTGGCAACGGCCGCCCGACGGCCTGAAAAAGCCGGGCCGATGCTGTCTCGCTCAGGGCCGGGGCGCCCCGGCCGCGGCGGCGGCGAGCAGCACGTCGAGATAGGCCTCGGTCGCGGCCTCGACGCCGTAGGGGGCGGCCGCGGCCGTCAGCGTCTCGCGCGGGGGCGGGGCGTCGAGGCAGCGGCGGATGCCGTCGGCCAGGGCGCGGGGGTCGCCGACGGGGACGAGGGGCCCGAGCGTGCCGCCCCTCAGGATCTCGCGGGGGCCGCTCGGGCAGTCGGTGGCGACCGCCGGGCAGCCGCAGGCGAGCGCCTGGATCAAAACCCCCGGCAGCCCCTCGTAGCGCGACGAGAGGGCGAAGACAGCGCTCCGGCGCATGAAGGCGAACGGGTTGTCGACGTGGCCGGGCAGGGCGATGTCGGCGGCGTGGCCGGT
>DATKCY010000342.1:0-6519 GCA_035512995.1 Thermohalobaculum sp.
GCCGCCCCGATCGCCGAGGTCACGCGCGCGTCCTCGAGCGGGCGCGCCGCCTTGTTGTAGCGCACGTTCCTCAGGAGCTGCGGGTAGGGCTCGAACATGTCGCAGACCTCCGAGGCCGGCCGCTCCGCCGCCGTGATCGCCGCCAGCACCTGCAGCGCCGCCATCAGCCCGTCGCCGGTCGTCACGTAGTCGCGCAGGATCACGTGGCCCGACTGCTCGCCGCCCAGGTTGTAGCCGTTCGCCTGCATCTCCTCGACGACGTAGCGGTCGCCGACCTTGGTGCGGACCATCGCGATGCCGCGGCCCTCGAGCATCTTCTCGAGCCCGAGGTTCGACATCACCGTCGCGACCAGCGTGTTCTTCGCGAGGATCCCCTGCCCGGCCCAGCGCGCCGCGATCAGCCCCATGATCTGGTCGCCGTCGACGACCCGGCCCTTCTCGTCGATCACGTGCACCCGGTCGGCGTCGCCGTCGAGCGCGATGCCGAGGTCGGCGCCCTCGTCGATCACGGCGCGCTGGCAGGCCGTCGGATCGGTCGAGCCGCAGCCCCTGTTGATGTTCTCGCCGTTCGGGCTGACCCCGATCTTCACGACCTCGGCCCCGAGCTCCCACAGCACGTCCGGCGCCGTCGCGTAGGCCGCTCCGTTGGCGCAGTCGCAGACGATCTTCAGCCCCTTCAGCCCCTGCCGCTTCGGGAAGGTGGCCTTGGCGAACTCGATATAGCGCCCGCGCCCGTCCTCGAGCCGGCGCGCGGCGCCCATGGCGCGGGGCTCGGCCAGCTCCGGCGTGCCCTCCATCAGCCGCTCGATCGCCTCCTCGACCTCGTCGCAGAGCTTGTAGCCGTCGGGGCCGAACAGCTTGATGCCGTTGTCCTCGAACGGGTTGTGGCTGGCCGAGATCATCACGCCGACATCGGCACGGACCGACTGGGTCAGCATGCCGACCGCCGGCGTCGGCATCGGCCCGAGCTGGATCACGTCCATGCCGACGCTGGTGAAGCCCGCCGTAAGCGCCGTCTCGATCATGTAGCAGGACCGCCGCGTGTCCTTGCCGATCACGGCCGAGTGGCGGTGCTTGCCGCGCGTGAAGTACTGCCCGGCCGCCATGCCGAGGCGGAGCGCGGTCTCCGCCGTCATCGGGTGGCTGTTCGCGCGGCCGCGGATGCCGTCGGTGCCGAAGTAATTGCGCGCCATCGCTCAGATCTCCTCGATCGCCAGCCAGACGCGCAGCGCCTGCACCGTCTCGGCCACGTCGTGCACGCGGACTATCTGCGCTCCGCGCGCCAACCCGGCAAGGGCGGCGGCGATCGACCCCGCCGCGCGCCTGTCGGCCTGTTGCTCCTGCGCCAGTGTCCCGATGAAGCGCTTGCGCGACGCCCCGAGCAGCACCGGGCAGCCGAGCCCGTGGAGCAGGCCGAGCCCGCGGATGAGCGCCAGGTTGTGCTCGAGCGTCTTGCCGAAGCCGATGCCGGGATCGACGGCGATCCTCTCGCGCGCGACCCCTGCCCGCTCGGCCACGGCAACCCGGCGCTCGAGGAAGTCGTAGACCTCGAGGAGCACGTCGCCGTAGCGCGGCGCCTTCTGCATCGTCCGCGGGTCGCCCTGGGCGTGCATCAGGCAGACGGCGCCGGCTCCTGCTGCGACCTCGGCGCTGCCCTCGTCGTAGGTCAGCGCCGAGACGTCGTTGAGGATGCTCGCCCCGGCGGCGAGCGCGGCCCGCGCCACCCCCGCCCTGCGGGTGTCGATCGAGATCGGCGCCGCGACGTCTGCCGCGACCAGCCCCTCGATCACCGGGATGACGCGGTCGAGTTCCTGCGCCTCCGGCACCGGCTCGGCGCCGGGGCGGGTCGATTCGCCGCCGATGTCGAGCGCGTCGGCTCCCGCCTCGACCAGCGCCCGCCCGTGCGCCACCGCCGCTTCCGTCGAGGCGAAGCGTCCGCCGTCGGAGAAGCTGTCGGGTGTCACGTTCACGACGCCGAGCACCCGCGGCCAGGCCAGATCGAGCCCCGCCCAGGGCGGCCGCTCCGCCGCCAGCCGCTCCAGCGTCCCCCTCGTGTCCGGATAGAGCTCGGCCGCTGCCGCTGCCGGAAGCCGCTCCGCCGCCCGCCCCCGGCGCAGCACCTCGACCTCGGCGAAGCCGAACGGACCGCCCGCGAGGGGCGTGCTGCCGGGCCTGCCGCGCGGGCACGGGACGGGCAGGAGATAGGGTCGGGCGTCCTCCGCGCTCATGGATCGGGCATAGCGCCCGGAGCGGCGGGAGGCAAAGCGGATATAACACATACAGGCTATGTGTAATAATTTGCTATCGGTACGTTGAATGTAGTTCATTGAAATCCACACCCGCCGCTGCTAAGTGGAATCAGCAGAGCCGCGCGATGCGGATACTCCGCCCGCGCGCCGCACGAGGAGACAGACGCCATGGCCAAGGCATTCCGCACCTCCGTCGTCACCGCCAACGATCTGGTCGAGGGGACCTCCGTGTTCCTCGGCGCCGAGGGCTGGCACGCCGACATCGGCCGCGCCATGCTCGCCTTCACGCCGGAGGAGGGCGAGGGGCTGGCGGCGCTGGCGGCGCGCTTCGTCGAAGACAACGCTGTCGTCGAGCCCTACCTCGTCGAGGTCGCGCTCGAGGACGGGCGCCCGGTGCCGCACCTGAGGCGCGAGCGCATCCGCGCGTCCCACGCGCCGACCGTGGCGGTCGGCGCCGCGGCGACGCCCTCGCGCGCCGCGGAAAGGCGCGCCGCCTGACCGGCTGCGCCTGAGGGCGCAGGAACCTTATCGGCTCAACGGGAGCGCCGAGATGTACCGCTATGACGAGTTCGACCACCGCCTGGTGGCGGAGCGCGCGGGCGAGTTCCGCGCCCAGGTCGCCCGCCGCCTCGACGGCTCGCTGACGGAGGACGAGTTCAAGCCGCTCCGGCTGATGAACGGCCTCTACCTGCAGCTCCACGCCTACATGCTGCGCGTCGCGATCCCCTACGGCACGCTCGACGGCCGGCAGATGCGCAGGCTCGCCGAGATCGCCGAGCGCTGGGACCGCGGCTACGGCCACTTCACGACGCGGCAGAACATCCAGTTCAACTGGCCGAAGCTCAAGGACGTGCCCGACATCCTCGACGCGCTCGCCGAGGTCGAGATGCACGCGATCCAGACCTCCGGCAACTGCATCCGCAACGTGACCTCCGACCCGCTGTCGGGCGTCGCGCCCGAGGAGATCGAGGACCCCCGGATCACCGCCGAGCTGATCCGCCAGTGGTCGACGCTGCACCCGGAGTTCACCTTCCTCGGGCGCAAGTTCAAGATCGCGGTCACGGGGTCGGAGCACGACCGCACGGCGGTCATGCTGCACGACATCGGGCTTCAGATCGTGCGTAACGAGGCCGGCGAGGTGGGCTACCGCGTGCTCGTCGGCGGCGGCATGGGGCGCACCCCGATGATCGCGGGTGAGCTGCGCGCCTTCCTGCCGAAGGCCGACCTGCTCCGCTATCTCGAGGCGGCGCTGCGCGTCTACAACCTGCACGGCCGGCGCGACAACAAGTTCAAGGCGCGGATCAAGATCCTGGTGCACGAGCGGGGCATCGACAGCTACCGCGACGAGGTCGAGGCCGAGTTCGCGGCCCTCGACGGCAGCGACCTCGTGGTCCCGGCGGACGAGGAGCTGGCCCGCATCACCGCCTATTTCGCGCCGCCTGCCCTGCCGGAGCGCGAGGAGGCGCCGGCGGTGCTCGAGCGCGTGAAGCGGCAGGACCCGGGCTTCGCCCGCTGGGTCGGGCAGAACACGCACCCGCACCGCGTGCCCGGCTACACTGCCGTGACCGTGTCGCTGAAGCCGATCGGCGCGCCGCCGGGCGACGCGACGGCGGAGCAGATGCGCGCGATGGCCGAGGTCGCCGAGCGGTACTCCGCCGACGAGCTGCGCGTGACGCACGAGCAGAACGTCGTGTTGCCGCATGTGGCCCTCGCGGACCTCTACCAGGTCTATCGCGGCCTCGCCGCGGTCGGGCTCGACGCCGCCAATCGCGGGCTCGTCACCGACATCATCGCCTGCCCCGGGCTCGACTACTGCGCGCTGGCGACGGCGCGGTCGATCCCGGTCGCGCAGGAGATCCAGAAGCGGTTCGCGAGCCCTGAGCGCCAGGCCGAGATCGGTCCGCTGTCGATCAAGATCTCGGGCTGCATCAACGCCTGCGGCCACCACCATGTCGGCCACATCGGCATCCTCGGCCTCGACAAGGCGGGGGTCGAATCCTACCAGATCACGCTCGGCGGCGACGCGACCGAGACGGCGGCGCTCGGGCAGCGGACCGGCCCCGGCTTCTCCTACGACCAGGTGCCCGGCGTGATCGGGACGCTGGTCGAGCGCTATCTCGAGCTCCGCCAGGGCCGCGAGACCTTCCTGCAGACCTATCGCCGGGTCGGCATGGAGCCGTTCAAGGAGGCGCTCTATGCCGATGCTGCTTGAGCGGGGCGGCGAGACGCCCGAGCGCTGGACGCTGATCGACGAGGCGGCGCCGCTGCCTCCCGAGGGCGCCGTCATCGTGCCGCTCGAGCGGCTCGACGAGGCGATCGCGACCGGTCCGGCGCTCCGCCTCGGCCTCACCCTGCCGAACGACGCGAGCGTCACGCCGCTCCGGCCGCGCTTCCAGCGGCTGGCGCTGGTGCGGGTGGTGTTCCCCACCTTCTCCGACGGACGCGGCTTCTCGCTCGCGCGCCGGCTCCGGAGCGCGGGCTATGCCGGCCGGCTCCGCGCGGCGGGGCCGCTGATCGCGGACCAGTTCGGCCACCTTCTCGCCTGCGGCTACGACGAGGTCGAGGTGGCGGATGCCGTCGCCGCCCGCCAGCCGGCCGAACAGTGGCTGGCGGCGCTGGGGAAGATCACCCGGTTCTACCAGAGCCGCCCCGACGCGGCCCCGATCGCCGCTGCCCGCCACGCGCGCGGTGCCTGAGCACGCCTCCGCGCCGCCGGCCCGCCGGCTGAGCGCGCGCTCGGACGCGGCGGTGCTCAACCGGCTGCACCGGCACGCCCGCGCGGCCGACCTGCTGGTCGACGTGATCCGCGACCAGTTCCCGGGCGCGGTCGCGCTCGTCTCCTCCTTCGGCGCGGACAGCGCCGTGCTCCTGCACATGGCCTCGCGCATCGATCCCGCCGTGCCGGTCCTGTTCCTCGAGACGGGCATGCTGTTTCCCGAGACGCTGGACTATCAGCGGGCGCTCGCGGCGCGCCTCGGCCTCCGCGACGTCCGGCTGATCCGGCCCGACGCGGAGGAGCTGGCGGCGGACGACCCCGACGCGACCCTCCATGCCGAGAACACGGACGGCTGCTGCTTCCTGCGCAAGACCCTGCCGCTCCGCCGCGCGCTCCGCCCGTTCCGCGCCTGGATCACGGGGCGGAAGCGCTTTCAGGCGACGAGCCGCGCGGGCCTGGAGCTGTTCGAGGAGGACGACCGCGGCGGCCGGCTCAAGGTCAATCCGCTGGCCGGCTGGTCCGCCGCGGACGTTCGCGCCTATGTCGACACGCACGCGCTGCCGCGGCACCCGCTCGTCGACCGCGGCTATCCGTCGATCGGCTGCGCGCCCTGCACGAGCGCGGTTCGACCCGGCGAGAGCGACCGCGCGGGGCGCTGGCGCGGATCGGAGAAGGTCGAGTGCGGGATCCACTTCGCCGCCGACGGCACGATCCGGCGCGCGGCACCCTGAGCGGCCGCCGTCGCCTTCAAGGCCCCCGCCGGGACGGCACGACCAGCAGCCCCTGCCGGAAGAACGAGCCGGCCCGCGGCGACCCGCCGGCAGGTTAGGTCAGCCGAGCGAGCACGAGTTCGCCCGGGACGGGCACGCCCTCTTCGTAGCGCACGACGATGTCCTCGGCGGCCAGCAGCGCAAAGCCGGCGTCGTCGAGCGCCGCGCGCAGATGGGCGGGTGCGTGCGCGAAGCGCTGACCGGGACCGACGGCGTAGGGCACCGACGCCGGCTCGGCCAGCGCCTCGGTCGAGAACAGGAAGACGGCCCCCGCCGCTGCGAGCGCGGCAACCCCGGCGAAGAGCGGCGCGACGGGCCCGAGATAGGGCAGCATGTCGGCAGCGGCGACCAAGTCCCAGGGCGGCGCCTCCTCCTCGTCCTCGGTGGCGAGGAAGCCGAGGACGTCGCCGACATAGAGGTCGTCGTAGACGCCCCGGTCGAACGCCCGGTCGAGCATGCCTTCGCTGAGGTCGACGCCTGTCACGTGTTCTGCGAGGCCGGAGAACGCCTCGCCCACCAGCCCCGTCCCGCAGCCGAGGTCGAGGAGCCGCCGGTAGGGGCCCGGCGCATGACGCTCGAGCATCCGGCGCATCACCCAGGGAACGCGGTAGCCGAGCCGCTCGACCAGGACTTCGTCGAAACGCTCGGCCTGCTGGTCGAACAGGGTGCGCACATAGGCGTCGGGCGCCCGCTCGGGCGTCGCGCCGTGCCCGAGGGCGGCGAGGCGCACCGACGCGCCGCCGTGATCGGCGGGGTCGAGCGCCAGCACCTTGCGCCAGGCCCT
>DATKCY010000343.1:0-9039 GCA_035512995.1 Thermohalobaculum sp.
TTACCCTCGTTCCGGCCGGGAGGACCTGCGGGACGCTCATTATCCGGCGCTCCGGGTCCACACCCCTGGCGCATCAGCCTGTTGCCCGTCGCGTCCTCCCGGCGCCCGCCGCGCGGCGGGTCTCATGCGGGCCGTCCAGCGCCGAGCAAGCTTGGGCGTCGCGGCGGGGCACCGGAAGCGGAAGACTCGCACCATCGGACACGAACCCTCCAGAGCGGAGGGTGGCCTAATGAGCGGAGAGATCGTCCTCGAGGCGCGGGACCTCACGCGCCACTACGAGATCGGCCGCGGCGCGTTCCGCGGCCGGGCGACGGTGAAGGCGCTCGACGGCGTCTCCTTCTCGCTCGAGCGCCGGCGCACGCTGGCGGTCGTCGGCGAATCCGGCTGCGGCAAGTCGACCCTCGCCCGGGTCGTGACCATGATCGAGCCGCCGACTGCCGGCACGCTGAAGATCGACGGCACCGACGTCGCGGACGCGGCGGCGCGCCGGCGGCTCCGCGGCGAGGTGCAGATCGTCTTCCAGGACCCCTACGGCTCGCTCAACCCGCGCCAGAAGATCGGCGCCGCGCTCGAGGAGCCGCTCACGATCAATCGCCCCGAGATGCCGAAGCCCGAGCGCCGCGAGCGGGCGCGCGAGACGCTGGCGGCCGTGGGCCTCCGCCCCGAGCATTACGACCGCTATCCGCACATGTTCTCCGGCGGCCAGCGCCAGCGCATCGCCGTCGCGCGCGCGCTGATGCTCGACCCGAAGATCATCGTGCTCGACGAGCCCGTCTCGGCCCTCGACGTCTCGATCCAGGCGCAGGTGCTGAACCTGCTGGCCAGGCTGCAGGACGAGCGCAACCTCGCCTATCTCTTCATCAGCCACGACCTGTCGGTCGTGCGCCACATCGCCGACGAGGTGATGGTCATGTATCTGGGCCATGCGGTAGAGCACGGCCCCCGGGAGAATCTCTTCAAGAAGCCGCTGCACCCCTATACCCGCGCGCTCCTGTCCGCGACGCCGGTGGCGGACCCGCGACACGAGAAGGAGCGGCTGGTGCTGACGGGGGAGCTGCCGTCCCCGATCGACCCGCCCCCGGGGTGTACGTTCAATCCGCGCTGCCCCTGGGCGTTCGACCGCTGCCCGCGCGAGGAGCCGGCGCTGCTGGCGCACGGCCGCACCCGCGTCGCCTGCCACGCGGTCGAGGAAGGCCGCATAGACGCGCCGGAGGCGGCCTGATACCGGATGGCGCCGGACCGACCGGCCAGGCAGCCAAGGCCCGGCGGCGGCTTCCGATCCCCCTGGAAGCTGGCACCAGATGCAGCGAGGCGGCAATGCGCGTCCTGATCACCGGCACGGCCGGCTTCATCGGCTATCACCTGGCCCGGCTGCTGCTCGACGAGGGCGCGACCGTCCATGGGTACGACGGCCTGACCGCCTACTACGACGTCGACCTGAAGGCACGGCGCCATGCGTCGCTGAAGGAGCACCCGGCCTTCACCGCGACCGAGGCGATGCTCGAGGACATGGACGCCCTCTCCCGCGCGGCCGAAGCGGCGGCGCCCGACGCGATCGTGCATCTCGCGGCCCAGGCGGGCGTCCGCTACAGCCTCGAGAACCCGCGCGCCTACGTCGAGAGCAACGTGACCGGCACCTTCAACGTGCTCGAGGTGGCACGGCGCCTGCGCCCGCGCCACCTTCTGCTCGCCTCGACCTCGTCGGTCTACGGCGCGAACGAGATGCCGTTCGTCGAGACGCAGAAGGCCGACACGCCGCTCACGATCTACGCCGCCAGCAAGAAGGCGAACGAGGCGATGGGCCACGCCTATGCCCACCTCTACGGGCTGCCGACGACGATGTTCCGCTTCTTCACCGTCTACGGGCCGTGGGGACGGCCCGACATGGCGCCGATGAAGTTCGCCGAGGCGATCCTCGCGGGCCGGCCGATCGACGTCTACAACCGCGGCGAGATGTGGCGCGACTTCACCTATGTCGGCGACCTCGTCCGCGCCATCCGGCTGCTGGTCGACGCGGTGCCGGAGGCGCCGGGCGCCCGCGGCGCGCCGGTGGCGGGCGACAGCCTCAGCCCGGTCGCGCCCTTCCGCGTCGTCAATATCGGCAACGCCACGAAGATCCGGCTGCTCGACTTCATCGACACGCTCGAGGCGGCGCTGGGGGTCAGGGCCGAGCGCAACCTGATGGAGATGCAGCCGGGCGACGTGGAGGGCACCTGGGCCGACACGTCGCTCCTGCACGCGCTGACCGGCTACCGCCCCGAGACGGAGCTTGGCGACGGGGTCGCGCGCTTCGTCCGCTGGTACCGCGACTACCACCGCACCTGACGACACCGGGCGAGCGGGCGGACCCTGCCTGCCTCAGCGCGGGTCGAGCTTGACCACCCTGTCGACCACCACCCGCGCGGTCAGGCCGTGGATCATGGTCGAGGCGAAGATCGTGAAGGCGACGAGCGCCCAGATCTGGTTCTCGTTGACGAACTCGATGTGCCCGGTCGCATAGCCCACGTAATAGATCGAGCCGATGCCGCGCACGCCGTAGAACGCGACGACCGCCCGCTCCTGGCGCGTGAGGCCGGCGCCGGCGAGGCCGATCCAGCCGGCGATCGGCCGGATCACCAGGAGCAGCCCGAAGCCGATCACCGAATGCCGCCAGTCGAGATACGGCCAGAGCTCGGGCAGCGCGCTGCCGAGGAGCACGAGCAGGACCGCCGTCACCGCCTGCTCGATCGATTCGCTGAAGCCGTGCAGGCGGCGGTGGAACTCGTGCTGCGACTCGGTGTTGCGGCAGACGACGCCGGCGACGAAGACGGCGATGAAGCCGTAGCCCTCGGCCAGCTCGACGACCCCGTAGCAGACGAGCGTGCCGGCGAGCGCCACCACCCCCGGCCCGGTCTCGGCCAGCCGGTTCCACCGCGGCACGACGAACAGGATCCTCCCGAGCAGCCAACCGACCGCGGCGCCGAGCACGGCGCCCACCGCGGTCCGGTAGAGCACGTCGCGCACGAGCCACTCGACCAGCACGTCGCCAGGTCCCGCGCCCTCGACCGCGAGCAGGAGGCCGAGATAGACGAACGGGAAGGCCAGCCCGTCGTTCAGCCCTGCTTCCGTCGTCAGCGCGAAGCGCACCGGATGCTCGCCGCCCTCGAGCGGCGGGCCCACCTGCACGTCGCCCGCCAGCACCGGGTCGGTCGGCGCGAGCACGGCGCCGAGCAGCACCGCCCCCGCCAGCGTCATCCCCGCGAGCGACCAGCCGAGCAGCGCCACCGCCGCGATCGTCAGCGGCATGACGACGGCGAGCAGCCGGATCGTCGGCCGCCAAAGCCCGTAGCCGCGGATCCCGTCGATGCGAAGCCCGGTCGCGAACAGGACGACGATCACGACGAACTCGCTCAGCACCTCCCAGATCCGCGGCGCCTCGGTCGGCTGGAGCGCGGTCGGCATCCCCGGCACGAAGGCGTAGACCAAGAGCCCGAACAGCATCAGCAGCATCGAGGACGACGTCTCCTGCCTGAACAGGAGGCGCGGCAACCAGTAGGCGAGCAGCACCGCTGCGCCGAGGCCCGCCATCAGCACGTGGTAGGGGTTGAGGTCGAAAAGCTCTTCCATCGCCATCCTCGTTCGCCGCGGGCGCGCGGCCCCCGCTGTCGCCGGCGCAGCAGACCGTCTTACGCACGCCGGTGCAACGGCGGCCGCACCTGCGGCCATGCGCCACCCGGGCGCGGGGCCGCAGGGGCGGGAGAGGCTTGCCACGCCGCCCGCGACTTGCAGAAGTGGCGCCTGGCCCGGCGGCGCCCGGCCCCCGCCCGCGCCGCCCATCGCCCGCCCGAGGAGCCGCCATGCCCGCCGCCGACCCGGCCCCCACCGCCCCGGCCCGCGGCGACGCGACCCTCGCGAACTGGCGGAGCCGCCCGCATTCCGCCTGGGCGTTCTCGCGGGTGCGCGAGCTGATTCCGACCGCCGCGGTCGCGGCGGGCAGGCCTGCGCCGCTCGCCGGGGCGCCGCGCGAGGTCCTCCTCACCCCCTTTGCCGACCCGGCCGGGGCGGAGCGGACGGTTGGCGGCTGCCTCGCCGCCATCGACGCCGACGGGCTCGTGATGCTGCGCTCGGGCCGTCTCGTCGCCGAGCACTATTTCGGCGGCTACGACGGCCGGCGGCCGCACATCCTGTTCTCGGTCTCGAAGTCGGTCACGGGGCTCCTCGTCGGCATCCTCGCCGACCGCGGCCTGATCGACCCGGACGCGCCCGTGACGCGGCTGGTGCCCGAGGTCGAAGGCTCGGCCTACGGCGACTGCACCGTCCGGCACCTCCTCGACATGACGGTCGCGGTCGCCTTCGAGGAGGACTATTTCGACCCGGCGGGCGACGTGATCCGCTATCGACTCGCGACCGGCTGGAACCCGGCCCCGCCCGACCGCGACCCGGGCGACCTGCGCGCGTTCCTCGCGACGCTGCGCCGGGACGAGGGCGCGCACGGGGAGGTCTTCCGCTACGTCTCGCCAAATGCCGACCTGCTCGGCTGGCTGATCGAGCGCGCGACGGGCCGGCCCTACGCCGAGACGCTGTCCGGGCTGCTCTGGCAGCCGATGGGCGCCGGCACCCCCGCCGACATCACCGTCGACCGGCTGGGCGCTCCGCGTGCGGCCGGCGGCATCTCCGCCACGGTGCGCGACCTCGCGCGCCTCGGCGAGCTGGTCCGCCGCCGCGGCACCGGTCCGCGCGGCCAGGTCGTGCCCGCCTGGTGGGTCGAGGACATCGTCGCCAACGGCGACCGCGCGGCATGGCGCCGCGGCAGCTTCGCCGAGCAGCAGCCCGACGGCAGCTACCGCTCGCAGTGGTACCGGCGCGACGGCGGCCCGCCCGTGCTGCTCGCGATCGGCATCCACGGCCAGTGGCTGCACATCGACATGGCGAACGAGAGCGTCATCGCCCTCGTCTCCTCGCGCGATGCACCGACCGACGACGCCTCCGACGCCTCCGACGCCTCGACCATGGCGATGTTGGACGCGCTGGCGCGCTCAGAGGGCGGGCGCGCACCGTGAGTCGCCCGTCCGGGCCGGCCGCCTTGCCAAGGCCCGGCGCGCAATTTACCCTTTTTCTCTCGCCGGAAGCCGGGCCTGCGCCCGCCGGGAGGGCGGGTGCGAGACGCCCCGGCGCCCGCCGGAGAGACGGTCTCGCGGCAGGTGGTCTGTCGCGCGTTGGTTGAGTAGGAAAGGCTGCATGGACGAGACCGCCGCGCTCCGCAAGACACCGCTCCATGACCTGCATGTCGAGCTCGGCGCGACGATGGTCGGCTTCGCCGGCTACGAGATGCCGGTGCAGTACCGGACCGGCGTCCTGAACGAGCACCGCCGCACGCGCAATGCCTGCGGCCTGTTCGACGTGAGCCACATGGGCCAGGTCGTGCTCCGGCCGAGGTCGCGCACCCTCGCCGACGCGGCCCGCGCGCTCGAGCGGCTGGTGCCGGCGAACGTCGTCGGGCTGAAGCCCGGACGCCAGCGCTACGGGCTCCTCACCAACGAGGAGGGCGGGATCATCGACGACCTGATGATCGCGGCCCTCGACGACCACCTGCTCCTCGTCGTCAACGCGGCGCGCAAGGCCGACGACGTCGCGCATCTGCGCAAGCAGCTTTCGGACACCTGCGAGGTCGAGGAGCTGACGAGCCGCGCGCTGATCGCGGTGCAGGGACCGCGCGCGCTCGACGCGCTGGGGCCGCTGGCGCCCGAGGTCGAGGACATGCGCTTCATGGACGTCGTGACCGTCGAGGTCGCCGACGTGCCCTGCATCGTCTCGCGCTCGGGCTACACGGGCGAGGACGGGTTCGAAATCTCGATCCCCGACGACCGCGCGGTCGAGATCGCGCGCTCGCTGCTGGGCTACCGTGCGGTCGGGCCGGTGGGCCTGGGCGCGCGCGACAGCCTGCGTCTCGAGGCCGGCCTCTGCCTCTACGGCAACGACATCGACATGAAGACGACGCCGGTCGAGGCGGCTCTCGAGTGGGCGATCCCGAAGGTGCGCCGCCGCGGCGGCGAGCGCGAGGGCGGCTTTCCCGGCGCGCGCCGGATCCTCGACGAGCTCGAGCAGGGGACCGCCCGCCGCCGCGTCGGGCTGAAGCCGAGAGGCAAGGCGCCTGTCCGCGAGGGCGCGCAGCTTTATGCCGAAGAGGAGGGCGGCGAGCCGGTCGGCCGCGTGACCTCGGGCAGCTTCGGCCCCAGCGTGGGCGGGCCCGTCTCGATGGGCTATCTCCCGACGGAGATGGCGGAGCCCGGCACCGGCCTCTTCGCCGAGGTGCGGAAGAAGCGCCTGCCCATCGACGTCCACGCGCTGCCGTTCAGGGACGCGCGCTACGAGAAAGACTGAGGGAGGGATCGATGAAGTACACCGACGACCACGAATGGGTGAAGGCGGACGGCGACACCGCGACCGTCGGCATCACCAGCCACGCCGCCGAGCAGCTCGGCGACCTGGTCTTCGTCGAGCTGCCCGAGGTCGGGGCGACCTTCTCGAAGGGCGACACCGCGGCGACCGTCGAGTCGGTCAAGGCCGCCTCCGACATCCTCGCCCCGGTCGACGGCGAGATCACCGAGGTCAACGAGGCCATCGCCGAGGACCCCTCGATCGTGAACTCGGACCCGCAAGGCAAGGGCTGGTTCTTCAAGCTGAAGCTCGCCGACGCCTCCGCGGTCGACGCGCTGATGGACGAGGACGCCTACAAGGCGCTGATCGGCTGAGGCGGGCCATGACCTTCGAGTACACGGACTACCTGCCCTACGACTTCGCCAACCGCCGCCATATCGGGCCCTCGCCGGCCGAGATGGAGGAGATGCTGAAGGTCATAGGCCTCGACAGCCTGGACGCGCTGATCGACGCGACCGTGCCCGAGGGGATCCGGCAGAAGGAGCCGCTCGACTGGGGCAAGGCGCTCTCCGAGGCCGAGATGCTCTACCGGCTCCGCCGCACGGCCGAGCGGAACCGCGTGCTGACCTCGCTGATCGGCCAGGGCTACTACGGCACCCACACGCCGCCCTGCATCCAGCGCAACATCCTCGAGAACCCGGCCTGGTACACGGCCTACACGCCCTACCAGCCCGAGATCAGCCAGGGCCGGCTCGAGGCGCTGCTGAACTTCCAGACGATGGTCTCGGACCTGACGGGGCTCGAGATCGCCAACGCCTCGCTGCTCGACGAGGCGACGGCGGCGGCCGAGGCGATGGGCATGGCGCGCCGGCAGTCGAAGGCCAAGGCAAACGCCTTCTTCGTCGATCACCGCTGCCACCCGCAGACGATCGCGGTGGTCGAGACGCGGGCCGAGCCGCTGGGGCTCGAGGTGATCACGGGCGACCCGTTCGCGGACCTGGACCCCGAGGCCGTGTTCGGCGCGCTGTTCCAGTATCCGGGCACGTACGGGACCCTGCACGACTTCACGCCGGTGATCGAGGCGCTGCACGCCGCCCAGGCGCTCGCCTGCGTCGCGGCGGACCCGCTGGCGCTCTGCCTCCTGAAGCCGCCGGGCGAGATGGGGGCCGACATCGCCGTCGGCTCGACCCAGCGCTTCGGCGTGCCGCTCGGCTACGGCGGCCCGCACGCCGCCTATATCGCGACCAGGGACGCGCACCGGCGCGCCCTGCCCGGCCGCCTGGTCGGCGTCTCGATCGACGCCCGCGGCAACCGCGCCTACCGGCTGGCGCTGCAGACGCGCGAGCAGCATATCCGGCGCGAGAAGGCGACCTCGAACGTCTGCACGGCGCAGGCGCTGCTCGCGGTCATCGCGTCGATGTACGCGGTGTTCCACGGGCCGGAGGGCCTGAAGGCCATCGCCCAGCGCGTCCACCGAAAGACCGTGCGGATGGCGAAGGGGCTCGAGAAACTCGGCTTCGAGGTCGAGCCCGAGCGCTTCTTCGACACGATCACGGTCAAGGTCGGCACCCTGCAGAACGTGATCCTGAACGCGGCCGCGGCCGAGGGCGTGAACCTGCGCCGGATCGGCCACGACCGGATCGGCATGAGCCTCGACGAGCGCACGCGCCCGGCATCGATCGAGGCGGTCTGGCGCGCGTTCGGCGCCGGCGAGGAGATCGACAACGACCTGACGCCGGAATACCGGCTGCCGAAGGAGCTGCTGCGCGAAAGCGCGTACCTGACCCACCCGATCTTCCACATGAACCGGGCCGAGCAGGAGATGACGCGCTACATGCGGCGCCTCGCCGACCGCGACCTCGCGCTCGACCGGGCGATGATCCCGCTCGGCTCGTGCACGATGAAGCTGAACGCCACGGCCGAGATGCTGCCGATGACCTGGACGGAGTGGTCGGCGATCCACCCGTTCGCGCCGGCCGACCAGACGCAAGGCTACCGGGCGATGCTCGAGGACCTCGAGGCCAAGCTCTGCGCGATCACCGGCTACGACGCGATCTCGATGCAGCCGAACTCGGGCGCGCAGGGCGAATACGCGGGGCTGCTCACGATCCGCGCCTGGCACCGCTCGCGCAGCGAGGGGCATCGCGACGTCTGCCTGATCCCGACCTCGGCGCACGGCACCAACCCGGCCTCGGCGCAGATGGCGGGCATGAAGGTCGTGGCGGTCAATTCGGCGGAGAACGGCGACATCGACGTCGACGACTTCCGCGCCAAGGCCGAGGAGCACAAGGATAACCTCGCCGCCTGCATGATCACCTATCCCTCGACCCACGGCGTGTTCGAGGAGACGGTGACGGCGGTCTGCGAGATCACGCACGAGTTCGGCGGCCAGGTCTACACCGACGGCGCCAACCTCAACGCCCTGGTCGGCATCGCGCGGCCGGGCGACTTCGGCTCGGACGTCAGCCACCTGAACCTGCACAAGACCTTCTGCATCCCGCACGGCGGCGGCGGCCCCGGCATGGGGCCGATCGGCGTGCGCGAGCACCTGAAGCCACACCTCCCCGGCCACCCCTTCACGGGCGGCGATGCAGGGCCGGTCTCGGCCGCGCCCTGGGGCTCGGCGTCGATCCTGCCGATCAGCTACGCCTACATCCTGCTCATGGGCGGCAAGGGCCTGAC
>DATKCY010000344.1:0-3034 GCA_035512995.1 Thermohalobaculum sp.
GCACCACGCCACGCATGGCGACGACGTTATCGACCTTTCGACGCTCACGCCAGTGTTGGGGACCATCCATGGCCGGCGGATGGCGGCGACCCTCGCCGAGCTCGCGGGGAAGATCCCTGAGGCCGCGCTCCACTCCTTCGGTCCGAGCGCCACCCTCGAGCCCCATGCGGAGACCGCCGGGGGCTGGCTTCTGCGCTGCGGAGTGCGCACGCGGCGCGATCTGATCCTTCCCACCAACGGCAACACCAGCGCGATGACCGTCGCGCTGATGACTGCGGTGTCGCCCGGGGATCTCGTCGTCACCGAAGCCCTCGGGCACCAGACCCTCAAGACGCTCGCCGGCCCGCTCGGCCTGCGGCTCCGCGGTCTTGAGGTGGACGAGGAGGGGGTGACGCCGGATGCCTTCGCGCGCGCCTGCCGCCGAGAGCCGGTAAAGGCCCTCTACGTGATGCCGAGCGGACTTGCGCCGATGGCCCACGACATGGGCGTGAAGCGCCGCGAGGAATTGTGCGGGATCGCCGAGAGGCACGGCGTGACGATCATCGAGAACGATGCGTGGGGCCCGCTGCGGACCGCTCGGCCCGCGCCGATGGCTGCGATCGCCCCTGAGCGCACGCTCTATTTTACCGGGCTGACGAAATGTCTCCTGCCGAGCCTGCGCATCGCTTGGCTGGTGATGCCCGAGACGATGGCGGCCGCCGTGCGCGCCCGCCGCCTTGCCGGCAATTGGATGGCGACCGCGCTCATGGCCGCGATCGCCGCCCGCTGGCTCCGGAACGGCACGGCCCCCGAGCTTTTGCGCTGGCAGCGGGCGGCGCTCGAGCGGCGCAACGCCATCGCCGCGCGTGCCCTCGAGGGGCAGTCGGTGCGCGCGACGCCGAAGGGCATGCACGTCTGGCTCCGCCTGCCCGATCCGTGGCGCGAGGACCGGTTCGCCGCCGACGCCGGCCGCCACGGCGTCGCCGTTGCTGCGGGGGCGGCCTTCGCCATCGAGGAGACAGAGCGCCAGCAGGGGGTTTGCATCTGTCTCGGCGGCGTTGGCGAGGCCAAGCTGCGGCGGGGCCTCGACGTGATCGCCACGCTCGCCCGGCAACCCCCGGCGCAGACGCATCCGGCTTTCGACGGCTCCGCCTATTGTCATGGGACAATAAACGGTTTGACACCCTTCTGGCGGTCCTGAAGTCTTGTGGTCACAGAGGATCGGCGATCTGCCGGTCCTGTCCAGCTGCCGGCAGCGGCCGGCGCAGGACGTTCACGGACCGCTGTGGCCCCGCGGCCTCAGGGCAAGAAATGGCGCGGGAGACTGCAACCGGGCCGGGACGAAAAACCAGGAGGAGCCAGATCATGACGACAACGCTGTTCAGCCGACTGCTCGGGGGCGCCGCCGCGCTCGGGATCATGTTCGCCGCCTCGAGCGCGTCTGCCGACACTTGGCGCTACGCCTTCGAGGAGGCGATGGAAGAGGTGCAGGGCAAGTTCGCCCAGAAGTTCAAGGAGGAGATCGAGGCGAGCTCCGACCACGAGGTCCAGCTCTTCCCGTTCGGCACGCTCGGCGAGAGCGCCGACACCATGGAGCAGGCCCAGGCCGGCATCCTGCAGTTCGTCGACCAGTCGCCCGGCTTCACCGGCGCGCTGATCCCCGAGGCGCAGGTCTTCTTCGTGCCGTACCTGCTGCCGCAGGACGAGGGGGCGCTGTTCGAGTTCTTCCGGACGTCGAAGGCGATCAACGAGATGTTCTCCGAGCTTTACGCCCAGCAGGGACTCGAGCTCCTGACGATGTTTCCTGAGGGCGAGGTCTGCCTGACCACCCAGGAGCCGGTGATGACGCCCGCCGACCTCAACGAGGTGAAGTTCCGGGTGATGACCAACCCGCTGCTCGTCGCGGCGTACCGGGCTTGGGGCGCCACGCCGACGCCGCTGCCCTGGGGCGAGGTCTACGGCGCGCTGCAGACGGGCATCATCCAGGGCCAGGAGAACCCGGGCTTCTTCCTCGAGTCGACGAAGATGTACGAGGTGACCGACGTCATCACCTGCCTCGGCCACAACAACTTCACGACCGCGGTGATGGCGAACAAGGCCTTCTACGACGGGCTGTCCGAGGAGGATCAGCAGCTGATCCAGAGCGCGATCGACACGGCGTTCGAGTACATCCTCGAATACCAGCAGGGCCTGCAGGAGGAAGCGCTCGCCAAGATCAAGGAAGCGAAGCCCGATATGCAGATCAACATCCTCACCGAGGAGCAGCGGCAGCCGTTCATGGAGGCGGCCGAGGAGGTGGAGCAGGCCTTCATCGAGATGGCCGGCGACAGCGGCAAGGCGATCCTCGACCAGATGAAGGAGGACCTGGCGGCGGTCCAGGATCGGGCGGCGGGCACGCAGTAGTCGCGACGATCTCCGCTCCGGGCGGTCCGGCCCGGAGCGGTTCCTCCCGGCGAAGGAGCGCCCTTTGAGCGACCAGCCCGACAAGACCACGCCGGCCCCCGACGCGGACTTCGAGCGCGAGTCCGCCCTGCCGGGGCCGCTCGGCCTGCTCGACACCGCCATCGCCAAGATCGAGGCGGTGATGCTCGCCGCGGGCGTGTTGCTGATGGCGGCCAACACCATCGCCAACGTCGTCGGGCGCTACGTCTTTCAGTCGAGCATCTTCTTCTCGGAGGAGCTGAACCGCGTCCTGATCGTGCTGATCACCTTCGCCGGCATCAGCTACGCCGCGCGGCACGGGCGCCACATCCGCATGTCGGCGATCTTCGACGCGCTGCCGGTGCCGGCGCGCCGGGTGATGATGATTTTCATCGCGACGATCACCGCGGTCTTCATGTTCGGGCTGTGTTGGTACTCGATCGGGTATATCCTGACGCTGGCCGGCCAGGGGCGGCTCTTGCCGGCGCTCTCGATCCCGGTCTGGTGGACCTATGTCTGGGTGCCGGTCGGCTTCTTCATGACCGGCGTCCAGTACGCGCTCACCGCGGTCAAGAACGCGACGGACCGCGACGTCTGGCTCTCGACCCTGGTGCTCGAGGGCTACGAGGAAAAC
>DATKCY010000345.1:0-9026 GCA_035512995.1 Thermohalobaculum sp.
AATCCCGGGGACGAAGTGCTGATCCCGGCGCCCTACTGGGTCAGCTATCCCGACATGACGCTGCTCGGCGGCGGCAGCCCGGTCGTCGCCGAGGCGACGCTCGCGGACGACTACAAGCTCAGGCCCGAGGTGCTGGACGCGGCGATCACGCCGCGCACGAAATGGGTGATCCTGAACTCGCCCTCGAACCCCTCGGGCGCCGGCTACTCGCGGGACGAGATGAAGGCCCTGACCGACGTGCTTATGCGCCACGACCACGTCTGGCTCATGACCGACGACATGTACGAGCACATCGTCTACGAGCCGTTCGCGTTCGTGACCCCGGCCGAGGTCGAGCCGCGGCTGAAGGAGCGGACGCTGACGGTAAACGGCGTCTCGAAGGCCTATGCCATGACCGGCTGGCGGATCGGCTATGCCGGCGGGCCAGAGCCGCTGATCAAGGCGATGGCGAAGGTGCAGTCGCAATCGACCTCGAACCCCTGCTCGATCAGCCAGTGGGCGGCGGTCGAGGCACTGAACGGCCCTCAGGACTACATCGCGGAGAGCTGCCGCGCCTTCCGCCGCCGGCGCGACCTCGTCGTCTCGATGCTGAACCAGACGACGGGAATCGAGTGCCCTACGCCTGAGGGCGCGTTCTACGTCTATCCGTCGATCAAGGGACTGATCGGCCGCACCGCGCCGTCGGGCAAGCGGATCGAGACCGACGAGGACTTCGTGACCGAGCTCCTCGAGGCCGAGGGGGTCGCGGCCGTCCACGGCGAGGCCTTCGGCACCAGCCCGAACTTCCGCGTCAGCTACGCGACCTCCGACGAGGCGCTCGAGGAAGCCTGCTCGCGCATCCAGCGCTTCTGCAACGCGCTGGACTGAGAGGGACCGGGCGGCACCCGCGCCGCCGTGCCTCAGCTCGCCTCGCGCAGTACGAAGTCCTCGAGGCTGATCTCGTGCGCCCTCGTCTCCGTGTCGAAGCGGATGCAGTAGCTGGTCGGGTACCACCCGGCTTTCTGCCATGCCTCGGGCTGCTTGATCGGATGGCACCCGGACTGCCCCAGCGTCATGTAGACCGGCGTCAGCATCACCTCGTAGAAGATGATCTCGCCGTCATAGGCGCCGAAGACCCACGTATGGGTAAATGCGTTCTTCGCATCCATCAGCTCGGGCGTCTTGCTGTCGATCAGGTGGTTGCCCATGCCGCCGACGGCCGCGTCGACGTTGACGTGGTCCGGGTGGACGTAGCGCGGCGGGACCGGAACGATCGCGCGCTCGAAGTCCTCGCAGTCCATCAGGATACCGCAGGGGCCGAGCCCGATGGCGTCGAGCTCCGCCTCGGGCATCATGTAGAAGTGCACGTCGAAGTGCCCGATCTGCCAGGGGCCGGGCGGGTGGCCGCCCGGGTTCCAGTTCACCATCACCCAGCCGAAGGGAACGTCGCCGCGCGCGCTCAGCTCGGGCGGCAGGGCGAGGCGCAGCTCGTAGTCGCCCTCGCACTCGCCGTCGGCGAAGGCGCCGTCAGCGTCGATGTCGAAGCAGCGCCCGGTCGTGTTGCGCTCGCTCGGCAGGTCGCTGAGCGACGCCTCGTCGAAGCGGAGCACGATCGCGCTGGGCGCTGCGCCGTCCGGCGTGAGCTCGGCCCGCACGCTGACCTCGCCGGCGCCGAGCGGCGCCGACGGGCGCTCGGCCGTCGCCGCCATGGCGCCAGCCGGCAGGGCGAGGAGCGAGGCCGCCAGCAGGACTGCGGAGACGGTCGCGCCGCGCACGGCCGCAGAAGTCGAGGGCACGGAAGGGATCTGGGTCATGTCAGCACCCCGGAAGCTATGGACACCACTGCGCGATGGTAGAGCCGCCGGTCCCCGGCGCGCTCGCCTAAAAGCGTCACCGAAGGCGAGAAATGACACGCGGCCGACCGGTTCGACGCGGCCGCTGGTCAAGCGGCTTGCCGAGCGGCGTCGCGGACGGCCACCTGGGCGACGGGAGATGCCCGGCACTGACCGTGGACGGCGGGCGCACCGGGAGCAGCCAGACGGGGACCGGCACCAGCAGGGCGCACCATCGCGCCCGGCAACCCGGACGGGATGCTCCTGCGCCGCGGGCGGCGATGTGGCGGCAACGCGGCGGCGGCCGGGTCAGGCCGTGGCCTTGACGGTGCCCTCCGCGGCCGGCGCGCCGAGGGCCTCCAGCGCCTCGTCATAGGCGGCGGCGAGCGCCTCGCGCGCGTCCGGGTCCCCGAGCGTCTCGTCGCCAAAGCGGCAGAGCGCCCGTGCCTGCATGCGAAGCGCCGCCCGGCGCTCATCCGGCGGGGTATGGCGGGCGACCCGGGCCAGCATCCGCATCGTGTGGACCGCCGCGTTGCGGTCGCTGCCGACATAGGCGCGGAGCTGGTCGAAGACGGCGCCGACGAGCTCCTCGTAGCTCCAGCGGACGGCGACGACCCGCAGCTGTCCCTCCGCGTCGCGGCGCACCTCGTGCGCCAGCCGCCGCCGGCCCAGCCGGACGAGGCCGGCGCCGAGCCAGTCGATCGCGCCGAGCGCCGTGTAGATGTCGTTCATGCCGGGCGAAAGCGCCCGCGCCGCGACCTCGACCAGCCGGTCGATGGAGAAGACGAGATCCTGCTCCGGCGACGGGCTGACGCCCACGACGAAGGTGTTGCGGACGTCGGCGAGCGTCTCCTCGTCCGGGGGGCTCGCCGCGTGCACGGTCGCGATCGTGTCGCGCGCCGCGACGAAGGCGCCAGGGCGCCGGTCGAGCGCGACGAAGAGGTCGTGCCCGGAGGCCTGGCGCTCGAGGCCGTCCCAGTCGACATAGCGGAGATAGCCGTCCTTGCCGGCGCGGACGGGCGTGCCGGCGCCGCGTGCGGCGTCGGCCTCCTCCGACGCGGTGGAGATCTCCTCCGCGTCCGCCGGGAAGATCCGGTCGATCCGGTCGAGCAGCCCCCCGCCCAGGCTCGCCACCACGTTCGAGATGTGGATGCTCTCGGGCACGTGGTGCATGAAGTAGATCAGCACGCCGAGGCTCGCGAGGGCGAACACGAGCGCAATGGCGACCGCCAGATGGGGCACGAATGCGTCCGGACTGCCGTCGTCGCCCTGGACGGTGCGGAGCACCAGGATGCAGAACAGGAAGGTCGCGATGAAGGTGCCGAGGGTGATCTGGTTGCCCTGGTCCTGCATGAAGTTGCTGATCAGGCGCGGCCCGTAGGTCGACGACGTGTTGGCGATCGCGACCATCGTGATCGAGAAGGTCACGCCCGCCACCGTCATCATCGAGCCGGCGATGGTGGAGAGCAGCGTGCGCGCGCCCGTCGGCCCGTTCGTGTAGAGCCAGGGCGCCTCCTCCATCCACGCCCAGCCGACCAGGCGGTCCGTGGACACGGCGGCGAAAGCGAGCGCGATCGCGCCGAGCGCCATGACCGTGGGGATCAGCCAGTACCTGCCGCGAAGCGTCGAGAGGGTCAGGAGCAGCAGCGCGCGCATCGGCCCTCCTCGTCTAGCGGTTGCCGCGCGCGGACGCCCCCCTCGCACTGTCCGCGCCGCGGGCGGGGGATTGCTCCCGTCGATGCGTTACCTATCGGGCGGCGCCGGTGCGTCAAGGCGAAACGCTCCGGCAGATCGGCCCGCCGCGCCGGGGCTGGGGCGGGGTCCGCGCATGCTTCATCCTCGCTCGGGGCCCGCGGTCCGCATGATGGACTGCGCCTCGCGCGTGGCCAAGCCTTCTCAGCGGCGGGCGTCCACCGCCTCTGCCAGCGCGCAGAGGAGCTCGAACATGAAGGAGACGCCGACCCAGGCGGTGTTGCCGGAGGGGTCGAAGGGGGGCGAAACCTCCACGAGGTCGGCGCCGACGAGGTCGAGCCCGGCCAGGTGGCGCACCAGCTGCTGCGCCTCGAACGTCGTCGGCCCCCCGATCTCGGGCGTGCCGGTGCCGGGCGCGAAGGCCGGGTCGATGAAGTCGATGTCGAAGCTAACATAGGTCGCGCCGTCGCCCACGATCTCCCGTGCCTCGCGCATCACGTCCTCTGCGCCGCGCTCCATCATCTCCTCGTTCTCGATGATGCGCACGCCCTGGGCGCGGCCCCACTCGATGTCGGCGCCGTCGTACATCGTGCCCCGGATGCCGATCTGGACCACCCGCTTCGGATCCAGCAGCCCTTCCTCGCAGGCGCGGCGGAAGGGGGTGCCGTGGGTCAGCCTGTAGCCGCCGAAATAGTCCTCGAAGAGGTCGGTGTGGGCGTCGAAATGGATCATGCCGAGGGGTCCGTCGGCCGCCAGCGCCTTCAGCACCGGGTAGCTCACGAGGTGGTCGCCGCCCGCGGTCATCGGGAGGATGCCGGCCTCGCGGACGCGGACGTAGAAGTCGGTCACGCGCCTCAGCGTGTCCTCGAGGTCGACCGGGTTCGGCGCCACGTCGCCGAGGTCCGCGCAGTTCGCCAGCCGGAACGGCGCGACCTTCGAGACCGGGTGCACGGCGCGGATCATGGTCGAGAGATCGCGGAGCTGGCGCGGCCCGTGCCGGGCGCCGGGCCGGTTGGTCGTGCCGCCGTCCCAGGGCACTCCGATCAGCCCGATCTCGACCTCGGCCAGCCGCGGGTCGTCGAGGGGCACGTGCGGCAAGCGCATGAAGGTCGGCACGCCCGCGAAGCGCGGAAGCTGGTTGCCGGAGATCGGCTGGAAATCGGTGCTCATGGCGCGTCCCCTCGTGCCCGTTCGGCCTCCGGCAGCCGCGCGAGCGCGGCGCCGTCCTCGCCGAAGACGTGGCAGGTTTCGGCCGGGAAAGCGAGGGCCAGCCGCGCGCCCGCCCGGGTCTCGGCGCCGCCGGGGCGACGCACCACCAGCCGCTCGCCGGTGGGGCCGGAGAGGTGCAGAAGGTGCGCCTCCCCCAGCTCCTCGACCAGATCGACCTCGAAGGCCGGGCCGTCGCCGCCGGTCCGGACATGCTCGGGCCGGATGCCGAGGGTCAGCGCCGCCCCCTCCGCCACCCCGTCGGCACGCGCGGGCGTCGCGACCTCGGTCCCATCGGCCAGCCGGCAGCGGAGCGCGCCGCCCCGCGCGCCCGCCGCCCGCACCGACAGGAAGTTCATCGCGGGCGAGCCGAGGAAGCCCGCGACAAAGCGGTCCGCGGGCCGGTGGTAGAGCTCGAGTGGCCGGCCGACCTGCGCGACCTGCCCCTCGCGCATGACCGCGATGCGGTCGGCCAGCGTCATCGCCTCGGTCTGGTCGTGCGTCACGTAGATCATCGTGGCGCCGAGCGCGCGGTGGAGCTTCGCGATCTCGACCCGCGTCTGCACGCGCAAGCTCGCGTCGAGGTTCGACAGCGGCTCGTCGAACAGGAACAGGCGCGGCTCGCGCACGATCGCGCGGCCGATGGCGACGCGCTGGCGCTGGCCGCCGGAGAGGTCGGCGGGCCGGCGGTCGAGGAGGGGGCCGAGCTCCAGCATCTCCGCCGCGCGGCGGACGCGGGCCTCGACGGTCTCGCTGCTCGTGCGCGCGAGGCGGAGGCCGAAGGCCATGTTCTCGTGGACCGTCATGTGCGGGTAGAGCGCGTAGGACTGGAACACCATCGCGACGCCGCGGTTCTTCGGCGCGAGGTCGTTCACGCGCGCGCCGCCGATCGAGAGCGTGCCGCCGTCGATCTCCTCGAGGCCCGCGATCATGCGCAAGAGCGTGGACTTGCCGCAGCCCGAGGGGCCGACGAGGACGAAGAACTCGCCCGAGCGGATGGAGAGATCGACGCCGCGGATGACGTCGGTTCTGCCGAAGCGCTTGGTCAGGGCGTCGAGAACGACCTCCGTCATCCCTTCAGCGCCCCCGCCGTCAGGCCGGAGACGATGCGCCGCTGGAACACCAGCACCAGCCCGATCAGCGGCACCGTCACGATCACCGAGGCGGCCATGATGTTGCCCCAGGGCAATTCGTAGGCCGAGGCCCCGGTGATCAGCGCGATCGCCACCGGCACCGTGCGCATCTCCGGCGTCAGCGTGAAGGTCAGCGCGAACAGGAACTCGTTCCAGGCGGCGATGAAGGCCAGCAGCGCGGTCGCCGCCAGCGCCGGGCCCATCAGCGGCAGGAACACGCGGAGGACCAGCGAGAACGGCGTCGCGCCGTCCATGTAGGCCGCCTCCTCGAGCTCGCGCGGCAGCGCGCGCATGAAGGTCGTGAGCACCCAGACGGTGAAGGGCAGCGTCAGCATCAGGTCGGCCAGGATCAGGCCGGGGAGCGAGTTGTAGATGCCGAGCGCCCGGATCAGCTCGAACATGCCGGAAAGGACCGCGACCTGCGGGAACATCGAGACCGAGAGGATCGCGAGCAGGAGCGCGGCGCGCCCGCGGAAGTGGACGCGGCCGAGCGCCCAGGCAGCCGAGACGCCCAAGGCCAGCGAGAGCGACACGACGGCGCCCGCGACCAGGACCGAGTTCAGGATGTTCCGCCCGAACGGCTGCTCGGCGAAGACGGCCGAATAATTCGACAGGTCGGGGTCGCGCGGCAGGAAGCGGCCGGAGAACAGCGCCTGGCTCGGCTGCAGCGAGGTCGTCACCGCGTAGACGAAGGGTCCCAGCGCGAAGAGCGCGATCGCGCCGAGCAGGAGCGCGAAGCCGATCTTTCCGGCAACCGACCATCGCCTCATCGCCAATGCTCCACGGCCGCGCGGAGCTCCGCAGCCCCGGCCTCCGAGCCGGGGCCCCGGGTCACGCACGGGGCTGCAGCGGTCCGGGACGCCATCCTCATGCGCGCCGCCCGCCGAGGTCGACGCGCCCCAGATAGATCGTCGCGATGGTCAGGAGCGCGATGATCAGGAAGAGGAGGGTCGATGCGGCGGAGCCGTAGCCGACCTCCTGGAAGTCGACGAGCTGCTGGCGAGCATAGACGGACATCGTCATCGTCTCGCGCGCGTTCGCCGTCAGCACGTAGATCAGGTCGAATGCGCGGAGGGCGTCGAGCGCCCGGAAGATCACGGCGACCATCACCGCCGGCCAGATCAGCGGCAGCGTCACCCGGAAGAAGACGCGGACCGGGTGGATGCCGTCGACCCGCGCGGCCTCGAAGCAGTCGCGGGGCAGCATCTGGAGCGCGGCGAGGATCAGGAGCGCCATGAACGGCGTCGTCTTCCAGACATCGACGACGATCACGGCGAGGAGCGCCGTGTCGGGACTCGCGGTCCAGGCGACGGGCTCCGCGATCAGGCCGAGGCCCATCAGCATCGCGTTCAGCACGCCGAACTGGTCGTGCAGCATCCAGCCCCAGATCTTGGCCGAGACGACGGTCGGGATCGCCCAGGGGATCAGCACGATCGCCCGCATCGCGGCCCGCCCCGGGAAATCGACGTCGAGCGCGAGCGCCACGACCAGCCCAAGCACCAGCTCGGCCGAGACGGAAACGACAGTGAAGACGAGCGTGTTCCGGACCGCGATCCACCAGTCGGGATCGACCAGCAGGCCGAAGGCCTGACCGTCCCAGACGGCATAGTAGTTCTCGAACCAGACGAAGGCGTAGTCGTCGAGGGTCGAGAGCCGCGCGTCGGTGAAGCCGAACCAGATGGTGCGGACGAGCGGCCAGCCGGCGACCAGCGCCAGCGTGACGAGCATCGGCGCGAGGAACAGCGCGGCATAGCGGCGGCGGGTGCGCTCGAGCTCACTCCTCGCAGCGGTCACGGCAGCGGTCTTGGGCGGGTTCGCATCGGCAGGACGCTCCGCTGCCCCGGCCCCCGTGCCGGGGCCACCTTCAGACGGGAACGGCGAACCCTGGGTCAAGCCCGGGACGGCCGGGATGCCGTCACCAGCCGTCGCGCCTGATCCGCGCAAGGTCCCGCGCAAGCCGGGCCAGCGCCGGCTCGGGCTCCGCCTGGCCCGCGAGCACCTCGTGCACCGTCCCCCAGAAGGCGGCCGAGACCTTGTTGTAGTCCTCGCCCGTGACCCCGCTCGGCCGCGCGACCGCGTTGGTCACGGTCTCGCGGAGCGAGGCGAGAAAGGGCACCGCCGCCAATACGTCGGCGTCCTCGTAGAGCGCGGCGATCGTCGGGTTGAACGCCCCCGCGATCGCGCGGCGCTTCTGCTCCTCCTCGCCCGTCAGGTGCATGACGAGGTCGGCCGCAATCTCCGGGCTCTCGGAATAGCGCGAGACCGCGAGCTGGTAGCCGCCGAGCGTGCCGACATGGGTGCCCTCCGGCCCGCCCTTCGGCAGCGCCGCGACGCCGACCCTGGCGCGCACCGGGCTCTCGCCGGCCTGCGCCAGCGCCCAGGCATAGGGCCAGTTCCGCATGAAGACGGCGCGGCCCGACTGGAAGACGCCGCGCGCCTCCTCCTCGGTGTAGGCGAGCACGCCCTCGGGCGCGATGGTGCCGACCCAGGACGCGGCCTCGGCCAGCGCCTCCGCCGCCGCGGGATTGTCGATCGTGATCGCACCCGCGTCGTCCACGATCGTGCCGCCGCCGTGGCTCGCGATCCATTCGAGCGCGTTGGTCGTGAGGCCCTCGTAGGCCTTGCCCTGGAAGACGAAGCCGCGGAGGGCGTCGTCGCCTTCCGCCCGCTCGGCCTCGACGACGCGCGCGGCCGTCGCGGCCAGCTCCTCCCAGGTCTCGGGCACCTGCTCCCCATGCTTCTCGAGCAGGTCGCGACGATAGAACAGGAGGCCCGCGTCGGTGAACCACGGCATCGCCTTCAGCTCGCCGTCGACGGTGTTGTTCGCGACGACGGCGGGCAGGTGCGCGGCCTCGGCCCCGTCCGAGAAGGGCGCGAGGTCGATGAGGTGCGGCGCCAGGATGCCGGGCCAGACGACGTCGATCTGGTAGACGTCGATGTCGCCGGCCCCGGCGGCCAGCATCTGCGGGTAGAGCGCCAGCCGGTCGGTGGTCGAGTTCGGCGTGGAGACGATCCGGACCTCGTGCCCCGACTCCTCCGCCCACGCCTCGGCGCCCTCACGGCAGAGCTCGAGCTCCTGGCCGACGGCGCCGCAGGAGATCGAGATCGTCGCGGCGGAAACCGGGGCGGCGAGAAGGATCGCGACGACGGCGGCGAAGGCTTTCACGGGCAGGACTCCGAAGCG
>DATKCY010000346.1:0-3368 GCA_035512995.1 Thermohalobaculum sp.
GATCTGCCGGCCGTCGGGCTATTTCACCTTCGACCTCGAGGAGGTCGATCTGGTCGAGCCGAACATCGAGATGGTGACGCCCGCGACCCCGGGCGAGTGCTTCGACATGCTGGCCGCGGGCGAGGTCGACGTGGCGACGATGAACGTCTTCCTCGGCGAGCGCGAGATCGCCGAGCGCGGGCTCGAGGGGAAGGTTGCGGAGGCGACGGACCTGTCTTCGGCCGAGACGCTGCACGTGCTGACGCCGAAGACCAATCCGCACGGGCGCACCTATCTGCGCCTGATCGACCAAGGGCTGCGCCAGCTCCGCGACGAGGGCGTCTGGTTCGACGTCACCTCGCGCCACCTGGCAGAGCACGCGAAGAGGCTCTGACCGGCCGGAGGCCGGAACGGGCGGGGGCGTGCTTCGGGGCGCGCGCCCCTCCCGCGTCCCGCCGTCCTAGCCCAGCGCGGCGCCGCCGAGGAAGGCAAGCCAGGCGGTGATGGTCAGGACCGAGAGCAGGGTGGCGAGCAGGACGCTCGAGGCCGCGGTGCCGACGGCGCGGCCGTACATCTCGGCGAAGATGTAGCCGTTGACCCCGGTCGGCATCGCCGCGATCACGACCGCGGCGCGCACGAAGGGCTCGGGCAGGCCGAAGACCTGCGCCGCCAGCACCCAGGCGACGAACGGGTGGACGATCAGCGAGAAGGCCGAGGCCATCAGCGCCTCGCCCACCTCGCGCTTCAGCGCGTAGCGGGTCAGCACGCCGCCGAGGCCGAAGAGCGCGACGGGCAGGGCCGCGCGCGCGAGCATGTCGACCGCGCCCTCGACCGGCTCCCAGAGGTCGATGCCGAGGAGGTTGACGCAAAGCCCGAGCGCGAGGCCGATCGTCAGCGCGTTGTGGAACATGGCCGTCGCCGTGCGCCGCAGCGCGACCGCGACCGGCGCGCCGTCGCGGCGGCTCAGCTCCATCGTCATGATGCCGACGAGATAGCCGAAGGGGGCGTGCATCGCGATGATCGCGTAGGCGGCCTCGAGCTCCCGTGGCCCGTAGGCGCGCTCGATGATCGGCAGGCCGAGCAGCACGGTGTTCGAGAAGAAGGCGAGGAAGCCGATCGCCACCGCCTCGCCCGGCCGCCGCTTCCAGACGAGGCGCGCGAGCAGGATCGCGCCGACGAAGCAGACGGCCGCGCCCGCGTAGAACGAGACGAGGTGCTGCACGTCGAGCGCCGCGCCGAGGTCGAGCCGGTACATCGCCCGGAACAGCAGCACCGGCACCGCGACGCCGGAGGCGAAGCGCACCAGCGCGTCGACGCCCGCGTCGGCGAAGAGCCCGATCCGCACCGACAGATAGCCGGCGCCGACGACGAGGAAGACCGGCATGACGATGGTCAGGAGCGCGCCGGCGGCGCTCAAAGCGCGTAGTCCAGCGTCAGGCCGTCATGCGCCGGGACGACGTTCCCGGGCGTCCGCGCGTCGAGGGCGGCGTGGTCGAGATCGGTGTGCATGTTGGTCAGGATCGCGCGGCGCGGGGCCGCGCGCTCGATCCACTCGAGCGCCGTGTCGACGTTCACGTGGCTGACATGCGGCCGCTCGCGGAGCGCGTCGAGGATCCAGCAGTCGAGCCCGGAGCAGGCGGCCCAGGCCTCCTCCGTCATCGCCGAGACGTCGGGGACGTAGGCGACGTCGCCCACGCGGAAGCCGAGCGCCATGATCTCGCCGTGCACGACCCCGAACGGGATCAGCTCGACCGTGCCGCCGGCGCCGCCGATGCGGATCGGTCCATCGATCGGCATCAGGTCCATGATCGGCGGGTAGTGCGAGCCCTCGGGCGTCTCGAAGATGTAGCCGAAGCGGCGCATCAGCGTGTCGCCGGTCGCGGCGTCGGCCCAGCAGGGCAGGCGGGCGCGGCGGTTGAACGCGACCATCCGCATGTCGTCGATGCCGTGGATGTGGTCGGCGTGGTCGTGGCTCAGGACCAGCCCGTCGAGATAGCCGCAGCCCGCGCCGATGAGCTGCTCGCGCACGTCGGCGCCGGCGTCGATCAGCACGCTGGTCCGGCCGTGCTCGCCGAGGCGCTGGACCAGCAGGGCGCAGCGGCGGCGGCGGTTCTTCGGGTTCTCCGGGTCGCAGGCGCCCCAGTTCGCGCCATGCGCGCCGATGCGCGGCACGCCGCCCGAGGAGCCGCAGCCGAGGATCGTGAATCGGAGCCGGTCGCCCATCAGGCGGCGGCCTCCTCGCCCGTCGCCGCGGCCTTGGCGAACAGCCGGTCGAAATTGGCGCTGGTGGCGCGCGCGAAGTCCTCGAGGCTGAGGCCGAAGAGCTCGGCCCCGACCGCGGCCGTGTGCGCGACCCAGGCCGGCTGACAGCGCTTGCCGCGATGGGGCGGGGGCGCGAGATAGGGGCTGTCGGTCTCGACCAGCACGCGCTCGAGGGGGGCGGCAGCGAAGATCGAGCGGAGCTCGCCCGACTTCGGAAACGCGGCGATCCCCGACATCGAGAGGTAGAAGCCCAGGCCGAGCGCCGTCTCGGCCAGCGCCCGGCCCGACGAGAAGCAGTGCATGACGCACGAATAGGGGCCAGCCGCGTGCTCCTCCGCCAGGATGCGCGCCATGTCGTCGTCGGCGTCGCGGGCGTGGACGATGAGCGGCAGGCCGGTGCGGCGCGCGGCCTCGATATGGACCCGCAGGCTCTCTCGCTGCGCGGCCGCGCTCTCCTTCGTGTAGTGGTAGTCGAGGCCGGTCTCGCCGATGCCGACCAGCTTGGGGTGCCGGGCGAGCCGCTCGAGCTCGTCCGCCGTCGCCATCGGGTTCCGCGCCACCTCCATCGGATGCGTGCCGGCGGCGTAGAAGACGCCCGCGTGCGCCTCGGCGATCGCGCGCACCACGGGCTCGCGGCCGAGCGCCGTGCAGATCGTGACCATCCGCGTGACCCCGGCCCTGGCGGCCGCGCGGACGAAGGCCGCGCGGTCGTCCTCGAAATCCGGAAAATCGAGATGGCAATGGCTGTCGACCAGCCGGGGCGCTGTCATGTCCGCTCCACGGGGGGGCTTGGGGCCGGCGGCGCGTCAGCCGGCCGCGCCGGCCCGCGCCAGGGTGGCGTCGAGGTCGAGGAACGTATCCATGATGGTCTGGCCGGGGTCAAGGTTGACCGCGCGGGCGTGCGACGTCGCCGCCGCGATGCGGGTCGCGGCCTCGGCCCAGAGCGGCGCCTGGGCCGGCCGGGCGGCGACGGCGGCGGCGAGCGGACCCTCCCCGGCGACCGGCTCGGCGAGGCCCCCGGTCGCGGCCGCGCGGGCGAGGCGGCCGGTCAGGAGGAGCGTCAGCTCGACGATCAGCGCGTAGGTCGTCTCGGCGCCGCGGGCCGAGGCCGCGTCGGCGAGCTCGAC
>DATKCY010000347.1:0-4633 GCA_035512995.1 Thermohalobaculum sp.
GCTCGCCGAGCTTGCGGACGCGCTCGCCACCGCCGCTCCGGGCGGCCCGCAGCTCGGCTTCGAGGATGCGCGGGGCGAGTTGCCGCTGCCGGTCGTCGGCCGGGTGACCGCCCGGTTCGGCGATCCCGACCCGCTCGGCCGCGGCGGCGCGGGCTGGTCGGTCGAGGCCGCGCCCTTCGCCCAGGTCAGCGCGCCCTGGGACGGCACCGTGCGCTATGCCGGCCCGCTCGGGCGATACGGGAAGGTCGTGGTGCTGGAGCCCGAATCCGGTTATCTGATCGTTCTCGCGGGGCTCGGCCGCGTGGACCGGGAGGTCGGCGAGGTCGTGCTGGCGGGCGAGAAGCTGGGCGACCTCGGCGGGCCGATGCCGAGCGCTGACGAATTTTTGTTTGAAGCGACGACGGATGATGATCTGATCGGACGCGAAACCCTCTATCTAGAACTGAGGCGCCGGGGTGAACCGCTGGACCCCGCGGCATGGTTCGACGAGCAGGCAAGGCAGGGCTGAGGAAGCATGAGGAAGACGATCATCGCGCTGATGGCAGGCGTGGCGCTGGGTGTCGGCGTGCCGCAGCTTGTCGCCACCACGTCGGCTCAGGAAAATGCCGACGCGAAGACGACCTACGAGTATCTCGACCTGTTCGGCGACATCTTCGAGCGGGTGCGCGGCGCCTATGTCGAGGACGTCGACGACCAGAAGCTGATCGAGGCCGCGATCGAGGGCATGCTGACCTCGCTCGACCCGCACTCGTCCTATCTGCCGCCGGAAGGCTTCGAGGATATGCGCGAGCAGACCCGGGGCGAGTTCGGCGGACTCGGGATCGAGGTCACGATGGAGAACGGCTTCGTCAAGGTCGTGGCGCCGATCGACGAGACGCCGGCGGCCGAGGCCGGGATCGAGGCCGGCGACTTCATCACCCATATCGACGGCGAATCGGTGCTCGGCCTCACACTCTCGGACGCGGTCGAGAAGATGCGCGGACCCGTCGGCAGCGACATCGTCATCACGGTGACGCGCGAGGACGTGGACGAGCCATTCGACGTGACGATCACGCGCGACACGATCACCATCCAGGCGGTGCGCACCCGCGCCGAGGGCGATGTCGGGGTGATCCGCATCACCACCTTCAACGAGAACACCTACGAAAGTCTCGAGAGCGGGATCGAGGAGCTGCGCGAAGAGATCGGCGAGGAGAACATCCAGGGCTACGTCATCGACCTGCGCAACAACCCGGGCGGGCTGCTCAGCCAGGCGATCGCGGTCGCCGACGCCTTCCTGATGGACGGCGAGATCGTCTCGACCCGCGGCCGCAACCCCGAGGAGGCAGACCGCGTCAACGCGCGCGAGGGCGATCTGACCGACGGCAGGCCCCTCGTCGTCCTGATCAACGAAGGTTCGGCCTCGGCCTCCGAGATCGTCGCCGGCGCGCTCCAGGACCAGCGCCGGGCGATCATCCTGGGCGCCAAGAGCTTCGGCAAGGGCTCGGTCCAGACGGTCATGCGCCTCGGCGACAAGGGCGCGATGAAGCTCACCACCGCGCGCTACTACACGCCGTCGGGCCGCTCGATCCAGGCGCTCGGCATCGAGCCGGACATCCTGGTGGAGGAGCGCAGGATCCCTGGCACCGATGAGGACGAGAACGGGGAGGAGGACGAGCAGGACAGCATGGTCGAGGCGTTCCGCGACTTCCGCTCCGAGGCGGACCTGCGCGGCTCGCTCACCAACGAGCTGTCCGAGGAGGAGCAGAAGCTGCTCGAGGAGGAGCGCGCGCGCCACGAGGCGACGGCCGCGCTCCGGCGCGAGGACCTGCAGCTCGCCTACGCGCTCGACCTGCTCGCGGGCCTGGCCATCTACGACGCCAGCAAGACCCGCTGACGCACGCGGGAGCGGCGGCGCGGGAGCCATTCGGACCCGCGCCGCGTTCGGCGTCTGACATGGAACGCACCGCTGACATGGAACGCACCGCCGCCAACACCCGAATCGACCAGCTGCCCTACCGGCAGTGCGTGGGCCTGATGGTGCTGAACCGGGACGGGCACGTCTTCGTCGGCCAGCGGCTCGACAGCCCGGGCGGCGCCTGGCAGATGCCGCAGGGCGGCGTCGATCCCGGCGAGACGCCGCGCGAGGCGGCGCTGCGCGAGCTGGTGGAGGAGACCGGCATCCGGCCCGAGCAGGTCGAGGTGCTGCGCGAGAGCGCCCGCTGGCACCCCTACGACCTGCCGCGCCATCTGGTCGGCCGCCTCTGGGGCGGGCGCTATCGCGGCCAGACCCAGCGCTGGTTCGCGCTGCGCTTCCTCGGCGAGGACGCCGACATCGACATCGAGGGGCACCAGCCGGAGTTCCGGCACTGGGCCTGGATGCCGCCCGAGGAGCTCGTCCGGCGGATCGTGCCGTTCAAGCGCGACACCTATTCCGCGGTGCTCGAGGAGTTCGCGGACCTGCTCTGACCGGATTCTGTCCGGGCGCGCGCGCGCGAGAGGGCTGCGCCGTCTCGTGACGAAGGTCACACTCCGGGGAGGCGAATCAGGGTATGCTCGCTGACGCGGAAGGCGTGAATTTTCACGCGGCGCCGGCGCTTCGACCAGCGCCCCAGTTGAGGGACCAAAACCAATGACCGTTATTGCGATGACCCGCGAGATGGGCTCCCTCGGAAAGGAGGTCGCCCGCCTCGCCGCCGACCGACTCGGCCTGACGATCGTGAACCACGAGATGATCGGCTCTGCCGACGAACGCGCCAACGCGACGACCAGCGCCGTCGCCCGCTTCCTCGAGACCGGGCCCGGCCCGGAGGACAAGCGCAACGGCGGGATCTCGCACGGTGGCTATCTCACGCCGTCCGAGATCCTCGAGCTGGCGAGCCGTGGTCAGGTGCTGATCCGCGGCTGGGGCGCCGCACGGCTGCTGCGTGAAGTCCCGCACATCCTGACCGTGCGCGTCTGCGCGCCCCTGGAGCGGCGGGTCGAGGAGATGTGCCGAAGGCTCGGCGTCGACGCGGCCACCGCCAAGCGCGAGATCGAGCGCAGTGACGCCGAACACGCGCAGGCGTTCCTGCGGTTCTTCTCGACCGACTGGAGGCGACCGACCAACTACGACATGGTCCTGAACACCAACCACCTGTCGGTCGAGAGCTGCGCCGATATCCTCGTCGACGCGGCGCGGAGCGTCACGCTCGCGGAGACGCCGGAGAGCCGCCGCGTCCTCGAGGACAAGCTGCTCGAGGCCCGGATCGACGAGCGGCTGCACGGCGCGACGCCGTTCGGCCGCCGCGCCTCCTATGTGCAGAGCTCGGTCGAGGGCGGCCGGGTCCGGCTTTACGGCGCCGTCAGCGACACCAGCACGGCGCGCGAGATCGAGGCGATGGTGCGGGAGCTGCCCGGCGTCGCCGCGCTCGAAAGCCAGATCGCCCGGGTGCCGATCTACGGCAACTAGTGGTTCAACCGGAACGGAAGAGTCCGACCTCAGCCGGGCCTTTCGTCCCGATAAGTTGAGCCAACCGGGGGCATCTCGTGCCTGCGCTCCGAGCCGGGCGAGGACGTCAGACCGATCGGGCCTTCGTGCCGCCGGTACAGGGCCGCTCCCCGGCCTCAGCCCGTGGCGCTTTCGGCCGGCTTGAAGCTCAGCGCGACGCCGTTGATGCAGTGGCGCTTGCCGGTCGGCGGCGGCCCGTCGTCGAAGACGTGACCCTGGTGGCCGCCGCAGCGGGAGCAGTGGACCTCGGTGCGCTTGTAGATCAGGAACCAGTCGTCCTTCAAGCCGACCGCGTCCTCGCCGACCGGCTTCCAGAAGCTCGGCCAGCCGGTCCCGCTGTCGTACTTGTGCTCGGAGGAATAGAGCGCCTGGTCGCAGCCGGCGCAGTGATAGATGCCCGCGCGCTTCTCGTCGTTGAGCGGGCTCGTGAAGGCGGGCTCGGTGCCTTCCTCGCGCAGCACCCGGTACTCCTCGTCGGTCAGGATCCCGCGCCACTCCTCCTCGGTCATGGTGACCTCGAAGGTCTCGCCGCTCGCCGCACGCGCGGCCCAGCCCGCGCCGAGCAGCGTCCCGCCGATCGCCGTCGACGCCGCCAGCCCGGCGCCGCCCAGCATGAATCCTCTCCGCGTGGTCATGTCGCCCCTCCGTTCCGAGTGCGTGCGATGCCGATATGGACCCGGCGCGCCGGCTCAGGAAGCCCCGCGGCTTCACAATCGCGCCATGCCCGCGCGAGCGCGGCGCGCATCCCGCCCGGAGCCCGGCCCCGCCTCAGCCCAGGATGCCCGGCAAACTCAGCCCCTTCTCGCGCGCGCAGTCGAGCGCGATGTCGTAGCCGGCGTCGGCGTGGCGCATGACGCCCGTCGCCGGGTCGTTCCAGAGCACGCGCTCGATCCGCCGCGCCGCGGCCTCGGTGCCGTCGCAGACGATGACCATGCCGGCGTGCTGGGAATAGCCCATGCCGACCCCGCCGCCGTGGTGCAGCGAAACCCAGGTCGCGCCCGAGGCGCAGTTCAGCAGCGCGTTCAGGAGCGGCCAGTCCGACACCGCGTCCGAGCCGTCGAGCATCGCCTCGGTCTCGCGGTTCGGGCTCGCCACGCTCCCCGAATCGAGGTGGTCGCGCCCGATCACGACCGGCGCCCTCAGCTCGCCCGACGCCACCATCGC
>DATKCY010000348.1:0-5822 GCA_035512995.1 Thermohalobaculum sp.
CCGCTGCCGGGCGCAGCTCGCGTCCGAATCCGGCGCCCGGCGGGAGGCCGAGCGGCAGGCGCGGACCGATCCGGTCACCGGGCTCCTGAACCGCCGGGGGTTGTCGGCCGCGTTCGACAGCCGCCGTCGGCCTCTCGGCGAGCGCGACCTCGTGATCACCGTGCTGATGTTCGAGATCGACCGGCTGGAGCAGGTCCGGGCCGCGGAGGGGCCGGAGGGGGTCGCCGCGACCCTCGCCCGTGTGGCCGCAGTGCTGCCCGCGGTCCTGAGGGACGAGGACGACGCCGGGCGGATCGACGGCGGCCGGTTCGTCGTGGTCCTCGCGGCGCCGCGTTACAGCCGGGCGCCGGGGGCCCTGGCGCGCCGGCTGCAGGAGGCCGTCGCGGCGGCGCCCGAGCTCGCCTGCCTCGGCGAGCGCATGACGCTCTCGGTCGGCATCGCGCAGACCGCGGCAGCCACCATGCCGTTCGAGCGCATGCTGGCGGAGGCGGAGCTGGCGCTGCGGGCGGCCCGGCTCGAGGGCGACGGCCGCGTGGTGCCCTTCGAACCCTCCATCGCCGCGGCGCAGGCGCGGCGGAGCGCGGCGCTGCATACGGCGGGGGAGGCGTTCGCGGGCAGCGGCCTCCAGGTCCGCTACCAGCCGATCGTGGCGCTCGAGGACCGGCGCATCTGCGCGGTCGAAGCGGTGGCGAAGATCGAGCAGCGCGGCGGGGCGCCGGTCGATGCCGCGGTGCTGGGCCGGGCCGCCGGCGATCCCGGGCTCGCGTGCCGGCTCGCGCGGCACGTCCAGACACGTGCGATCGCCGACATGGGGCGCCTGCAGCGCGAGGGCGTCAGCGGCGTCTGCCTCGCGATGAAGGTGGCCGAGCGCCAGCTTGCCGACCCGGCCTTCGCCGAGGCGCTGCTCGACCAGCTCATCCTCGAGGGGCTGTCCGCAAGCGACCTCTGGCTCGAGATGAGCGAGGAAGTCTTTCTGACCCACCGTCTGCCGTCCGTCCTCGACACGCTCGAGCGGCTGGCGGCAGCGGGCGCCGAATGCGGCATCGACGGGTTCGGGAGCGGCTACGCCTCGCTCGCCCAGCTCCGGCGCGCGCCGCTGACCTGGATCAAGCTCGATCCGGCCCTGGTGAACGAGATCGCCGCCGACGACGCGGCGCGCGAGATCGCCAGCGCCGCGCGGACCATGGCCGCCGCGCTCGACAAGCGGGTCTGCGCCGATGGCATCGAGACCGCCGCCGTCGCCGAGGTGGCCTCCGAGATCGGCTTCGACTGCGCGCAGGGCGCCTATTTCTGCCACCCGGTCCCGCTGTCCGAGCTGGACGGCATCATCCGCCGGGGCGTCGCCGCCTGACCGTCCCCGCCTGCGCCGCGGTCGCGGGCAGGCGACATGACGCGGGGGGCGACGTTCAGTTGCCGCTTGACGATGCGGGGCGGAGTGGTGAAGGAGCGGGGCCGAGCGGCACCGGGGCGGACCGCGCCTCTCTGCGGTCGGGCGGCGCCCGGGCCTGTCCGGCACCCAGGGCGCACCATCTGGCGGAACGAGATCGCGAGGGCAATGCGGATGCGAGCGGAGACTGCGGCGGACGCGCTTGCGGAGGTCGACACGGCGGCGGAACGGCCGCTGTTCATGATCGGATGCGTCCGGTCCGGCACGACCTTCGTCCGTGACCTGATCAAGCGCGACGAGCATGTCCTCTGCCCGGAGGAGACCCACTACTACCGCTGGGGCGAGCCGTTCAGGACCAAGGGATACGAGCGGCCGACCCTGAACGGCCCGGTCCTGAAGGCGCACCGCAACCGCGACGGCATCACCGAGGAGCGCTTCAGGCAGATCTACGCCCGCTCGGAGACGCGCGGCGAGCTGCTGGTGCGCCACATCCGCGAGATGGCGCGGCTCAGAAACCTCACCGACTACCGTTGGTTCGACAAGACCCCGCAGAACGTCTACGGCCTGAGCCTGATCGAGACCGAGTTCCCCGGGGCCGTCTACCTGCACATGGTGCGGAACCCGCTGAACGTCGTCGCCAGCCTGAAGCTCGGCAAGGTCGTGAAGGTCGACGACATCCACGGCGCGTGCAACTACTGGCTCGAGGCCGTGACATGCGTCCGGCAGTTCGAGCGGCTGCACGGCGACAGGGTGCTCGAGCTCCGCTACGAGGATCTGGTCGAGGACGTGCGCGGCACCCTGGGCCGCATCTTCCGGCTGTTCGGCCTGCCGTTCGACCAAGCCGTCTACTCGGCGTCCGATGCCCGCCCCGAGCGGAACCTGTTCCAAAGCCTGCTCGACGCGGACGAGATCGAGACGGTCCGGCGGCGCTGCGCGGGCCTGGCCGAGACCTACGGATACGAGCTCTGAGGACGCCCGCCGGTCGCCCCGCCATGGTCCGTCGCATCTGGCCTCTCAGGTGGAGAAGCGGCGCGCGGGCGGGGCCGCGCAGGGCCGAAGACGGCTCGATGTGGCTTGCCAGAGACCTGTCCCGGCCGGGAGCGCACGAGGAACGGCTGCGCGAGCTTTTCGCCGGCGCGATGGTCTACGAGGCGGACGCGCCGGTCTTCGAGCACCCGCTCTACGTCCTCGGCTTCACGAACAGGAGCGGCTCGAACCTCCTCGGCGAGTATCTGAGGGGCACGTCGCGCTTTTGCGGCTTCCAGGAGCAGCTCAACCATCCGGCGGTCGAGTCGAGGGCCGCCGAGCTCGGTCTCTCCAGCTTTCCCGCCTATGTCGAGGCCATCGCCGCGCGCGGCCGCGGGCAGGCACCGTTCGGGGTCAAGGCGTCGTCGAGCCAGCTCTCGATGCTGCTCCGCTGCCGCATCGACCGGATGTTCGCGGGGCTCCGGCTGATCCACATCGTGCGCGAGGACACGGTGGCGCAGGCGGTCTCGTTCTCGATCGCCTACCAGACGAAGACATGGACCAGCCTGCATGGCGAGGGGGGCCCGGAGGCCGCCTACAGCTACGACGACATCCTCCGGCGCCTGTCGGGCTTCACCTCGGCCAACGCGCTGATGGCGCACCAGGCCGCGCTCTTCGACATCCCCTGTCTGAAGGTCACCTACGAGGCGCTGACCGAGGACCCCGCATCCGTCATGCGCGCGGTCGGACGCTTCGCCGGGGTCGGCCTCGACGCCTGGCAGCCGGGGGAGACGCGGCTCAGGAAGCAGGCGACGGACCGGAACGCGCGCTTCAAGGAACGCTTCGAGCGCGAATGCCGCGAACGGATCTTCGGCCGCGCGGGACCGGTCGGGGGAGGCCCCACGGGCGCGCCCGGCCGCCGCTAGACAGCCGCCGCGTCCGGGCTGGGCCCCACTGCCTTCGAAAGGATGGTGCGGTCGAGAAGACTCGAACTTCCACGGGCTCTCGCCCACAGCGACCTCAACGCTGCGCGTCTACCAATTCCGCCACGACCGCACGACGCCTGGGCAGGACGCGCATGTAGCAAAGGGCAGGGGGCTTGTGAAGGGGCCTCGTCCGGCCTCCCGCGCGGGGGCTTCGGACGACCTTGTGCGGACAGCGCCGCGGCGCTAGCGAGGGCGCATGACCGAGTGGCGGACAAGCGAAGGGTCGGTCGACTACCGGCAGGCGCTCGCCTGGATGGAGGCGCGGGTAGACGCGATCCTCGCCGGCCGGGCGGACGAGTGCGTCTGGCTGCTCGAGCACCCGGCCCTCTACACGGCCGGCACCAGTGCGCGGGCGAGCGACCTGCTCGAGCCCGGGCGCTTCCCGGTCTACGAGGCGCGTCGCGGCGGCCAGTACACCTACCACGGCCCCGGCCAGCGGGTCGCCTACGTGATGCTCGACCTCAACCGGCGGGGGCGCGACGTCCGCCGCTTCGTGGCCTCGCTCGAGCAGTGGATCGTCGATGCGCTGGCCGAGTTCGGCCTGACCGCCGGCACCCGGCCGGGGCGGGTCGGCGTCTGGGTCGACCGCCCGGAGCTGCCGCCGGGGCCGGACGGGGCGCCGGCCGAGGCGAAGATCGCCGCCATCGGCGTGCGCCTCCGCCGCTGGGTCAGCTTCCATGGGCTGGCGATCAATGTCGAGCCGGACCTGTCGCACTATGCCGGGATCGTCCCCTGCGGCATCGTCGAGCACGGGGTCACGAGCCTCGTCGACCTCGGCCTGCCGGTCGCGATGGCCGATCTCGACCTCGCGCTCGCGCGGACGTTCGGCAGGCACTTCCCGCCGCTCGCCGCCCCGGTCGATCCGGCGGTCTGCGCCCGTCCCTGAGCGGCGCCGGGCGCCCGGGGCCCGCGCGCCGAATGCGACAGAAAGCGCGGGGCCATGGGCCGCTTTGCCACGGTGCGGGCGCTTGCGGGACGGAGGGGCGCGCGGTAAATCCCGGGGCGACCCACGGGCGCGCGTCTGCCGCGCCAGCGATTCAGGAGTGATCCGATGGCCGACGCGGCAGTCCACCCGCACGACCACGGCAGCCGCGGCTTCTTCACCCGCTGGTTCTGCTCGACCAACCACAAGGACATCGGCGTCCTCTACATCGTGACGTCGGCGGTGATGGGCATCATCTCGATCGCCTTCACAATGTACATGCGGCTCGAGCTCATGGAGCCGGGCGTGCAGTACATGACGCTCGACGACGGCGTGCCCAACGGGCATTTCTGGAACGTGCTGGTCACCGCGCACGGCATCCTGATGATGTTCTTCGTGGTGATCCCGGCGCTCTTCGGCGGTTTCGGCAACTATTTCATGCCGTTGCACATCGGCGCGCCGGACATGGCGTTCCCGCGGCTGAACAATCTCAGCTTCTGGCTCTACGCCGCGGGCTGCACCATGGCGGTCATCTCGGTGGTCACGCCGGGGGGCAACCAGCAGCTCGGGTCGGGCGTCGGCTGGGTGCTCTACGCGCCGCTATCGACGTCCGAGCAGGGGATGTCGACCGACTTCGCGATCTTCGCGGTGCACCTCAGCGGCGCATCGTCGATCCTGGGCGCGATCAACATGATGACGACCTTCCTGAACATGCGCGCGCCGGGCATGACGCTGCTCCGCGTGCCGCTGTTCCCGTGGTCGATCTTCGTGACCGCCGTGCTGATCCTGCTGGCGCTGCCGGTGCTCGCGGGCGCGATCACCATGCTGCTGACCGACCGCAACTTCGGCACGACCTTCTTCCAGCCCGAGGGCGGCGGCGACCCGGTGCTCTACCAGCACATCCTCTGGTTCTTCGGCCACCCGGAGGTCTACATCCTGATCGTGCCGGCCTTCGGCGTCGTCAGCCACGTGATCTCGACCTTCAGCCGCAAGCCCATCTTCGGCTACACCGGCATGGTCTTCGCGATGATCGCGATCGGCGCGCTCGGCTTCGTGGTCTGGGCGCACCACATGTACACGGTCGGCATGTCGACCTTCGCCCAAGGCTACTTCATGCTCGCGACGATGGTGATCGCGGTGCCGACCGGCATCAAGATCTTCTCGTGGATCGCGACCATGTGGGGCGGCTCGATCACGTTCAAGACGCCGATGCTCTGGGCGCTCGGCTTCCTGTTCCTGTTCACGGTCGGCGGCGTCACCGGCATCGTGCTGAGCCAGGCGGGCGTCGACCGGGTCTACCACGACACCTACTACGTGGTCGCGCACTTCCATTACGTGATGAGCCTCGGCGCGGTCTTCGGCATCTTCGCCGCCTGGTACTACTGGATCGGCAAGATGAGCGGCCGGCAGTATCCGGAGTGGGCGGGCCAGCTGCACTTCTGGATGATGTTCATCGGCTCGAACATCACCTTCTTCCCGATGCACTTCCTTGGCCGGCAGGGCATGCCGCGGCGCTACATCGACTATCCGGACGCGTTCTCGCTCTGGAACGAGGTCGCGT
>DATKCY010000349.1:0-13756 GCA_035512995.1 Thermohalobaculum sp.
CAGATCCACGAGCCGACCGGCAAGCCCGTGAACTACGAATCAAGGGCTACGAGATCCGCAACGGCGAGTTCGTCCTCCTGAAGCCCGAGGAGATCGATGTGATCAAGCTCGAGAGCAGTCGCACGATGGACCTCGTGGCAGTTCACCATGCTGACGGACAAGCCGTCGCTAGCCGTGCTGCCATTCGACAACCTTTCAGACGGCGACGACTACTTCGCGGACGGATTGACGGACGACCTGATCACGGACCTCTCCAGAATCGAGAAGCTCTTCGTGATCGCGCGAAATTCGACCTTCGCCTACGAGGGAAAGAACGTGAGCGCAGAGCGCGTGGCCGAGGACTTGGGCGTTCGTTACGTGCTCAGCGGCAGCGTTCGGCGCGCCGGCGACGCGATCCGCATCAACGCCCAGCTCATCGATGCCCTCGCGGGTGTTCTATTTTCGGGACGGCTATGCACCTGGTCCGGATGGTGGCTGGGGTTCCCTCGGCCGCCGGCGGAGGCATTGAATCGGCAAGCGACATGCGTCATATTCTGAACGACAGTTGACGAGCCGAGGGAGGCAATGTTGACGACATCAGCAGTGGCCACGGACGATCCCGACATTCACCGCACTCTTGCGATCCTGGGCGGGCCCGGCGTTTTCGATAGACCGATCCACAACCGCTTGGAGGCGCACGACATTCTTCAGGAAGGCCTTCCGGCCTTGGTTCTGAAGCACCTTGTCAACGAAGTGACCATGCTCGGCGGGACTCGCGGCGAGCTCGAAAAGGCGATCGGGATGAGTTTGCGGACATTCCAGCGTCGCCGGGCCGCGGCCAAAGCCCTCAGCCGTGAGCAGAGCAGTCGAGCCTGGAAATTCGCGGAAATTCTGGGCCGTGTGACCGAGATCCTCGGCTCTCGCGCCGAAGCGGAGGCCTGGCTGCAAAGGCCCGCCATGGCTCTCGATCAGCGCCGCCCCATCGACCTCCTGAGCACACAGGCCGGCGTCGAGGCGGTCGAGGATCACCTGACCAGAATGGAATACGGTGTCTTTGCGTGACGCCGCTGCCCCCGCCCCTCGGCGATGGCCAAATTGTCTTCTGGCGACTCGACCACGCGCGCCATGCCGAGACCTGGGGTAGCGGCGAGGGCAGCTTTCTCGTCGGTGGGCGTTGGAACGCGCGCGGCCGGCGCGTCGTCTATGCCGCGCTCGACCCCTCGACCGCCATCCTTGAGGTTGCGGTCCACAAGACGTTCCGGGCTCTCGACACGGTGCCGCACGTGCTCACGCATGCAAGAATCACTGAGCCTGAGTGCCTGCACGTGGTCCGACCGGACGATCTGCCGAACCCAAACTGGCTCTTTCCCGGGCAGCCGAGTGCTGGTCAGCAAGCGCATGGGGACGGGCTGCTTTCCAAGCATCTGGGGTTGATTGTCCCGAGCGTCGTATCCAAGCACAGCTGGAACATCATTTTTGACGTCGAACACGCCGAAGGGCTCTTTGCCCACGTCGTTCAAGAGCCGTTTGCGCTCGATCCTCGCCTCCACCCGCCGGCGGGAACCTGATGACAGGTGAGCGCTCATTCCGCATCTCAGCGCGAGTTCATGCGCGATCCCGAGATCCGGGCCGAGTTTGGGTCGGAGGGATTGTGCGACTTCGTTCCGCCTATGGGTTGCTCGGCGCCATCACTGATGACACGCAGATGACGCTGTTCACCGTGGAGGGGCTGGTGCGAGCGCTCGTCCGCGGCCGCGAGAAAGGCATCGGATCGACCTACTCGGTCGTGCATCACGCGCATCGGCCAAGCGGCAGCAGCTTCGTCGGCGCCGGTTGCGAAACAGTCGGTCCGCTGGAGATCGCCGCTCAGCGCCACATCATTGACGGGTCTCAGACTGATCAGGGAGGACGATATGAAACGAGTGAGCTTCGCTGTCGCCGCCGCGCTGGCCTTCGGGTCGGCGGCCTCGGCGCAGGACCTGTCGATCGCCACCGGCGGCACCGGCGGCACGTATTATCCGTATGGCGGCGGCCTGGCGGAACTGATCGGCAACTACATCGACGGCGCCTCGGCGACCGCCGAGGTGACGGGCGCGTCGGTCGAGAACATGGCGCTGATCAAGCAGGAGGGGAGCGACCTCGCGATCGCGCTCGGCGACACGGTCGCCGCCGCCTACGAGGGCCGCGATCCGTTCGAAGGCCGGGCCGTGCCCGAGGCGCGGGCGCTGGCCTCGATCTACCCGAACGCGGTGCAGATCGTGACGCTGGCTGACAGCGGCATCGAGAGCCTCCAAGACCTCGTCGGCAAGCGCGTCTCGGTCGGCGCCCCCGGGTCGGGCACCGAGGTGAACGCGCAGGCGATCCTGAACGCCAACGACATCACCTACGACGACATCGAGGAGCAGCGGCTGAACTTCAACGAGACCGCCGACGCGCTCCGCGACGGCGACATCGACGCGGGGTTCTGGAGCGTCGGCCCGCCCACGAGCTCGGTCATGAACCTCGCCACCACGCGCGACATCAGGATCGTGCCGCTGAGCGAGGAGGAGATCGCGAGCGCGCGGGAGGCCGAGCCGATCTTCGCGCCCTACACGCTCCGCGAGGGCGTCTACGAGGGCGTCGCCGAGCCGGTGCAGACGATCTCGATCCCGAACGTGCTGGTGGTCCACGAGGCGATGGACGAGGAACTCGCCTACCAGATCACCAAGGCGATGTTCGAGCACGTCGACGAGCTGATCGCGATCCATCCGGCCGCGAACGACACGACGGTGGACTTCTCGCTGGGCGCGACGCCGATCCCGTTCCACCCGGGCGCGATCCGGTACTACGAGGAGACCGGCGCGACCATCCCGGACGAGCTGCGTCCGTGACGCCGGGCGGGCGGCTGTTCGCAGCCGCCCTGTCCGTCCTGCTCGCGGCCGGCGGCGCGTCCGGCGCGACGCTGACAATCGAATCGGCGAAGGGCCCGCTGCTGGAATTTCCGGTGCCGGAGGGCGCGACGTGGTGCCTCTGCTGGAGCCATTCGGTCACCGGGGGGCCGGTGGCGGATTGCTTCGTCAACAGATCGGGCCGGATGATCCTGGCCCGATCCTACCTGCATGACTTCGCCGCGGGGCTGGGCGAGGTTCCCGGCCGCGGCACCTTGCGTCCGGCCGCCGAGGGTGGATACTGGATCGAGAACATGGACGAGCCCGTCCCCGGCAACGCGCTCGTGCTGCGCGTCGGGCGGCCGGCCGTGAACCACCGGCTCGCGATCGGCGGTGGCGAGTACTCGCTCAGCGCCGTCGCCGCCGGACGGCGCGTGACGCTGCGGCTGGAGCCCTGATGCGCCCATGAGCGAGCCGGAGACGAGCGCGACCCGGGCCGCCGCCTTCGCCGATCCGACCGGCGCGCCGGTGCAGTCGCGCACGGTCGCGGTGGCGGTCACCACCGTCGGCGTCGCGCTCTCGCTGTTCCAGCTCTACGGCGCCGGGATCGAGCCGCTCGGCCTCTTCTACCAGCGCACGATCCACCTCGGCTTCATCATGGTGCTCGCCATCCTGATGTTCCCGGTGTTCGGCGTCCGGCGGAAGCGCGGCATCCTGGACTGGACCGTCGACGCGGTGTTTCTGGCCGCGGCGGTGGCGACGGGCGGCTACATCGCCTGGAACCTCGACGAACTGGTCAACCGCGCCGGCTTCTGGACCGAGACCGACATCTGGATGGGCATCGTCGCGACGGTCACGGTGCTCGAGGTCAGCCGCCGCGCGATCGGGCTCGGCTTGACGCTGATCGGCCTGTTCGCGATCCTCTACGCGCTGGCGGGCCCGCGCGGCGAGCTGCCGTGGCTCGGCGAATGGCTGCCCGGCATCCTCTCGCACCGCGGCAACAGCCTCGACCGGCTGGTCGGTCAGCTCTACCTCGGGCAGGAGGGCATCTTCGGCCTGCCGCTCGGCGTCGCGGCCACCTACATCTTCATGTTCGTGCTCTTCGGCGCGTTCCTCGAGGCGACGGGCGCCGGGCGCTTCTTCATCGACCTCGCCTACGCGGCGACGGGGCGCAAGCCCGGCGGCCCGGCCAAGGCGGCGGTGCTGGCCTCGGCCGGCATGGGCTCGATCTCGGGCTCGGCGATCGCCAACGTGGTGACGACCGGGGCCTTCACGATCCCGCTGATGAAGCGGCTCGGCTACCGCCCCGCCCAGGCCGGGGGGATCGAGGCCGCGGCCTCGACCGGCGGCCAGATCACGCCGCCGCTGATGGGCGCCGGGGCCTTCCTGATCTCGGAGTACACCCGCGTTCCCTACGTCGACATCGTGCTGGTGTCGATCTACCCGGCGATCCTCTACCTCGGCACGGTCTACCTCTTCGTGCACATCGTCGCGATGAAGGCCGGCATGAAGGGCGTGCCATCGGCCGAGCTGCCGCAGGTCCGCTCCGTCCTCGGCTACGGCTGGCAGTTCATCGTGCCGCTCTTCGTGCTGATCTGGCTCTTGGTCAACAACATCTCGCCCTCGCGCGTCGGCTTCTGGGCGATCGTGTCGATGGTCGTGGTGGCGGGGCTTCGCGCCGCGGTCGAGCTGGTCTGGATCGAGCCGCGCCGGGGTGGCGGGCTCAGCGCCGCCGGCCTCGCCGGGTCGATCCGCGGCGGGATCGAGCTCCTCATCAACGCTTTGGCACTCGGCGCCCGCAACGCGGTCGCCGTCTCGATGGCCTGCGCCGTCGCCGGGATCATCGTCGGCGTCGTCGGCCTGACCGGGCTCGGGCTCAAGTTCTCGTCGATGATGGTGGCCTTTTCCGGCGGCAACCTTGTCCTGGCGCTGATCCTGGTGCTGCTCGCGAGCCTGGTCCTCGGCATGGGGCTGCCGGTGACGGCGTCCTACATCGTGCTGATCGTGCTCGTGGGCCCGGCGCTGCACAACGAGTTCGGCGTCCCGCTCCTGATCGCGCACCTGGTGGTGTTCTGGTACAGCCAGGACAGCAACGTGACCCCGCCGATCGCGCTCGCGGCCTTCGCGGGGGCCGCCATCGCCGGCTCGAAGCCGCTCGAGACCAGCGTGCAGGCGTGGAAGTTCGCCAAGGGCCTCTACCTGATCCCGCTCTTCATGGTCTACAATCCCGAGCTGATCCTGGGCGGCCCCGTCGCCTACGTGATCTGGACCGGCGCCATCGCGGCCCTGGCGCTGGTTGCCTTCGCAGCGGCCATCGAAGGCTTCCTCTTCGCGCCCATGGACGTCGTCTCCCGCCTCCTTGTGATCCCCGCCACGATCGCCGTCTTCCATCCCGTTTTCCAGGTGGAGGCGTCGGGGGCCGCGGTGCTTGCGGCCGTTCTCGTCCTGAACTGGCTGCGAAAGCGGAACCGGGCACGGCAAGCACCCGGTCGTCCTGCTTGACGCGTTACGGTGACTTCCGTCTCGACGTCCAGTTCCGGCCCGGCGAAAACGACGCCCAAGGCGCGGGAGCAGCACGGCGTCAGTCACGGTTTTCCTCGGCTCGCTCAAGCGCTACGCGCTATCCTGAGCGGCAACGCGCTCGAGGCGGTCTGACCCCCTGAGTTTCAACGATCCCCGGCTACGGCCGGTTCGTCATCACGTCTCAGCCTTCTCGCGCCCACGGCACCGCGGTCTCGGTTGCGGTGCCGATCTCTCAGGTTCATGCGGGTCGGTAGATCTCCTGGCGCACCATCAGCGCCCAGGCGATCCGTGCCGTCTTGTTGGCGAGGGCGACGGCGGCAGCCTTCGGCTTCTTCCGGGCCAAGAGCGCCGTTCGCCACCACGATCCCGTACTCGTAGAGGTGACCGCGCAGCGCGTTGATCAGCATCGTCCGTTGCCGGATCAGCAGGTCGCGGATCCTGCGCCCGGCACGAATGGCTGTATACCACGGTCCTCCGCGAACTCCGCGAAGTCCACGCAGCTCTCCCCACCACACACCGACGCCACAAGCGCGATCGTCAGGATGTCCAGCAGATCATGCCGCCGCGCGTTGCCCCGACGCGGGTCCGGCATCTCCCGGAAAATCGTCATCAGCGACGCCATGGCCTCCCTCCACCAGAGAGACCCCTACAGAATCCAGATCACGCACCAGCGCCAGCGCTATTTCCCAAATGCGATTCCCCTGCCGTGATCAGCCGTGTCAGCCCCGGCTGTCGGGCAGGGTGTAGCCCTGGTCCCTCAGCTTCTGGCGCAGCGTCAGCTTCGAGATTTTGCCCGTCGCGGTGTGCGGGATCTCGTCGACCACCAGCACGTCGTCCGGGAGCTGCCAGGACGCGAAGTGCGGGCGCAGCACGTCCATCACCTCGGACGGCTCGACCGTCGCGCCCTCGCGCGGGACGACGACCAGCACCGGTCGCTCTCCCCATTTCGCGTGCGGCATGGCGACGGCCGCGGCCTCGAACACGCCGCGGTGGGCGAGCGCCGCGTTCTCGAGCTCGATCGACGAGATCCACTCGCCGCCCGACTTGATCAGGTCCTTCAGACGGTCGGTGATGCGGACATAGCCGAGCGCGTCGATGTTCGCGGCGTCGCCGGTGTCGAACCAGCCCTCGCCGTCGACAGCAATCGCCTCGTCCTTCAGGTAGCGGCGGACGACGCCCGGCCCCCGGACCATGAGGCGCCCGGCGGTCTCGCCGTCCCAGGGCAGGCGCGCGCCGTCGTCGTCGGCGAGCGCGAGGTCGACCGTGAAGGGCGGGTGGCCGACCTTGAGCTGCGTCTCGATCCGGAGCTCGTCCGGCAGCGCCGCGACCTCGGGCTTGAAGGAGCAGAGCGTGCCGAGCGGCGAGGTCTCGGTCATGCCCCAGGCGTGGATCACCTGAACGCCGTAGTCGATCTGGAACGCCTCGATCACGGCGCGCGGACAGGACGAGCCGCCGATCACCACGCGCTCGAGGTGGGGCAGCTTCTGGCCGGTCTCGGCCAGGTGCTTGAGCAGCGGCAGCCAGACCGTCGGCACCGCCGCCGAGACGGTGACCCCCTGCTCGAGCATCTCGTAGAGGCTCGCGGGATCGAGGTTGCGCCCCGGCAGCACCATCGCGGACCCCGCCATCGGGGCCGAGTAGCCGCAGGACCAGCCGTTGGCGTGGAACAGCGGCACGACCGGCATCATCGTGTCGCGGCAGGACAGCCCCAGCATGTCGGGCTGGATCATCGCCATCGCGTGCAGCACGTTCGAGCGGTGGGAGTAGACCACCCCCTTCGGCTGGCCCGTCGTGCCGGAGGTGTAGCAGATGCCGCAGGCGGCGCGCTCGTCGACCGGCTCCCATCCCGCGTCGCCGTCCTCGCCCCCGACCAGCTCCTCGTAGGCCAGCGCGTTCGCGAGGCCGCTGCGCTGGCAGGCTGCGCGGTCGCCGAGCACGATGAAGCCCCGGACGCCGGGCAGCTCGAGCGCCGCCAGCGCCGGCGCCACGTCCTCGTCGACGAAGATCCAGCGGTCCTCGGCATGGCCGATGACGTAGGTCAGCTGCTCGGCCGAGAGGCGCGGGTTCAGCGAGTGCAGCACCGCCCCGGCGCCGGGCACGCCGTACCAGATCTCCACGTGGCGGGCGGTGTTCCAGGCCATCGCGCCCACGACCTCGCCGGGCCGCACGCCGAGCCGGCGGAGCGCCTGGGCGAGCTTCCGGGCACCTTCGTGGACGCCGCTCCAGGTCGTGCGCGCGATCCCCCCGGGCTCGCGGCTGACGACCGGGCGCCCGCCGTGGTAGCGCGCCGCGTGGTCGATGATCCGGCCTATGCGGAGCGGCCAGTCCTGCATAAGGCCCTGCATGGCCACCCTCCTCCCCGTGGTCTGCCGGGGTTTGCCCCCGGTGCGGATGCGAGCCTATCGCCTCGGCCGCGGCTCTTGAAGCGTGCCGGTGGCGGCGGGGCCCTTGCCTGGGCGCGCACGGCGCCCGAGGGTGACGGCCTCGGACGGGATGCGGGGGCAGGGGTCATGGAACGGCTGGGGCTCGCGGCAGGCGCCGTCGTGGCCGGCTCGGCGGCGGTGGCGGTCAGCGACAACCTGGTACCGCTGGCGGCGGAGGGGATGGGGCTCTGGCAGCTCATGGTGCTGCGCTCGGTCTTCGCCCTGCCGGTCGCGGTGGCGGTGGCGTGGGCCGCGGGCCGCATCGCCACGCTCGTGGGCCGCTCTCCCGCCGCGGTCGCGGTGCGGAGCGGGCTGATCGTGGCGGCGCTCCTCCTCTACTTCTCGGCACTGCCGTCGGTCGGGATCGCGCTCGCGGCGGCGGGCATGTTCACATCACCTCGCCGATCTGGATCGTGCTGCTCTCCTCGCTGGTGCTGGGCGAGCGGATCGGCCCCAACCGGATCGCGGCGGTGGCGCTCGGCTTCGCCGGCGTCTGCCTGGTGCTCGGAGTCGGGTCCGTGCCGCTCGAGGCGGTCATGCTGCTGCCGCTCGGCGCGGGTCTCCTCTACGGGCTCAACGTCATGGTGACCCGCTCGTGGTGCGCGGACGAGAGCTCGATCTGCCTCGCGACGTGGCAAACGCTGTTCTTCCTCGGTGCCGGGGCCGTCGGGCTCATGCTCGCCCCGGGGCTCGCGCGCCTGGTCGGTGACGTGCCCGGCACCGGCTTCATCACGATGGAGCCGACCGCGGTGACGTCGCGCGGGCTGGTGCTCGCCGCGCTGATCGGGCTCAGCGGGCTTCTCGGCGGCGGACTGCTCGCGACCGGCTACCGGCTCGGGCGGTCCAGCGTCGTCGGGCTGTTCGACTACAGCTTCCTCGTCTGGGCGCCGCTGTTCGGCTGGCTCATCCGCGGCGAGGGCGTGGCGCTGCGCACCGTCGGCGGCATGGCGCTGATCGCGCTCGCGGGCGTGCTGGCAATGCGGGCCGGCCGGCGCATGGAGGCCCGGCAGGCGGCGGCGCGGCGCGGAGGATAGCGCGGGTGATCGCCTTTAAGGCGAAACTGTGGCATCGTCCCTCCCGTTCCGCTAGACTTGTCCCTGTGGGCGGCGCGAGCCATGCGAATCACCCTCTGTCCCCCCTGAGGGTCGGTTCGTATCGGACTGCCGACCGCGTGTTCGCGTACGGGCAGCTGCGCCCCCCGCGCAGCTGCCCCACGCCGAACGCCGTCTCGAGCTCGCAGGAGTTCGAGACCTTGGCCTAATGGAAGTCCCGGCTCGGGAAGAGCTGCTTTGCCTGGTCGCGCGGGTGGCGGGCGCCGCTGCGCCTGCGGGGCGCCAGGGCGGTCTTCATCGGCCCGGCCGGGGCGCCGGCGCTGTGGTCCGGGCGGCTCGACGAGCCGGCGTCGACGGGCGAGCGCGACCCGCCGACCGGGCGCCGCGCCTCGTCTGAGCGGGGATCCTCCGGCAGGCCCAGCCGGTCGAGCAGGTGGCCCAGGCTCTCGATCTTCCCTGCGATCAGGTGCGTGACCGCCCCCTCGCGCTGCAGCTCGCCCGTGACCCGCAGCAGCCGCCCGCCGATCACCGCGCGCCGGTGACGCTCGTAGGTCTTCGGCCAGACGATCACGTTCGCGATCCCGGTCTCGTCCTCGAGGGTCAGGAAGATCACGCCCGAGGCCGTCCCCGGCCGCTGCCGCGTGATCACCAGCCCCGCGACCGTCACCCGGCTCTTGTGCGGCGTGGTGGCGAGGTCGGCGCAGGGGAGGAGCGGACGGGGCATGAGAACGAAACTGGAACACTTCGGGTGCGAGGTCAAGCCAGTCCGCGCGCGGTGCTGGGCACCCCGCGCCGGGGCGCGAGGATCACCCGTCCCGCGGAGCCGCTTGCAGGCATGCTGGCGACGGCGCGCCTCGCCGGACCGTCAGCGCTTGCCCGCGCCCTCGCCGTAGAACAGCTTCTCCCAGCGCTTCTGCGCCTTGTAGCCCTCGCGCACGAAGGGCGTGAACGGGGCGAGGTTCAGCAGCGCCTTGTTGGTCAGGCTGGCCGGAAAGCGCGTCGGCTTCTCGAAGTCGCAGAACAGCACCACCCGCACCTTGTCGGAGTGGTTCCAGGCCTCGTGCTCGTAGGCGTCGTCGAAGATCAGCGCCTCGCCCTCGCGCCAGTGCCGGGTCTCGCCCGCGATGCGGATGCCGATCCGGTCGGGCTCGTCCGGCACGATCAGGCCCAGGTGGAAGCGGAGCACGCCGTTGTAGGGCCCGCGGTGCGGGCGCAGGTGCTTGCCCGGCTCGAAGATCGAGAACATCGCCGATTTCAGCCCGGGGATCTTCTGCAGCAGCCGCCAGGTCTCGGGACACTGCCGGATCGCCTCCTCGGCCCGGATCCCGTAGCTCGTCAGGAAATAGGTCTTCCAGTCGGCGTCCGACGAGATCGACTGCACGTCCGAGGCGATCTCGTGGAAGGCGGGCAGGTCGTCCTTGCGCACGAGCACCCGGTCGAGCTCGGCACGGATCAGGTGCCATTCGGCCTCGATCTCCCGCGCCCAGGGAAACGCGTCGGCCGGGTAGACCGCGGGGTTGCCGACGGTGGAGTAGCGGAGGTTCAGCGCCTCGGCCCCGCTCCGCACCCGGCGGAGCGCGCGCCCGAGCAGGCCATGGCGTGCCGTGATGCTCTGGAGGCCCTGGGTGGGTCTCTGGCTTGCCGTCGTCACGTCCCCTCCCGTTCCTGCTGCTTGCCGGGGCAGCGCAATAGAAACGGCGGCCGGGGACGCCCGCAACCCATTTGTGCCGCGGTGGAAGTTTGCCGCAGGCGGCGGGCTGCTGCGTTCTGCCGGGCACCGCGCCGCGGAAAGCGGGTCGCAGCGGCGGGCACGTCGGCCCTACCCCGCCATCTCCGCCTCGATCATCGGGCGCAGGATCGCCATCGGGTGCTGGCGCAGGCTGAGGCTCGTGGCGCGGTAGTCCGCGACCACGTCCTCGCCGGCGGAGGGCCGAGGCAGCGCCGGCGGCGCCTCGGCCAGTCCCTCGCCGTCGGCGAAGAGGGGCAGCGGCGCGTCGCCCGAGAGCGCCCGCGCCTCCCAGAGCGCGTCGCGCCGCGCGAGGCCGGCGGGGGCGAAGGCATCCGAGCCGGCCAGCCGCGCCACCGCCGCCCGCCCGATGCCGGCGCGGCGCCACAGGCTCTCGATGTCCGGGTAGCCGTTGCCGCGGGCGGCGGCGATCCAGTGGCCGTCCTCCTCGCGCAAGCCCTTGACCAGCCGGAAGCCGAGGCGGAGGGCGAGGCCGTCGCTCGCCGGCTCGAGCGTGCAGTCCCAGCACGAGTGGTTGACCGAGACGGGGCGCACCTCGACCCCGTGCGCGCGGGCGTCGCGCACGATCTGGGCCGGCGCGTAGAACCCCATCGGCTGCGAGTTCAAGAGCGCGCAGGCGAACACGGCCGGGTGGTGGCACTTGATCCAGGCAGAGGCGTAGACGAGCAGCGCGAAGCTCGCGGCATGGCTCTCGGGGAAGCCGTACTCGCCGAAGCCTTCGATCTGGGAAAAGCAGCGCTCGGCGAAGTCCGGGTCGTAGCCGCGGGCGATCATGCCGCCGACGAAGCGCTCGCGGAACGTGCCGATCGTGCCGGTCTTGCGGAAGGTCGCGAGCGCGCGGCGCAGGCGATCGGCCTCCTCGGGGTCGAAGCCCGCGGCGACGATCGCGATCCGCATCGCCTGCTCCTGGAACAAGGGCACGCCGAGGGTCTTGCCCAGCACCTCGGCCAGCTCCTCGGACGGGAACTCGACCGCCTCCTCGCCCATGCGCCGGCGGAGGTAGGGGTGCACCATGTCGCCCTGGATCGGCCCCGGGCGCACGATCGCGACCTCGATCACCAGATCATAGAAGGTGCGCGGGCGCATCCGCGGCAAAAAATTCATCTGCGCCCGGCTCTCGACCTGGAAGACGCCGAGGGAGTCGGCCCGGCAGAGCATGTCGTAGACCTCTGCGCACTCCGCCGGCAGGGTCGCGAGCGTGTAGTCGGGGCCGCCGTGGCGGCGGATCAGCTCGAACGCCTTGCGGATGCAGGTCAGCATTCCGAGGGCCAGCACGTCGACCTTGAGGATCCCCAGCGCGTCGATGTCGTCCTTGTCCCACTCGATGACGGTGCGGTCCTCCATCGCTGCGTTCTCGATCGGACAGAGCTCGTCGAGCCGACCGGCGGTGATGACGAAGCCCCCGACATGCTGGCTCAGATGCCGCGGGAACCCCTGGATCTCGTCGACCAGCTCCAGCGTCTGCACCAGCCGCCGGTCGGTGGGGTCGAGGCCGGCCGCGGCCAGCCGCTCCGGCCCCACCGTCTCGCGCGACCAGCCCCAGACCTGGCCCGAAAGCGCGGCCGTCACGTCCTCGGAGAGCCCCATGACCTTGCCGACCTCGCGGATCGCGGCGCGGGTGCGAAAGTGGATCACCGTCGCGCAGAGGCCGGCCCGGTGCCGGCCGTATTTCGCGTAGATGTGCTGGATCACCTCCTCGCGGCGCTCGTGCTCGAAGTCGACGTCGATGTCGGGCGGCTCGTCGCGCGCCTCCGAGACGAAGCGCTCGAACACCATCGAGATCGTGTCGGGCGCGATCTCGGTGATGCCGAGCGCGTAGCAGACGACCGAGTTCGCGGCCGACCCGCGCCCCTGCGCGAGGATGCCGCGCCCGCGCGCGAAGGCGACGATGTCGTGGACCGTCAGGAAGTAGGGAGCGTAGCCGAGCCTGCCGATCAGCCTGAGCTCGCGGTCGATCAGCTCCCGCACGCCGTTCGGCGCGCCGTCGGGATAGCGCCAGGCGAGCCCTGCCTCCGTCAGCCGCTCGAGCCGCTCCTGCGGCGCCTCGCCGTCGCCCTCGTCCGGGTACTCGTAAGACAGCTCGTCGAGCGAGAAGGTGCAGCGCCGGGCGATGTCGGCAGCCCGCGCCAGCGCCTCCTCGTGCCCGGCATAGAGCCGCGCCAGCTCCTCGGGCGGCCGCAGCCGCCGCTCGGCGTTCGCCAGCGCCCGGCGGCCGAGCGCCTCGACCGTGAGACCCAGGCGGATGGCGGTCAGCACGTCGGCCAGCCGCCGGCGCCGGGCGCGGTGCATCAGCACGTCGCCCGTCGCGACCAGCGGCCGGCCGAGCCGGTCGGCGACCGCCGCGAAGGCGGCGATGCGCGCGCCGTCGCGCCCGTCGTAGCGCGGGGTTGCGCCGACGAAGAGGTCGGCGCCGAAGCGGCGCGCCAGCCGCCGGAGCGGCGGCACGCTCGGGCCCGCGCCGCGCGGCAGGCGGCGGTCGTGCGGCGGGCGGAGCGGGTCCGGCGGGCAGGCGACCAGGATCAGCCCCGGCTGATGGTCGAGCAGGTCGGCGAGGCGGAGGTCGCATGCCCCCTTCTCCGCCCGCGTCTTGCCGAGGGTCAGGAGCCGTGCGAGCCCGGCATAGGCGGCGCGGTCGGGCGCCAGCGCCAGCACCTCGAGGTCGGTGTCGACGAAGGCGAGCCGGGCGCCGATCACCAGCCTCGGCAGGCTCTTCGCGACCAGCGGGCGCGCCTCCTCCTCCGGCAACCGCTCGGGCAGGCGCGAGGACGGATCGACCCGCCGGTGCGCACGGATGCGTGGCCGCGCTCCCTCCGCCGGTCTGGGCGGCAGCTCGGTCGCGGGAGCGGTGCCGGTGGCCGGGGGGGCGCCCGCCCCTGGGCGCGCCGCGCGCCACGACCGCTCGGCCGGGCTCGCCGCCTGCCGCTTCGCGCGCACCTCCGCCGCGTGCTCCCGCACATCGGCCATCACGATGTTGCGCGGGGTCAGCGGGACCGCGTCCCGTGCCATCTCGCGCAGCCGCTGATGCGCGCGCACGACCCCGGCGAGCGTGTTCCGGTCGGTGATCGCGATCGCCTCGAGCCCGAGCTCGGCCGCACGCTCGACCATCTCCTCCGGATGCGAGGCCCCGGTCAGGAAGGTGAAGTTGGAGGTGACGGCGAGCTCGGC
>DATKCY010000350.1:0-5824 GCA_035512995.1 Thermohalobaculum sp.
GTGGAGCGACAGCTTGTCCTCCTCGGCGAAGAGCGCGACCGTCCGCTTGCCGAGCTCGTTCGCGGCGCGCAGCACGCGGATCGCGATCTCACCCCGGTTGGCGACCAGGATCTTGCCGAATCGCTGCATGCCGCCCCTCCAGTGCGCTGCACAAAATGGTTAGCAGCCCGCACGTGGCGCCGGCAATGCCGCCCGCCGCCGCGTGGGGAGCATCCGGGCCGGCCGAGGCTGATGGCGTCCCCGGAGCGAGGGCCCGGACGGGCCGCGCCGGATGCGCGCTCCGGAGGACCGTTCACGACCTCCTGCGCGGCGCCACGGGCGCTGCCACTCGAATAGTCCCGGTTGTGTGTGCTTTGTCACACAACCGGGCTCTCGATTCATGGCACACGTCGTGACGCCGCGGCCGCCCGGCCCTGATCGCCGGGCCGGCCGCGGCGGCGACGAACACGCTGGAGCAGGAGCTCTGCCATGACCCTTGCCGAAACCCTCGACCGACCGCAGCTCGCGACCATGTCCGGTCGGCCGTTCCTGACGGACGGCGGGCTGGAGCTGGTGCTGATCTTCCAGGAGGGCATCGATCTTCCGCACATGTCCGCCTTCCCGCTGCTCGAGACGGCGGACGGGCGGAGCCGGCTCGACGCCTACACCCGGCCCTATCTCGACCTCGCGCGCAGGCACCGCGTCGGCTATGTCCACGAGACGCCGACCTGGCGCGGCTCGTGGGGCTGGACGGCGCAGATGGGCTATTCGATGGCCCGGACCGCCGAGCTCAACCGGCTGGCGGTCGGCATCGGCCACACCCTCGCCCACCGCAACCGGGACCTCCAGGTCGTCGTCTCGGGCAATATCGGTCCGCGCGGCGACGGCTACGCGCCGGAGGCGCTGATGACGCCGGACGAGGCGGCGTGCTACCATGAGCACCAGATCGGCGCCTTCGCCGAGGCGCGCGCCGACGTCGCGACGGCGATGACCATCACCCATGCCGGCGAGGCGGCGGGGATCGCGCTCGCCGCGCGCGCCGCCGGGCTGCCGGTCGTCATCTCGTTCACCGTCGAGACCGACGGACGCCTGCCGTCGGGCCAGCCGCTCGGCGAGGCGATCGGCGAGGTCGACGACCGGACGGGCGGCTATCCGGCCTATTACGGCGTCAACTGCGCCCACCCCACCCACTTCGCCCCGTCGCTCCGGCAGGGCGGGGCGTGGCGCGACCGCATCCGCATGGTGCGGGCGAACGCCTCGAAGATGTCCCACGCCGAGCTCGACTGCTCGGAGACGCTGGACGACGGCGACCCGCACGAGCTCGGCCGCGACTACGCCGAGCTCCGGGCGCTCCTGCCGGCAATGACGGTGCTCGGCGGCTGTTGCGGCACCGACCACCGCCACGTCGGCCGGATCGCCGAGGCCTGCCTCGGCTGAGGCGGCGGCGCGCGGCCGCCTTGCCCTCCCTCGGGGCGGCCGCGCGGACTTGCACGGGGACCGGCCCGCTGCCATTCTCGCCCCTCCCGGGTGCCGGATGGAGGGTCGGCCGGTGCGGAAGTTCCTGGTCGTGGTCGATGACACGCCCGAGTGCGGCAACGCGATCCGCTTCGCCGCGCGGCGCGCGGAGCACACCAAGGGCGGCCTCGTGATGCTCTACGTGATGCCGCGCGACGGCTTCGAGCACTGGATGGGAGTTGCCGAGGTCATGCGCGAGGAGGCGCGCGAGAAGGCCGAGGAGCGCCTGGCCGAGGCCGCGCGCCACGCGCGCGAGACCACGGATATCGTGCCCGAGTTCGTGATCCGCGAGGGGCAGGCGGTCGAGGAGATCCTGTCGCTGATCAGGGAGGACGAGGAGATCGGCGTGCTCGTGCTCGGCGCCGGCGAGGACGCCTCCGGCCCCGGCCCGCTGGTGACCCAGATGGTCGACAAGCTCGGCCACAAGATGCCGGTGCCGGTGACGGTGGTGCCGGGGGCCATGACGCACGAGCGGCTCGACCAGATCTGCTGAGCCCGGCCCGCCTCGGGCAATCTTTTTAGAACGATTCTTGATTTTCGCGCCCCGGCAGGTCATCTGTCGAAGCAGGCAATCGGAGAGTCTTGCGATGTTCATCCAGACCGAAGCGACCCCGAATCCGGCGACCCTCAAGTTCCTGCCGGGCCAGCCGGTGATGGCCCGCGGCACGGCGGACTTCCCGACGCCCGAGGGGGCGGAGGACTCGCCCCTCGCCCGGCGCCTGTTCGACGTCGAGGGCGTCACGGGCGTGTTCCTGGGCCCCGACTTCGTCACCGTGACCAAGGGCGGGGAGGTCGACTGGGCGCACATCAAGCCCGCTGTGCTCGGCGCGATCATGGAGCACTACGCTTCCGGTCAGCCCGTGATCGAGGGCGAGGGCCACACGGTCGAGCACGCCGCGCACGACGGCCCCGATGCCGAGCTGGTCAAGCAGATCAAGGAGCTGCTCGACACCCGCGTCCGCCCCGCGGTGGCGCAGGACGGCGGCGACATCACCTTCCACGGCTTCGACCGGGGCGTGGTCTACCTGCACATGCAGGGCGCCTGCGCCGGCTGCCCGTCGTCGACCCTGACCCTCAAGCACGGGATCGAGAACCTGCTCCGCCACTACGTGCCCGAGGTGACCGAGGTCCGCCCGATCGGCCTCTGAGCCCTTGATCCTCGCGATCGACACGACGGCGGCGCAGTGCGCCGTCGCGGTGGTCGCGGACGAGCGGACGGTGCGCCGGGTCGAGTTGGTCGGCCGCGGCCATGACCGCCTCCTGTTTTCCCTGATCGACGCCGCGCTGGCCGAGGCCGGCGCCGCCTATGCCGATCTCTCCCGCATCGTCTGCTGCACCGGTCCCGGCAGCTTTGCCGGCGTCCGCGTCGGGGTCGCCGCCGCGCGCGGTCTCGCCCTCGGCGCGGGCCTGGACGCCGTCGGCGTCAGCCGGTTCGAGGCGCTGGCGGCCGGGGCGCGGGTCGGGACGCCGGGCGCCGTCGGCGTTGTCCTCGCCGGCCGCGGCGGGACTGCCTTCTTCCAGGCGTTCGACGTTGACGGCGCGCCCCTCGGCCCGCCTCGCATCCTCGAGGACGCAGCGCCCGATCCGGGCCTCCTCGACGGCCTGGCCAGCCTCGCCGGTGATGGCCGGCCCGAATGGCAGGAGCTGCCGCGCCTTCTTGCCGACGGCCTGCCGGACCCGGCCGTGCTCGCGCGCCTCGGCGCCGAGCGCACGGTCGACGCGCCGCCCGCGCCGCTCTACCTGCGCCCGCCCTCGGCCGACCTGCCGCGCGAGGCGCCGCCGAGGATGCTCGAGTGAGGCTCCATCGCCGGGGGCTGCCGGAGGGCGAGGCCGAGCGGCTGGCCGCCATCATGGCGGCCGTCTGCACCGAGCGCGGGCGGGGCTGGTCGGAGGCGGAACTCGCGGCGCTCGCGTCCCAGCCGGGGGTCGCCGTTGCGGCCGAGGACGACGGCTTCGGTGTCGTCCGCACTGCGGCCGGTGAGGCCGAGATCCTGACGCTCGCGGTCGTGCCGGCGGCGCGGGGCAGGGGCCTCGGCCGCGCGCTCCTCGACGCCCTGACGGCCGCCGCGGCCGCGGACGGCGCGGCCCGCCTGGTCCTGGAGGTGGCCGAGAGCAACGCCGCCGCCCGCCGCCTCTACGCTGCTGCGGGCTTTGCCGTGATCGGCCGCCGCCGCGGCTATGTGCATCGCGCCGACGGCACGCGCGAGGACGCGCTGGTGCTGGCGGCCGGGCTCGGGTGAGCCGATGCGTCTGCGCCAGCTCCTTCTCCCGGCCTACCGCGTCTACACCTGGGCTGTCGTCGCAGCGTGCCTCGCCAGCGCAGGGGTGCTCGCAATCCTTGCCGCTCTGCGCCCGCTCGAGATTGCGGAAAGCACTTCTCTGGCTGCGTTCGTGAGGCGCCGGACGCACGCCTCCGCTTGCGCGCCCGCACCGCGGGGCATAGGTTTCGCGCCGATGACCGGAACACGCTCCATTGCCGATCTGGCCGACCGCGCGCGGCTGCCGTGGCGCTTCTTAGCCCGCGCGGTGGCGGCCGACACGGGCCGCTGACACGGGCAGCCGCCCGTGCCGCCCCTGCCGCTCGCGCGATGCCGAAGGAGTTTCGAATGATGACCGCCCCGAAGACGCTCTACGACAAGATCTGGGACGCCCACCTGGTCCACGAGGCCGAGGACGGCACCAGCCTCCTCTACGTCGACCTGCACCTCGTGCACGAGGTTACGAGCCCGCAGGCCTTCGAGGGGCTGCGCATGGCCGGCCGCCGGGTCCGCCACCCGGAGGCGACCTTCGCGGTGCCCGACCACAACGTGCCGACCAGCGTCAACCGGGCCGAGGGCATCGAGGACGAGCAGTCGCGCATCCAGGTCGACGCGCTTCGCCGGAACGCCGGCGAGTTCGGGGTCACGCTCTACGACGTCGGGGACAGCCGGCAGGGCATCGTCCACATCATCGGGCCCGAGCAGGGGCTGACCCAGCCGGGCCTGACGGTGGTCTGCGGCGACAGCCACACCGCGACCCACGGCGCCTTCGGCTGCCTCGCCCACGGCATCGGCACGTCCGAGGTCGAGCACGTGCTCGCGACCCAGACGCTGATCCAGTCGAAGTCGAGGAACATGAAGGTGGAGGTGACGGGCCGCCTGCCGATCGGGGTCACCGCCAAGGACATCACGCTGTCGATCATCGGGCGGACCGGCACCGCCGGCGGCAACGGTCACGTGATCGAGTATTGCGGCGAGGCGATCCGCGCCCTCTCGATGGAAGGCCGGATGACGGTCTGCAACATGGCGATCGAGGGCGGCGCGCGCGCCGGGCTGATCGCGCCCGACGAGAAGACCTTCGCCTATCTCGAGGGCCGGCCGATGGCGCCCAGGGGCGCCGACTGGGACCGCGCGCTCGACTACTGGCGGTCGCTCGCGACCGACGAGGGCGCGCAGTTCGACAAGGTGGTGACGCTGGCGGCGGAGGAGATCGAGCCGGTCGTGACCTGGGGGACGAGCCCGGAGGACGTGCTGCCGATCACCGGCCGCGTGCCTGCGCCCGAGGACTTCCAGGGCGGCAAGCAGGCCGCCGCCCGGCGCTCGCTCGAGTACATGGGGCTCGAGCCCGGCGTGGCCCTTCGCGACATCCAGATCGACACCGTCTTCATCGGGTCCTGCACCAATGCCCGGATCGAGGACCTGCGCGAGGTCGCCCGCATCATGGAGGGCCGCAGGGTCAAGGAGGGCTTGCGCGCGATGATCGTGCCGGGCTCGGGCCTCGTCCGCGCGCAGGCCGAGGAGGAGGGGATCGCGCAGAAGCTGATCGAGGCGGGATTCGACTGGCGCATGGCCGGGTGCTCGATGTGCCTCGGCATGAACCCCGACCAGCTTGCGCCCGGCGAGCGCTGCGCCTCGACCTCGAACCGCAACTTCGAGGGCCGGCAGGGCCGCGGCGGGCGCACCCACCTGATGAGCCCGGCGATGGCCGCCGCCGCCGCCGTGACCGGCCGCTTGACGGACGTGCGCGAGCTTCAGTAGGCAGAGGCGCCGCCGCGGAGGCGGTGCTTCCCGCAGGCGGCGCGGGGACTCTCCTTGCCTCCACCGATGAGCAAAGGCGCTCGCGGACGCGAGCGCCTCCCCTCCGGGCGCGACACGGCTTAGTCGACGAGGCTGTGGCGCAGGTTGTCCGGGTCGTAGCTGATCGGTACGCCGCAGGCGGTGATGATGTTGTTCGACGTGTGGAAGATGTTGCCGGCGGCGTAGACCGACACGCCGTGCTCCGAGTCCGCTGCGGCGGCGAACTGCACGTTGCCGCCGGAGGCGATGAAGGCGCCGTTGAACTCCGCGCCCGA
>DATKCY010000351.1:0-5602 GCA_035512995.1 Thermohalobaculum sp.
ACGAGAAGGCCGCGATCGGGCGGCGCTACCGCCGCCAGGACGAGGTCGGGACGCCCTACTGCGTGACGGTGGACGGCGAGACGATGAAGGAAGGCGTCGTGACGGTGCGCGAGCGCGACACGATGCAGCAGGTGCGCGTGAAGGCCGCCGAGCTCGAGGGCTGGCTGCGCGAGGCCGTGCGGGGCTGGCGCAGGCCGGGCGGGTGAGCCTGGCCCGCGCCGCCTTTCACTTCAGCGTCCCGACCGTCGTGACCGCCGCCGGCATCATCCCCGCCGGCACGTTGCCGAGCGGAGTGAGCCCGCCGAGCATCGGCTCGATCGAGAAGGCGTGCACGTCGCTCGAGCTCTCGCTCGCGACGTACGCGAACCGACTCGACATCTCGACCGTCGCGCCGGCCGGGTTCAGGCCCGCGAGCACCGGCGTTCCTGGGTCGAGCAAGCCGCTCACCGGATCCACTTGGTACACCGACACGCTCCCCGCGCCGAGCGGGTCGAGGTTGGCGGCGTACAGGAAGCGGCCGAGCGGATCGGTAGCCAGGTCGACCGGCGTCGCGCCCGCGGGGAACGTGCCGATCACGCTTCCCAGGGTTCCCATGGCGTCGAAATCGCAGGCGACGACCACGTCGGAGGCCTCGAGCGCCACATAGGCCACCCGCAGCGTCGGGTGCACCGCGACGGCGCGCGGAATGCCCGGCATCGCCAGGGCGTTGATCGGCGCCAGCGCGCCGCTCGCGGTATCGACGGCGTGGCTTGCCAGCGTCGGCTGGTTCGAGCTGGCGACGAAGAGGAAGCGTCCAGTCGGGTCGACGTCCAGGGCCGCCGGGCCGTCCGCGGCAGGGGAGCTGCCCGCGGGCGCGAGCGCACCTCCGGCACCGATCGCGAAGACGCGCACCTCGTCCGAGCCGAAGCTCGCGACGTACAGGATCCGCCCCGACGGATCGACGACCGCGGCCCTCGGATCGCTCCCCGCCGCGGACGGGCCTAGCGGCGTGAGCGCACCGTTGGCGAGGTCGATCCGGTAGCTCACGACCTCGCCCGGTCCCGCGTCAGGGGCGTAGAGGTAGCGGCCGAACGGATCGACGGCCAACCCGAGCGGCGTCGAGCCCGCGGGCGTGCTCGGCACGAGCTCGGTCAGCGCCCCCGTATCGGCGTCGATCGAGTAGCGCGAGACCTCGCCGCTGCCCTGGTTCGCCACGTAGGCGTAGAGCGGCGTCGCGTCCGCGGGCGCGTCCCCGGGCACGAGCACGACGCCCGAGAGCCCCTCGCGCGTCGGAACGTTGCCGAGCGCGTGCAAGCCGCCGGACGCGTCGATCGAATAGGCGCCGAGCTCGAGGTCCTGGGACTTGGAGACGAACAAGCGCGCGCCCGTCGGGTCCATGGCGAGGCCGCTCGGGTGCTCGCCGACCTGCAGCGGTGCCAGCGCCGCGAGCATCCCGTCCGCCGGGTCGATCGCGAACGGCAGCACCTCGCCGTTGCCCGCGTCGGTCGCGAACAGGAAGCGGCCGTTGGGGTCGATCGCGAGGTCCCCGGGCGCCCTCCCGGCGATGATCTGGCCCGCGAGCGAGGGCAGGCCGCTCACCGGATCGAGCGTGAAGATCGAGATGCGGCCGAAGGCGTAGCCGGCGGCGTAGAGGAAGCGACCGTCGAGCCGGATCGCCAGCGCACGGGGATCCGTCGCCGTCGCGACCGGCGCTCCGGCGGCCGCCGGCAGCCCGCTCGCGTCGAGGGCGTAGGTCGAGACCGTCGAGTCGCCGGCGTTGGCTACGTAGAGGAAACGGCCCGCGGGATCGATCTCGAGGGCCTCCGGCGTCGTTCCGGTCGCGACCGGCGATCCGACGGGGGTCAGGTCGAGGGTCGACGGGTCGATCGCGAACACGAGCAGCTCGTCGGAGACCCGGTCGATGGCGTAGGCGAAGGGGGCGAGCGGGTGCAGGGCCATCGCGACCGGCTGCACGCCCGCGTCGACCGGCGCACGCGCCGTGAGCATGCCGCTCGCGGGATCGACGTCGATCACCGAGATGTTCCCGCTCGCGGCGTTGGGCGTGTACAGGACCGAGCCCGAGGGGTGGGCTACGCCGCCCTGGGCGCCGTGCTCGCTCGCCGGCATCAGCGCGAACCCCAGCGGGACTGCCGGGCCCGAGGCCTCGGGCCGGTAGAGCCCCACCGTGTGATCGCGGCGGCTGACGGCCGCGACGAAGCGCCCGGGGTTCGACACCGTCAGCACGAGGTCGGCGCTGGTCTGGCCCAGCGCGTTGCTCGCGGTCACCGTGTGGACCGATCGCGGCGAGGTCTGGGCCGGAATCCCCGTCACGACGCCGGTCGCCGGATCGAGCACCAGGCCCGCCGGCAGCGGTGGCTGGACCTCCCACGCACTCACGTTCCCCGACACGCTCGGAGAGTTCGCCGCGATCGGGACGTCCTTCACGTAGTGGGCGAAGGGCTGCGAGTAGCTGAGGCTCGTGGGCGCCGTCGCGCCTCCGCCCCCGCCGCCGCTGCCCCCGCCGCCGTGGCAGGCCGCGAGGGCGAAGAGCGCGAAGAGGACAGTCGTGGACGGGCGGGTAAGCGCTCGGAGCATCGGTCACCTCCTGGGTGGGGGGGCAAACCGCCTCGGCGCGGGAGGCGGCTCGTCGAAGCCGCCCCCAGGATAGCCGCCGCGTTCGCTCAGTCGAGCGTGCCGACCACGTGGATCGCGCTCGGCTCGACTCCGCTGGTCGCCACCGGCCCCGCAGTGAGCGCTCCGCTCGCCGCATCGATCGCGAAGCTCGACAGGTCGTCCCCGGCCTGGTTCGCCGCGTAGAGGAAGCCGCCGGAGGGATCGGCGGCCAGGGCCGCCGGGTTGAGGCCGGCCGGGAACGAGCCCTGGGCGGTCAGGGCGCCGCTCGAGCCGTCGATCGCGAACACGCTCAGGTCGCCGTTCGAGCCGGCGCCGAAGTTGGCGGTGAAGGCGAAGCGGCCGAACGGATCGATCGCGAGGGCCACCGGCTCGCTGCCGGAAGGCGTGCTGCCGAGGGGCGAGATCGAGCCGTTGATCGCGTCGATCGAGTAGGCCGCCACGCGGTTCACCGCTTCGAGCGTCCCGTACAGGAAGCGCCCGCTCGGATGCGAGTACAGGAAGCGCGGCTTGCCGGTCGCCGGCGCGGGCGTGAGCACCGGCGTGAGCAAGCCGGCCGGGTCGATGGCGTAGGTGGTGATCGTGTTCGCCGCAGAGTTCGCGACGTACGCGAAGCGCCCGGTCGGGTCGACCGACGACGAGATCGGCTCCGCGCCCGCGCCCACCGTCCCGATCGGCGTGAGCGCGCCGCTCGAGAGGTCGGCCGCGAACACCGACACGGTGTTCGAGCCGAGGTTGGCGACGAAGACGAAGCGCCCCGAGGCGTCGACGCTCACCGAGCGCGGATCGCTGCCCGTCGGCTGCGCCGATCCGGCCGCCGTGAGGTCGCCGCTGGAGGGATCGACCGCGAAGGCGCGCAGGTCGTCGCTGCCGCTGGAGGCGACGAACAGGAAGCGTCCCCAGGGGTCGCTCGCCAGGGCGGCGGGCGCGGTCCCGACCGGAGTCGGCGGAAAGAGCTCGCTCAAGGCGCCGCTCGCCGGATCGACGGAATAGCGCGAGATGTCGTGGCTGGCGCGGTTCGCGGCGAAGGCCCAGGTCGGGCGCGGCTTGGACGGTCCGTCGCCCGGCACCAGCGCCATGTAGAGCGGCAGCTCCCGGGCGCGCAGGCTGCCGCGCGGCTGGAGCACGCCGCTCCCGGTGTCGATCGCGAACACCGACACGTCGGCGCTGTCGTTGTTCGCGACGTAGACGAAGAGCCCCGAGGCATCGATGCGCAGGTCCGCCGGCTGGTCCCCGGCCGCGACCGGCGAGCCGATCTGCGTGAGCATGCCGGTGGTGGGGTGGACCGCGTAGGTGTAGACCGTGTCGTCGCCCGAGGCGGCGACGTACAGCCAGCGCCCCGTCGGCTCGAGGGTCATGCGCGTGGGCAGCACGCCGGTGGCGACGTTCTTGACGAAGGTCGGCGCGCCGCTCGAGGCGTCGATCGAGTAGACGCCGATCGAGTCGCCCCGGAAGTGGAGCACGTAGAGGAAGCGCGCGCCGCGGCCGAGCTGGATCGAGAGCGGGGCCGGGCCCGTCGCGACGGGCGCGCCGAGCGGCACCGGCAGGTGCGTCACCGGATCGATCGAGTAGCTCGACAGCGAGAACTCCGAGGTGTTGGCCACGTAGAGGAAGCTCCCGGTCGGGTCCAGCTCGAGGGACTCCGGCCCGAGGCCGGTCGCGACGTCGGCCCCGGCGCTGGTCAGCGCTCCGCTCGAGGGATCCACCGCGAAGGTCATGATCGTGGCCGAGCTCTTGTTGACCACGTATGCGTACTCGCCCGCGGGGTCGAAGCGCATCTCGCTCGGCCAGTCGCCGGCGGCGACCGGCGCGCGCACGCTGAGCCGCCCGCTCGCGGAATCGAGGTCGTAGACCGAGATGTTCGCGCTCTGGTTGTTCATCACGTAGACGAACTTGCCGGAGGGGTGCACGGTGACGCCGCGCGCGCCGACCTCGCCGGCGCCGGGAGTGGCGTAGCCTGCGGGCCTCAGCGAGCCGTCGCCCATGTCGAGCACGTAGCTCGAGAGCGTCCCGTCCATGGAGCTGGCGGCGAGGGCGAAGCGCGCGGGCTGGACCACGGCGAGCTTCAGGTCCACCTTCTGCACGCCGGAGGAACCGCTGGCGCTCACCTCGTAGCTCGCCTCCGCGGAGAGCGCGGTCGGCGTCCCGGTGATCACGCCGCTCGCCGGATCGAGCGCGAGCCCGGCCGGCAGGGCAGGCTGCACGGTCCATGCGAGCGCGGCGCCCTGGAGATTGGGCTCGTTCGGCGCGATGGCGACGCCGCGGGCGTACCAAGCCGGGTTCCGCTCGTAGGCGAGGGCCTGCGAGCCGCCGCCACCCCCGCCGCCCCCTCCGCAGGAGGCGAGGCCGCCGGCGGCGGCACAGAGCAGGATCCGGAGGACGGACGTACGAATCGAATGGGAACGAAGGCGCGACATGGTGGATTCTTTCGTTGCGAAGGCGCGCGGGTCTGAACCCGCGCGGCGCGGGCCATCCTGATCGAGCGGCCATTCGGCCCGACTGTGGGAATGTTTCACGCCGCGGCACTTCGCCTGGGTGCTTTTCGGCGTTCCCCTGCCGTTCCAGGCCTGGAATCCGGCGGATCCTGCGCTCAATCCAGCCTTCCGATCGCGACGACGCTGCTTGGCGGGATGCCCGTCAAGCCGCCCGGCCCGGGCGCGGGCACGCCGGATTGCGGGTCGAGGGAGAAGCCGGGGAGGTCGTTGCTCCCTGCGCCGCCACAGCAGGCGCAGGCGAGGGCGCATAGCGAGGCTGCGGCGAGGCGGGCGAGCGGTGGGCGGTTGCGAGCGCGGGTCGAGGGGATGGGCTGGAGCCGGTTTGCCTTTGGCGCGGCGCCAGGGCGGGGAGGCCGGACGGCGGCGCGGCCCGCAGGGGCCGCAGGAATCGGGAGAAGGCTGTCGCTCAAGGGAGGGGGCCGGCTCGCGCCCGGGACCGGCGGTCGGGACTCCCCCTGATGGGAGCCTACCCCGCCGACGGGGGGGGGGCGGGCAGA
>DATKCY010000352.1:0-6493 GCA_035512995.1 Thermohalobaculum sp.
GCCCGCGCCTGCCGCCGCCTTCCAGTCGGGAGCCACCTCCTGCCCCGGCGGCGCCGATCCGCGCTTCGATCTCCCGCTGACGCCCGCGACCCTCGACCCGGCCCTGATGGACCGGGCGATCCGGAGCCACACCAACCGGGAACGCTGCGACGCCGGCCTCGCACCGCTCGCGGCCGCGCCGCCGCTTGCCCGGGCGGCCGCGATGCAGGCCGGCGACATGGCCGCGGCGGCGACCGTCGCCCCGGTCCTGCCGGCCGATCCCGACAAGACGCTCGACCGGCGGTACTTCCTGGCGGGCGCCAGCCCGCACCGCCAGCGGGGCGAGATCCTGATGCAGATCGCGCTCGAATCGCCCGGGGTCGCGCGGGTGCGGAGCCGGGCACCCCGCTGCGACTTCCCTGTCGCGGGCCCCGGCAGCGCGCTCACCCCGACCCACGGCTCGGTCGCCCGGCGGCTGGTCGACGCCTGGATGGCGAGCGAAGGGATGCGCGCGACCCTCATGTCGCCCGACTGGACGGAGGCGGGCGCGGCCGTCGCGATCAGGCCGGTCGAGGGGACCTGCGGCGACGTCTACGCGGCCGAGAGCTTCGCAAAACGATGAGCATTGTACAGAACGGGAACGCGGTTTCCGGCCGCACGTTGACTGGCAGGGGCCGGAAGACCGGCCTCCTCGACGGGCTCGAACGGCCCTCCCGCATACCTGGTTGCGTTCCTGAACCGCGCGCGTGCGTGGCGCGGCCACGCGGCCTCGGCTCCGGGCACCCGGCGAAACCGGGCCGCGCACCGGACGACCACAGCCGTCCCCGCCCGCGGGCGAAGCGGCAGGAAGGGAGCGACAGACCGATGACCCCTCAGAACAGCGCGGCCGGGGGCCGCACCCGAAAGATCCGTCTGCCGATGATCGTCGCCGGCGCCGCCCTCGTGCTCGGCGGCTGCGTCGTGCCGGTGCCGGTGAGCCTCGGCTCCGGCGAGCGCTCGGGCTCGATGCTCGCCTCCGACGCGAGCTGCCCGGCCGGCTCGGGCCTCGGCGCCCGCTTCGAGCAGCCGGTCGATCCGGCGAGCGTCGACCCCGGCCTGCTGACCGAGGCGCTGCGCCACCTCGTGAACGGCGCGCGCTGCGAGCGCGGTGCGACGCCGCTCGCGCTCTCGCCCGCGGCGGTGCAGGCGGCGCACGGCCACGCGCGGTCGATGGCGAAGCACGACTTCATGGGCCACGCCTCGCCGATCCGGGGGCGCGAGACGCTGCCGCAGCGGATCAAGGCCGAATCCGGCCGCTTCGGCCATGCCGCCGAGAACGTCGCCCGCGCGGCGACCACGATGCTGGACGCCGACGGCTGCCTCGGGCCCGCGGGCACGGGCGGGAGCATGCCGACCTACGGCAACGTCGCCCGCGGCCTCTTCAACATGTGGATCACCAGCGCGAAGCACAGCGCCAACATGCTGAACCCGAGCTACCGGCAGGTCGGCGCCGGGCTCGGCGTGAACCCGGGGAAATACCGCTGCGGCGAGATCGCGGCGACGATGGTCTTCATCGGCTGAGCCGGCGGTCCGCCGCCTTCCGGGCGCGCAAGGCAAAACGGCTCCGGACCCTCGGGTCCGGAGCCGTCTTCTTCCGGAGCGTCCCGCGCCTCAGCGCGCCGAGAGCTCGATGCCGCGGCGATAGAAGATGTGGTCGCCGATCCGCGCGGTGCGCACCAGGCGCGACGCCCAGCCGGGATTGACCGCATTGGTGTGGTAGTGCGTGGCCTTGCCGGTCAGGATGCGCGGCTTGCCGCTCAGCATGACCCAGGCGATCTTCTCCATCAGCGAGCGCGCCTCGCCCGCGGTCATCTTGTCGGAGAGCCCGTCGCACTTGTAGGAGAACTGGCAGAGCGGCGCGTACTCGATGCCCTGCCCGACGACCTCGCAGACGGTGTCGGGATAGTAGCGGCTGTCGGCGCGGTTCAGGATCACCTCAGCGACCGCGACGAGCCCCGGGATCGTCTCGCCCCGCGCCTCGTGATAGAGCGCCTCGGTCAGGCAGGTCATCTGCTTGGTCTGGCGCCCGACCCGCACCTGCTCGATCGTGGCGAGGTCGACGCTGCCGGTCGAGTCCGAGATCAGCAGGTCGGTCAGCGCCTGCTCCTGCGCCCCGTCGGCCAACACCGCGGCGACCGCGTCCTCGTCGGCGAGCTGGCGGATCCGCTGCAGCGAGCCGGCATCGGCGCGGTCGGGAGAGACCCCGGCCCCCAGCTCCGCGGCCGGGAGCCCGGCCACGCGGGTGAAGGTGCGGTCCCCGGTGACGGCCGCGAACCCGGTCGGCGTCTGCCCCGAGGGCGACACCAGCGCGTCGGTCACGCGGGAGGTGGACTGCGTCTCGCCGGCGACGGCCGGCGCCGCGGCCAATCCGAAAGCGAGAAGAGCTGCAGACAGGCTTCGCCCGATTGCCGCCGGTACGGTCCCGGCGCCCAAGTTGGTCGCGATCATTCGCTGGCCCCCGTTTGTGCTCGTGCCGGGGGCTCACTTGCGCGATCTTGCGCCGCGGCTGGCCCCCTCGTGACCCGGCCGCCTTGTCCCCGGCGCGCCCGGTCCGATGGCCGAAGGCATACCGGTTTTCGACGCTCAGGAAACCCCTTAAAGCTGGCGCGATGAAATCGGTGAAAATTCTTCTTGTGGATCAGCACCCTGGCGGGCGAGGCCGGCGGTGTGGCGCGGGCGCATCCGTCCCGAAAAAAAACATGCGCGACGGAACCATCGCCGAATCGCCGGCGAATCACTCGTCCGGGCCGGCCTCCCGCCGCGCCCGGATCGCCGCCTGCGCCGCCGCCAGCCGCGCGATCGGCACCCGGTAGGGCGAGCACGAGACGTAGGTGAAGCCCGCGTGCTCGCAGAAGTCGACCGACGCCGGGTCGGCCCCGTGCTCGCCGCAGAGCCCGATGGTGATGCCGGGCCGGGCGGCGCGGGCGCGCTCGGTCGCGATCTGCATCATCTCGCCGACGCCGACCACGTCGAGGCTGTGGAACGGGTCGTGGTCATAGATGCCCTGGCTCACATAGTCCGGCATGAAGCGGCCGACGTCGTCGCGGCTGAGGCCGTAGACCATCTGCGTCAGGTCGTTGGTGCCGAAGCTCAGGAAGTCCGAGGCCGCGGCGAAGTCGCCGCCGCGCAGGCACGCGCGCGGGGTCTCGATCATCACCCCGATCGTGTAGTCGACCATGCCGCCCTGCGCCGCGCGCACCTCGTCGGCGGCCTCGCCGATCACGCGCGCGAGCACCTCGAGCTCGCGCACGGCCGAGACCAGCGGGATCATGATCTCGGGGACGACCGGCTCGCCGGTGCGCTCGCCCGCGTCGCACGCGGCCTCGAGGATCGCGTGCGCCTGCATCGCGTAGATCTCGGGGAAGGCGATGCCGATGCGGCAGCCGCGCTTGCCGAGCATCGGGTTGAACTCGGCGAGCTCCTCCGCGCGCTCGCGGATGCGCTGGAGCGGCACGTCGAGCGTCTCGGCCATCTCGCTCAGCTCGTCGTCCCCGTGCGGCAGGAACTCGTGCAGCGGCGGGTCGAGCAGGCGGATGACGACCGGCAGGCCCGCCATCTCGTGGAACAGCTCGACGAAGTCGCCCTTCTGCATGGTGCGGAGCCGCGCCAGCGCCGCGCGCCTGCTCTCGGCGTCCTCGGCCATGATCATCTCGCGCATCGGCAGGATCCGGCCGCGCTTGAAGAACATGTGCTCGGTGCGGCAGAGGCCGATGCCCTCGGCGTTGAAGCCGCGGGCGACGGCGGCGTCCTGCGCCGTGTCGGCGTTCGCGCGCACGCCGAGCCGGCGCGCCGCGTCGGCCCACTCGAGCAGCCGCGCGAAGGCGCCGGTGATCTCGGGCTCGACGGTCGCGGCGGCGCCGGCCAGCACCTGCCCATCCGAGCCGACGACGGTCACGACGCTGCCCGCGTGGAACTCACGCCCGTCGGCGGCGGCGAGCACGCCGCGGGCGCGGTCGAGCACCAGGCCCTTGGCGCCGCAGACGCACGGCCGCCCGAGGCCGCGGGCGACGACCGCGGCGTGGCTCGTCATGCCGCCCCTGACCGTCAGCACGCCCCGGGCCGCGTGCATGCCGCGGATGTCCTCGGGCCCGGTCTCGATCAGCGCCAGGATCGCCGGGCGGCCCGCCGCGGCGGCGGCCTCGGCCGCGTCGGGCGAGAACACCAGCTCGCCCGCCGCGGCGCCGGGCGAGGCCGGCAGCCCCAGCGCGATCACGTCGCGCTTGGCCGCCGGATCGATCGAGGGGTGCAGATGGTCCTCGAGGAAGGCCGGGTCGATCCGCATCATCGCCTCGTCGCGCGTGATCGCGCCCTTCTCGGCCAGCTCGACCGCGATCCGGATCGCGGCGCGCGGGGCGCGGCGCGCCGGCGCCAGCTCGAGCAGGCTGAGCGCGCCGCCGGCCAGCGTGAAATGCATGACGAAGGCGTCGCCGAGCTCCTGCTCGAGGCGCTCGCCGATCTCGGCCAGCCGCGCCGTGACCCCGGGCGCCGCCTCCTCGAGCGTCCGCTCGGGCGGGCCCGAGGGCGTCTGCTCGGCCCGGGTCAGCAGGAGCGGCGTGCGCAGCCCCATCAGCGCCTCCTCGCCCTGCGCCTGCGCGAGGTAGCGGCCGGAGAGCCCGGTCTCGCCGGTCAGCTCGCTCCGCAGCCGCGCGATCCCGGCGCCGGACGGCTCGGGGCCGAGGCCCATCACCATCTCCTGCACGATCAGCGCCAGCGGCGCGTCCTCGGCCAGGTCCTTCGCGAGCCGGCGCGTCCGCGCGCGCGGCGCGTCCCAGGCGCGCGCCATCGCCGCGATCGCGCCGGCGACCTGGCCGCGCGCGTCCTGCGGGAACGCGCCCTCGCCGTCGGCCTCGATCAGCGCCAGGAAGGCGGCCGCCAGCTCCGCGAGCTGACCGGCGCCGAGCTCGGTCTCGCCGTCGATGCCGTCGTCCTTCAGCTTGTCGTAGAGCGCGTACTCGAAGTCCTCGCCCTCGACGCCGAGCGCCCCGGCGCCGTAGGACTGGATCAGCCGGCGGTAGAGGTCCTGCGCCGTGCGCGCGCCGTGCTCCGCCTCGATCGCCGGCAGCGTCGCCTCGGCCATGCCGATGTTGAGGATCGCGGGCGCCGCCGCGCCGCCGCCCGCGGCGGACGGCCGGAGGGACAGGAGGAGCGGGCGTTCGGGGTCGCCGAGCCGCCGGCCGCTCGCCGCCTCGAGCCGGCCGATGGCGCGGTCGAGCAGCGCGTGCGCCTCCTCGGCCTGCCCGCCGTCCAGCGCCTCCGCCAGCCGCCGCACGGTGCCGCCCGGCAGCACGAAGGCGCGCGGCACCGGCAGGCCGAGCGCCGCCGCGCGCGACAGCCAGTGCGCCTTCTCGCCGTAGCGGGCGCGGTCGAGGCCGGTGTCGAGCGCGCCGCCGGCCTGAGGATCGCAGCCGATCCAGCCGATCTGCTCGATATCCGCCTTCATGGCGCTCGTGATGCCAGTCTTTTCGCAACTGCACAAGAGGTGGGCGACGAGGCCGCGACGGAGCGGACGGGGCCGAGTGCCGCAGGGTCGCACCGCGTCGCGGCGGGAGAAGCGGATGCCAGCGCAGCCTCGCGCAGCCGCCCCGCCGCAAGGGCAGCGGCCCCGGCGTCAGTCGATCAGGAGGCTCACGCGGCGGTTCTGGCGGCCCTTCTTCTCGATCTTGCCGAGGCGCACCGGGCCGATCTCGGACGTGCGCGCGACATGGGTGCCGCCGCAGGGCTGCAGGTCGACCGTCGCCCCGGCGCTGCCGATCCGGATCAGGCGCACGCGCCCCTCGCCCATCGGCGGCTTGACCGCCATCGTCTTGACGAGGTCGGGCTGGGCGTCGAGCTCGGCGTCCGTGATCCACTCCTCGCTCACGGCATGGTCGCCGGCGATCAGCGCGTTCAGCCGCTCCTCGAGCGCCGCCTTGTCCTCCGGCGCCTCGGGCATGTCGAAGTCGAGCCGGCCCTTCTCCGCCGTGATCGCGCCGCCGGTGACGGGCAGCGGGATCACCACCGACAGGAGGTGGAGGCCGGTGTGCACGCGCATGTGCCGGTGGCGCCGGTCCCAGTCGATGACGGCGCGCACCTCCGCGCCCTCGGGCGGCGGCGCCGCGCCCTCGGCCAGCACGTGCACGACCTCGGCCGGCGCCTCGCCCTTGACCGCGGTCGCGACCTCGGCCTCGCCGCCGTCCCAGACCAGCCGGCCGCTGTCGCCCGGCTGCCCGCCCCCGGTCGGGTAGAACACCGTGCGGTCGAGCAGGACGCCGCCCCGGTCGGTCACGGCAAGGACGCGCGCCGGCGTCTCCCGCAGATAGGCGTCGCGATAAAGCGGCTCCGTCATGGTCCTCCTCCCCTCCCGTCTCAGCGCCCCTCGCCCGCGCCGTCCCCGTCGGCGGGGCCCGCCGCGGTCCCGCGCCGGGGCTGGGAGCGCGCCATGTCCTCCGGCCGCCGCTCGTCAAGCGCCTCGCCGGCCTTTTCCAGCGTCTCCCAC
>DATKCY010000353.1:0-2632 GCA_035512995.1 Thermohalobaculum sp.
TCAGGAGCTGGCGCAGCATCCGCGCGTCTACGAGATGCTCGCGACCGATATCGAGGCGACCAACCGCAGCCTCGCCGACGACCCGATGCTGAGCCACTGCCAGATCACCCGCTTCCTGATCCTGCACAAGGAGCTCGACGCCGACGACGGCGAGCTGACGCGCACCCGCAAGGTCCGCCGACGCATCATCGCCGAGCGCTACGGCGAGGTGATCGAGGCGCTCTACTCGGGCGCCGATCACGTGCTTGCCGAGGTCGAGGTGACCTACGAGGACGGGCGCAAGGGCGCGCTCAGGGCCGACCTCGCGATCCGCGACGTGGAGACCTTCCCCGCCGCCGGCGCCGCACCGGCGAGGGCGGCCTGACGATGGCCGACACGAACCCCCAGCCGGTCCCGGCCGTCCGCACCCCCGGGGCGCAGAGCGAGGTGTCGCCGCCGGACGCAGGCGCCGGGCGCGCCGCCGGGCAGGCGCCGCCCGGGCCGGACGCGCGCCGCATCGGCGACGTCGTCATGGACATCCGCAACGTGACGCTCCGCTTCGGCGGCGTGACCGCGCTCGAGGACGTGAGCTTCGACATCCGCGAGGGCGAGATCCGCGCGATCATCGGCCCGAACGGCGCCGGCAAGTCGTCGATGCTGAACGTCATCAACGGCTTCTACCACCCGCAGCAAGGCGAGATCTGGTTCCGCGGCGAGAAACGCGGCAACCTGCCGCCGCACCGGATCGCGCGTCAGGGGATCGCGCGCACCTTCCAGAACATCGCGCTGTTCCGGGGCATGTCGACGCTCGACAACATCATGACCGGACGGCTGATCCACATGCGGCGCAACCTCCTGTGGCAGGCGCTCTGGGTCGGCCCCGCCGAGCGCGAGGAGGTCGAGCACCGCGAGTTCGTCGAGCACATCATCGACTTCCTCGAGATCCAGCACATCCGCAAGACCCCGGTCGGCCGGCTGCCCTACGGGCTGCAGAAGCGGGTCGAGCTCGGCCGCGCGCTCGCCGCCGAGCCGACGCTCCTGCTGCTCGACGAGCCGATGGCCGGCATGAACGTCGAGGAGAAGGAGGACATGAGCCGCTTCATCCTCGACGTGAACGACGAGTTCGGCACGACGATCGCGCTGATCGAGCACGACATGGGCGTCGTCATGGACCTCTCCGACCGCGTCGCGGTGCTCGACTACGGCGCCAAGATCGGCGACGGCACGCCCGACGAGGTGCGCGCGAACCGACAGGTGATCGACGCCTATCTGGGGGTCGCGCATGAGTGAGGCACGGGCTGCCGGCCGCCGCGGCCTGCCTCCCCCCCGTCCCCCCTCCGGAGCGGAGGGGGGGGCGCCTGCCGCCGCCTTCAGCCCCGCACGGCCAGCCGACTCGCTGTCGCTGTCGCGGTCTGGCGCCGGCGGTGCGGCCGGCGCTCCCCTCTCCCCGTGGGAGAGGGGCCGGGGGAGAGGGCAACGCGCCGCTGCCGCCGGGAGGACGCCATGTTCCTGACCGACCCGTTCTTCTATGAGATCGTGATCTCCGGCCTGCTCGCCGGGGTCATGTACAGCCTCGTCGCCCTCGGCTTCGTGCTGATCTTCAAGGCCAGCGGCATCTTCAACTTCGCGCAGGGCGTGCTGGCGCTGTTCGCGGCGCTGACGCTGGTCGGCATCATGGACGGGCAGGTCCCGTTCGCGCACCTGATCAACGCGGCGCTCGGCACCGACTACCACAACTGGTACCACGCGCCCGAGGGCGAGGGCGGCGCGCCGCCGCTCTGGTTCGTCCTCCTCGCCATCGCCGCGACGACGGTGGTGATGATCGCGCTCGCCTGGGTGGTCGTGCGCGTGATCTTCCGGCCGCTGGTCGGCCAGCCCGCGATCATCCTGTTCATGGCGACGATCGGGCTCGCCTTCGTGCTCGAGGGGCTCGGCGACCTGATGTGGGGCGCCAACGTCAAGGTGCTGGACGTCGGCCTGCCGTCGGGGCCGTCGGACTGGATCATCGACCGGACGAGCATGTTCGTCGACAAGCTCGCGATCTCGGCGGCCGTGGTCGCGGCGCTGCTGGTGATCTCGCTCACGCTCTTCTCGCAGTACACCAAGATGGGCCGCGCGCTTCGCGCGGTGGCCGACGACCACCAGGCGGCGCTCAGTGTCGGCATCTCGCTCGAGACGATCTGGTGGATCGTCTGGTCCGTCGCCGGCATCGTCGCGCTGGTCGCCGGGATCATGTGGGGCGCGACCTCGGGCGTGCAGTTCTCGCTGTCGCTGATCGCGCTGAAAGCGCTGCCGGTGCTGATGCTGGGCGGCTTCACCTCGATCCCCGGCGCGATCGTCGGCGGGCTCATCATCGGGGTCGGCGAGAAGCTGTTCGAGTTCTACGTCGGGCCGATGATCGGGGGGGCGACCGAGAACTGGTTCGCCTATGTCCTCGCCCTCGTCTTCCTGCTGTTCCGGCCCCAGGGCCTGTTCGGCGAGCGCATCATCGAGCGGGTGTGATGGTGGCGAACCTCAGGATCGGCGGCCTCTGCATCGACTGCCGGACCGACGACCTGGGCGACGCGGTCGCCTTCTGGTCCGGGCTGACCGGCCGCAAGGGGCGGATCACCGAGCAGGGGAAATACGCCGAGTTCGACGACGCCGACCGGCA
>DATKCY010000354.1:0-2653 GCA_035512995.1 Thermohalobaculum sp.
CCAGCTGGCGGCGGGGCCGGGCCGGCCGGCGCGAACGGCGGTGCTGGCGCTGCGCGTGCTCGCCGCCGAGGTCCGCCGGCCGTCCTCGGGCGCGGGCGCACGCGCGCTGCCGGAGAGCCTGCCGCTGACGCTCGTCGAGGCGCGCGAGATCGATCCGCCGGCAGGCGCCGCCCCCGCGCACTGGCGCCTGCTGACCACGCATGCGATCGAGACCGCCGGGCAGGCGCGCTGGCTGGTCGGCCTCTACCGCCGACGCTGGACCATCGAGGAGCTGTTCCGCATCCTCAAGACCCGCGGCTTCGACGTCGAGCGGGTCGGCATCGCCGAGGGACCCTTCGAGACGCTGGCCGTCGCGGCGCTGATCGCGGGGGCGAGCGTCCTGCAGCTGACGCGCGAGCGCGACGGCGCCGCCGGGCGGCCAATGCAGGACGCCTTCCGGCCCGACGAGCAGCCGGCGCTCGAGGCCGTCTCGGCCAGCCTCGAAGGCCGGACCGAGCGGCAGAAGAACCCGCACCCGAGAGGCTCGCTGGCCTATGCCGCCTGGGTCTGCGCCCGGCTCGGCGGCTGGACCGGCTACTACGGCAAACCCGGCCCCGTCGTCATGCTGCGCGGACTCCACCACTTTTCCGAGCCATCCAGCAGGGCTGGACCCTCGCCCACAATGTGTGAATCTCGTAGGGTCAGGCCCGGGACGGCGCGGCCCCCCGCGCCCGGCCCTGCCCTACTCCGCCTTTTCCTCCCCGGACGGCTCCTCCTCGGCGCTCGCGCCCTCGGCCGCCTCCGCCACGTCGCCATCCGCAGGGTCCGCCGCCTCGGCGGGCTCGGCCGCCGCCTCGGACTCCGCGGCCGCCCCCTCTGCCGGCTCCCCGGCGGTCGCCTCGTCGGCGTCTTCCGGTGTCTCGCCGGCGTCCCCGGTCTCGTCCTCCGCCTCCCCGGCCGGCTCCGCCACCAGGCCGGCCTCGCGGAAATAGCGCACCGCGCCGGGGTGGAGCGGCGCCGACAGGCCGGCGGCCACCATGTCCTCCTTCCGCAGATAGCCGAACGCCGGGTGCGCCTTCCTGAAGGTCTCGAAGTTCTCGAACACGCGCGATACGAGCCGATAGGCCGTCTCCTCGGGCAGGTCCGCCGAGGCGACAACCGTCGCGGTCACGCCGAAGGTCGGCACCGGCTCCGGGTTCGCGGCGTAGATGCCGCCGGGCACCTCCGTCTTCGCATAGAACGGCGCCGCGTCGACCAGGGCATCGATCTCCGGACCCGAGACCGCGGCGATCCGCGCGTCGCAGAGGCCGGTCGCCTGCGCGATCGAGGCGTTCGGGTGCCCGACCGTGTAGACGATCGCCTCGACGCGGTCGTGGCAGAGCGCCAGCCCGTGCTCCGCCGCCGTCAGCTCGGTAGCGAGCGCGAAGTCCTCGGCGCTCCAGCCCATCGCCTCCATCACCGCCTCCATCGTGCCGCGCTGGCCCGAGCCGGGATTGCCTATGTTCACGCGGCGGCCGGCAAGCTCGGCGATCGACCCGATCCCCGAATCCTCGCGGACGACGAGCGTGAACGGCTCGCCGTGGACCGAGAACAGGGCGCGCAGGCTCTCGTCGGCGCCGGCGTCGGCGAACCCGCTCGTGCCCCGGACCGCATGGTGCTGCCAGTCCGACTGCACGACGCCGACCTCGAGCTCGCCCGCGCGGACGGCGGCGAGGTTGTGGAGCGAGCCCGGCGTGCTCTCGGCCGCGCAGCTCAGCCCCTCGACCGGGTCGGTCTCGTTCAGGATGCGGCAGATCGCGCGTCCGACCTGGAAATAGACGCCGGTCGTGGCACCGGTGCCGATCCTCAGCTCCTCCGCCGGAGCCGGGCCCGGCACGACAAGGGCCGCGATCGTCGCGACTGCGAAGCAGATGCGGGGCGGAATGCTCATCCCGGTCCTCCCGTCAGGCGCCCCCGAGCGCGCGCCCCGACGGGCGCACACGTCTCCGCTCCCGCGGCCCAGTCTAGCAGATTTCGCGGCATTTTCAGCCCGTCGCCAGCGCGATCACCGCCGCGGCGACGATGTCGTCCACGCTCGCGCCGCGGGAGAGGTCGGAGATCGGCCTCGCGAACCCTTGCAGGAACGGGCCGACCGCCTGCGCGCGGCCGAGCTCCTGCACCAGCTTGTAGCCGATGTTGCCGGCGTCGAGACCGGGGAAGACGAGCACGTTCGCCGCGCCCGCGACCGGTCCCTCGGCGCCCTTCCTGGCCGCGATGGCGGCGTCGAGCGCGGCGTCCGCCTGGAGCTCGCCGTCGATCACGCCGGCGAGCTCGGGCGCGCGGGCGCGCGCGAGCGCCACGGCGTCGCGCACGCGGCGCGGCCCGGCGCCGTCGCCCGAGCCGCGGGTCGAGTAGGAGAGGAGCGCCGTCCGCGCCTCGCCGAGCAGCGCGCGGCCGGAGCGGGTGGCGGCGACCGCGATGTCCGCCAGCTCTCCCGCGGTCGGCTCGACCACCAGCGCGCAGTCGGCGAAGATCAGCGCCCGGTCGGGCATCAGCATCAGGAAATAGCTCGACGGCGTGCCCACCCCCTCGGCCGGGCCGACGGTCATCAGCCCCGCCTCGATCACCCGCCGGGTCGGCGTCGCCGCGCCCGCGACCATCGCCTCCGCCGCGCCGGCCGCCAGCAGCGCGCCGC
>DATKCY010000355.1:0-5948 GCA_035512995.1 Thermohalobaculum sp.
ACCATGAGCGGGATGAAGATCGACATGCCGAGGCCCATGGTCCCGACCGCCCCGGGCGCGTAGCGGCCGAGCATCGCGATGTCGCAGAACGCCATCATCAGGATGCTCGCGCGCGACAGCATTACCGGCCAGGCGAGCGGCAGCAGCAGGCCCAGGTGCCGGCGGAGGCGCCGGGGAAACGTCTCGCCCTCCGGCAGCGGCGCCGCCAGTCCCGGGCGGAGCGGCCTCATGCCGGCCGCCGTGCGCCGACCACGCGCTCGCGGTGCCAGACATAGATGCCGGCGCCGGCGATGACCGCGGCGCCCATGAGCGTCACGCCCCCCGGCACCTCTCCGAAGAAGATCAGGCCGAACAGGATACCCCAGACGAGGCCGGTATAGTTGAAGGGCGCGAGCGCGGAGGCCTCGGCCCGGCCGAGCGCCCAGACGAGCGCGACGTGCCCCATGAAGCCAGGCAGGCCGATCACGCACATCCAGAGCGCCTGGGACGCGGTCGGCGTCTCCCAGACGAAGGGCATGGCGATGGACGAGATCAGCGCGCCTGCGCCGGTCGTGTAGAGCACGGTCGTCCAGATCGGATCGGCCGCGCCGAGCATCCGGGTCGCGATGTTGTAGCTCGCAAGGCAGACCGCGGCGCCGAGGGTCAGGAGGGCTGCGGGCTGAAACACGCCGAAGCCGGGCCGGAGCAGGATCAGCGCGCCGAGGAGCCCGAAGCCGACGGCAATCCAGCGCCGCGGGCCCACCCGCTCGCCCAGCACCAGCGCCGCGAGCAGCGTGATCAGGAGCGGCGCAACCTCCATCATCGCCACCGCCTCGGCGAGCTCGAGGAACTTGAGCGACCAGAAGAACAGGCTCGTCGCGCCGAAGAGCAGAAGCGAGCGCACGAGCTGGATCGACAGGTGGTTCGTGCGCACGACCCGGTGGAGCCGCGGCAGGAAGATCGCGACCATCAGCAGGGTCTGGCTCACATAACGCGCCCAGACCACCTGCAGCGCCGGCAGGTCCTGGCCCAGCCACTTCGCGATCGAGTCCATGACGACGAAGAGCAGCATCGCCGCCATGACGCCGAGCGCGCCCTGCGACTCGGGCGGCAGCGCCCGGCCGCCTGCCAGCAGCCGGCCGAGCATCAGCCGGTCCGCGGGACGGCCACCCCGATCATGCAGTCGCGCGTGACGATGCCGGCGAGCCGCGCTTCGTCCCAGTCCTCGGTGCCCGCGGGCCGCTCGGGCAGGACGATGTAGCGCATGTCGGCGGTCGAATCGTGCACCCGGACCTCCGTGCCCTCGGGCAGCTCGAGCCCGAACTCGGCGAGGACGCTCCGCGGCTCGCGCACCATGCGCGAGCGGTAGGCACGGGTCTTGTACCAGTCGGGCGGCAGGCCGAGCAGGTTGCGCGGGTAGCACGAGCAGAGCGTGCAGACGACGGCGTTGTGGAGCCCCGGCCGGTTCTCGACCGCGACCAGCTTCAGCGCCTCGACCTCGATCCCGAGCTCGCGCGCCGCCGCCGAGCCGTCGGCGAGGAGCCGCGCCCTGTAGTCCGGATCGGTCCAGGCGCGCGCGACGACCCGCGCGCCGAGCGCGGGCGAGCGGGCGTCCATCTTCTCGATCTGCGCCGCGATCTCGGCCGGCGTGGTCAGCCCCTTCTCGACCATGAGCTCGCGGACCGCGATCTCCATCCGCTGCCAGTAGGTCAGGGCCGCGTCGTCGTCGGGCCGGTAGGGGTGGCCCGAGGGGCTGAGCTCGCCCTCATGATGGTCGTGCGGCATCAGGCGGGCTCCAGCCAGTGCTCGAATATCTCGACGTCGAGCGTGTCGTCGCCGCGCTCGGCGGACGCCCCCCAGAGCGCGTCCATGCGGAAGCGCACCCGATAGAGCGGCACGACCGCGCCGTCGCGGCCATAGGCGAGTTCCTCGGGGTTGCCGAAGGCGCCGCAGATGCGCTCGACCCGGCCCTGCCTGCCGCGCACGTACCACGGCGTCCGCAGATGACCCGGCCCGTCGGCCGCGCGCACCCGCACCGCATCGCCGGCGGCGAACCGCGTCGCGCCGACCGGATAAGGCGGCGGAAAGTTGGGCGGCGTGACCTCGGGCAGCGTCATTTCGTCCCCACCGGCAGCGGCGTGCGCGAGAAGAAGTCGAACGGCTCGAAGCTCTCGGCGGCGCCGATCTCGGTCCCGGCGCTGGTGCGGGTCAGCCGCTTGCCGTGCTCGGGGAAATCGACGGCCTCGAACGGCCGGTGCTCGCCGCCCATGAGGCAGACGAGCTCGGCCTCGCCCGCGTTCCGCACCTGGTGCGGCGGTCCCCCGGCGGGAAAGGCGACAAAGGCGCCCGGGCCGAGCCGGTGCACCGCCTCGCCGAGCGTGACCTCCGCCTCGCCCGCGATCACGTAGGTCCACTCCTCCTCGACCATGTGACGGTGGAGCGGAAACGCCTTCCGGCCCGGCGCCACCCGGACGAAATTCACGCCCGCACGCCCGAGGCCGGTGAGCCGCGAGAGCGGGGTCATCGTGACCTCTGCCTCCTCCTCGAGCGGGTGGCCGAAGCGGAAGCCGCGCGCCGCGACCTCCCCGGCAGAGAGAACGAGCGTGGGGGCGCCGCTCACGAGCTGCCCCCCTGCGCCTCGGCATAGGTCGGCCCGCGCGCCTCGACCTCCGCCATGCGGCGGTTCAGCTCGTCGATGGTGACGACGCCGGTCTCGACCAGGTGCTGCGTGACCGCGGCCATCCAGCGCTCGTAGTAGGTCATCGTCTCGAACGCCTCCTCGCCCATGTCCTCGAGGATGCGGCGGAGCGCGTCGACCGGCATCAGGCCCTGCCGGCCCAGAATGACCATCAGCGCGTCGACCCGCTTCTCCCAGAGCGCGTGGTCGTGCTCGTCCCGCTCAACGGGACCGGCGGGTCGGCCGCCCATGTCGTGCCAGCGCCGGCCCGGCGGCGTCTCGTCCTGCGTCTCCATGGCCGGAACGCTAGCCCGACCCGGTGCCGCCGCCAAGGCTCGCGCCTGCATGGCGGCCTTGCGTCCGCGCCTCGTCGGCCGCGGGCGGCGGGCTACATCGAGCGCCAATCGTTCCGGACAGGGAGAAGCCCATGAAACCGATCCTCGCCACCGCCGCCGCGCTCGCCGTCCTCGCGCTCGTGCCCCAGGCGCAGGGCATGTCGCACGGCGGCATGAAGCAGGCGACCGCCGCCATGAAGGACGCCGACGGCAACGACATCGGCACCGTCAGCCTCGACGAGAACGGCAACGGCGTGCTGATCCGCGCCGAGCTCTCGGGCCTGCCGCCCGGCGAGCACGCGTTCCACATCCACGAGACCGGCTCGTGCGAGGACGGCTTCGCGGCCGCGGGCGACCACTACAACCCGACCGGCGACGAGCACGGCACGCTGAACCCGGCGGGCGCGCATGCCGGCGACACGCCGAACATCTGGGTCGCCGAGAGCGGCGAGGCCGTGCACCACGTCATCACCGCCGACGTGACGCTGGCCGAGGACGCCGAGGCGACGGTCTTCGACGACGACGGCTCGGCGATCGTCATCCACGAGAACCCGGACAGCTACGAGGCCGACGCCGGCGCGGGCGGCCGCATCGCCTGCGGCGTGATCGAGGCGGCCGGCGGCTGATCCGTGCGGGGGCGGGTCGAGCGGCCCGCTGCCCCGTCCGCCCGCGGCCGGGAGGGGCCATCGGCGTCGCCGTCCGTGCGCCCTCCCGCGGGAGCGAGGCGCCCCTGCCCCCGCTGACGAGTGGACCACGCGAACGGCGCGGTTCCGCTCGTGCCAGCCGCGGCCTATCCTGCAGCGCTGCCCGTTTCGCCACCGCAGGTCCCGCCGATGACCCTGACCGCCGCCGGCACGATCGGAGCCGCCTTTCGCGCCGCCGCCAGGCGCTGGCCGGACCGGCCGTTCCTGGCGGTGCCGGCGCGCGCGGGCCGGGGATACCTGCCCGGCGGGTGGGAGGGCACCTATGCCGCCTGCCTCGACGCCGTGGCCGACCTCGAGGCGCGTTACGCAACGGCCGGCTACGGCGCCGGGCACCGCGTCGCGCTGATGCTCGAGAACCGGCCGGAGCACGTGCTGCACAAGCTCGCGCTCAATGCTCTCGGCGCCTCGGTCGCGCCCGTGAACCCGGAGTACCGGCCGGCCGAGTACGCCTACCTCGTCGATCATTGCCGCCCCGACCTGATCGTGACGACCGAGGCGAAGCGAGCGCTAACCGAGGCGGCCGTGGCCGAGGCGAGCCACCGCCCGCCCACGGCGCAGCTGGAGGACTTCGCCGGCACGCCCGGCCACGCGCCGCGGCGGGCGGAGGGGGACGGACCGGACCCCGCACGCGAGGCGAGCCTCCTCTACACCTCCGGCACCACGGGCCGGCCGAAGGGCTGCGTGATGAGCCACGAGTACGAGCTGGCGATGGGCGACTGGTACGCCTCCCGCGGCGGCGTGGCGGCGTTCGGCGAGGGGACGGACCGTGTCTTCAACCCGCTGCCGCTCTACCACGTGAACGCCGGCATCATGTCCCTGTTCGGCGTCATGAGCCGCGGCAACTGCCTGATCGTCGACGACCGCTTCCACCCCTCGACCTGGTGGGCCGACGTCGCCGCGACCGGCGCGACGGTCGTGCACTATCTCGGCGTCATCGCCTCGATGCTGATGAAGCGCCCCGAGGAGCGGCGGGACCGCGCCCACGCCGTCCGCTTCGGCTTCGGCGCCGGGATCGAGCCGACGCTGCATGACGCCTTCGAGCGGCGCTTCGGCTTTCCCATGGTCGAGCTCTGGGGGATGACCGAGGGCTGCCGCATCCTGGCCGACGCGCACGAGCCGCGCCAGGTCGGCACCCGCGCCATCGGCCGGCCGGTGCCGGGGCTCGAGGTTCGCGTGGTCGACCGCGAGGACCGTGAGGCGCCGCAGGGCGAGCCCGGCGAGATGACGATCCGCCATTCGGCCGGGACGCCCCGCAAGCACTTCTTCTCGGGCTATCTCGACGACCGCCGGGCGACCGAGGAGGCGTGGCGCGGCGGCTGGTTCCACACCGGAGACACGGTCGTGATCGACCCCGACGGCATGATCCACTTCGTCGACCGCGCCAAGAACATCATCCGCCGCTCGGGCGAGAACATCTCGGCCGCCGAGGTCGAGGCCGTGCTGCTCGAGCACGCGGCGGTCGCGCAGGTGGCCGTCGCGCCCCTGCCCGACGAGCTCCGCGAGGAGGAGGTGCTGGCCTGCGTCGTTGCGGCGGAGGGCGCGGAGGCGGGCGCCGCGTTGGCCGAGGATATCGCGCGCCACTGCCTCGGCCGCCTCGCCTACTACAAGGCGCCGGGCTGGGTGCTGTTCCTCGACGCGCTGCCGACGACGGGGACGCAGAAGATCCAGAAGCACCGGCTTTTCGCGGACGGCGAGGACCCGCGCGAGCGGCCCGGCATGCACGACCTGCGCGCGCTGAAGAAGCGGGGAGCGCCGCCAGGCGAGCGAACGTGAGTGGACGCGCCAACCCCGAGGCACCAGGCAGCCATTGACGAACGCACGCCCCGCCCCTCCTTCTGGCGCGGGCGAGGAAGGAGGGACCGATGACCGCATCCTTCGCGGGCGCGCCATGAGCGGGCGCCTCTCGGGCAGGCGCGCGCTCGTCACGGCGGCGGGCCAGGGCATCGGCCGCGCCGTCGCCGAGGCCTTCGCGCGCGAGGGCGCGGAGCTCATGGCGACCGACCTCGACCCCGACCTGCTCGATGGCCTCGACTGCCGCACGGCAAAGCTCGACGTGCTCGACGACGCCACGATCCGCAGGGCGGTCGACGAGGCGCGGCCGCACATCCTCTTCAACTGCGCCGGCGTCGTTCACCGCGGCACCGCGCTCGACGCGACCGACGAGGACTGGTCGTTCGCCTTCGACCTCAACGTCCGCTCGATGTTCTGGACGGTCCGTGCGGCGCTGCCGGGGATGCTCGAGCGCGGTCACGG
>DATKCY010000356.1:0-3016 GCA_035512995.1 Thermohalobaculum sp.
GGTCGTAGTTCCAGACCACGTCGATCAGCGCCGCCTTCTTCGTTTTCGGGCAGGCCGCGATATACTGGATCGACCCGGTGTCCGGCTCGTAGACACCCCAGACGTCGGGGCTGTCAGGCCCCCGCGACGGCGAATGACGGACGACGCGCTCGTCGAGCATGCTCATGACGTGGACTCCTTGCCTGTCATCGTCAGGACCCGCGACTTGCGCGCCCGGAAGCCGAGCCGACTGCATGAAACCTCCTTCGCCTCGCTACGAGCACGGCAGCCGCGGTCGGCTGTCCCCGTTGCCCCGCGGAGCTCGAAGCGCCATATATAAGGAACATCTAAATTAGACAAGGCTGAGATGTGAAACCGACCCGGATTCCCCAAGCGGCGCGCCAGGCGTCGACGGGTAACCTGGCGGCGCTCGAGGCGCGGGCCGGGCACGTCGCCGGGCGGCTCGCGGCGATGGCGAATCGCAAGCGGCTCCTGATCCTCTGCCGGCTCGCCGAGGGCGAGGCCTCGGTCGGCGAGCTGCAGGCGGTCGTCGGGCTCAGCCAGTCGGCGCTCAGCCAGCACCTCGCGCGGCTGCGCGAGGCCGGGATGGTCGCCACGCGGCGCCAGGCGCAGACGATCCACTACCGGCTCTCGGACGACGAGACGCGGGCGATGATGGCCGCGCTCCACGACGTCTTCTGCGCCGGCGCCCGCTGAGGGCGGCCGGCAGAGTTCCGATCAACGACCGGCCGCTGGCCCGATGCCGCCGTGCCGCTAGCTGTGACTGAGCGGATGAGGCGTCCCCCATGGCCGATCAGCTCGACTTCCCCCGGCTCCGCGAGGAGATGGTGGCCCGCCAGATCGAGGCGCGCGGGATCAGGAACCCGCGCGTCCTCGAGGCGATGCGAACGGTGCCGCGCGAGTGTTTCGTGCCGCCCGGCCTGTCGCACCTGGCCTACTCCGACGGCGCCCTGCCGATCGACGAGCACCAGACGATCTCGCAGCCCTACGTCGTCGCGCTGATGGCGGAGGCCGCCGAACCCCGGGCGGGCGACCGCTCGCTCGACGTCGGCACGGGGTCGGGCTACGCGGCGGCGGTGATGGCGCAGGCGGTCGGCCACGTCTGGTCGGTCGAGCGGATCGGGGCGCTGGCGGAGAAGGCGGGCCGGGCGCTCGGCGAGGCCGGCATCGAGAACGTGACCGTCCGCGTCGGCGACGGCACGCTCGGCTGGCCCGAGGAGGCGCCGTTCGACTCGATCGTCGTCGCCGCCGGCGCGCCGACGGCCTGCAAGACGCTCAAGCACCAGCTCGCGCCCGGCGGCCGGCTCGTCATCCCGGTCGAGGCCGCGGGGTTCCAGCAGCTGATCCGCATCCGCCGCACCGGCGAAGAGTCGTTCGAGCAGGACGAGCTCGGCGCCGTCCGCTTCGTGCCGCTGATCGGCGCCGAGGGCTGGAAGGAGGGACGGCGCTGAACCCGGAGCCGGCCGGGGACCGTGCGCTCGCCGCTTCCCGATCCGACGCGCCTCCTACTCCTCCGCGAGCCGCCGGCGGAGCTCGGTCTTCAGCACCTTGCCGTAGTTGTTCTTCGGCAGCGCCTCGACCTCGAAATACGCTCTCGGCCGCTTGAACCGGGCGATGCGGGCGAGGCAGTGGCGGTCGAGCGCCCCGCCGTCGAGGCGCCGGCCGGGGGCGAGGGCGACGAAGGCCACGACCTCCTCGCCATAGTCGGGGTGCCGGCGCCCGACCACCGCGGCCTCGGCGACGTCGGCGTGCTCGAGCAGCGCCTCCTCGACCTCGCGCGGATAGACGTTCGCGCCGCCCGCGATGATGACGTCCTTCGAGCGGTCCTGCAGCGTGACGAACCCGTCCTCGTCGATCGAGCCGAGGTCGCCGGTGCGGAGCCAGCCGTCCCGGAGCGCCTCCACCGTCGCCGCCGCATCCTGCCAGTAGCCGGCCATGACGGACGCGCCGCGGACCACGATCTCGCCGGTCCCGCCCGGCGGCATCGCGCGCCCGGCCTCGTTCGTCACGGCGACCTCGACGCAGGAGTGCGCCGTGCCGACCGAGGCCAGCCGCTCGCGCCAGCGCGGGTGGGCGCGGTCGGCGACCTGCTCGCGCGCGAGCGCCGTGATGGTCATCGGGCTCTCGCCCTGGCCGTAGATCTGGACGAAGCGCGGGCCCATGACCTCGACCGCCTCGACGATGTCGGCCAGATACATCGGCCCGCCGCCGTAGACGACGGTGCGGAGGCCCTCGCCGTCCCGCCCGTCGGCCTTCGCACGCTCGACCAGCCGGCGCACCATCGTCGGCGCCACGAACATCGAGACGCGGCCGAGCCGGGGCGCGAGGTCGAGCACCTCGGAGGCGTCGAAGCCGCCCGAGGGCGGCACGACATGGCGCGCGCCGCGGAGCACGTGCATGAAGTTGTAGAGCCCGGCGCCGTGCGACATCGGCGCCGCGTACAGCGCGGCATCCGCCTGCTCGACCGGATCGACGTCGACGAAATAGCTGAAGGTCATCGCGTGCAGGTTGGCCGCCGTCAGCATCACGCCCTTCGGCCGGCCGGTGGTGCCCGACGTGTAGAAGAGCCACGCCATGGCGTCCGCGCCCATCGCCGCAGGCGCCGACAACGGCTCGCCCGCCGCCATCGCCTCGAAGGCGCGGCTGCCGGCGGCGATCAGCTCCACCCCCTCGGGCAGAACCTCGCCGAGCCCCGCGCCGACATCTTCCGACACGAAGACCAGCCGGGCGCCGGCGTGCTCCACGATCCACGCCGCTTCGCGCGGGTGCAGCTTCGCGTTCACCGGCACGGCCGCGGCGCCCGCGAACCAGGCGCCGTAGAGCGCCTCGAGATACTCGCGCCGGTTGGTCATGAAGACCCCGATCCGGTCACCGGGGTCGACACCGTGTCGGTCCCGAAGCGAGGCCCCGATCGCCGCCGCGCGCCGGACGAAGCGGGCGTAATCGGAATCGACCCGAGTGCCGGTCATCAGCGCCGGCGCCTCCGGCACCCGCCGCGCGGTCCGCACGAGCCACA
>DATKCY010000357.1:0-3734 GCA_035512995.1 Thermohalobaculum sp.
CGAGACGACCACGAAGGAGATCGTCGTCAGGTCGAAGATCACGAGTCCATAGCGGAACCGCTGCGCCTCGTCACTGCCGCCCTCGTAGAGCTCGCGCAGCCTGTCGAGAGTGATCATGGCCCGTCGCCCCCTTCGCCCGAAGAGGAAGCCAGAGGTTCGCGCGCGAGACAACCCGGCGGCGGGCCTTCCGGGTCAGCCGGTGATACCGCTTTTCGATCAGAACCTCTCGGCGCAGACCGCGCTGCCCCGGTCTCCGAGCCGGGGCCGACCCGGACACCTGGTCCCGGATCAAGTCCGGGACCGGCCGGTTACACGGGGTCGATGGGCCTTCGTTCAGGCCGTCGCTTGCGGCTACCGCACCTTCCCTCCGCTTGCCGCCCGGCTTCCCCCGCTGCTATACCCCCCGCGCCCGCCGCCCCACGGAGCGCCGCCCCCGTGTTCGCCCACCGCCATCTCCTCGGCATCCAGCAGCTTGCACCGGCCGAGATTCACGAGATCCTCGACCTCGCCGACAGCTATGTCGCGCTCGGGCGGCAGCGGCAGAAGCACGCCGACGTGCTGCGCGGCCTGACCCAGATCAACCTGTTCTACGAGGCCTCGACCCGGACGCAGGCGAGCTTCGAGCTCGCGGGAATGCGCCTCGGCGCCGACGTCATGACGATGTCGGTCCAGACCTCGAGCGTGCGCAAGGGCGAGACGCTGATCGACACGGCGCTCACGCTGAACGCGATGCACCCCGACCTGCTCGTCGTCCGCCACCCGCATTCGGGCGCGCCGGCGCTCCTGGCCGAGAAGGTCAACTGCGCCGTCCTCAACGCCGGCGACGGGCGGCACGAGCACCCGACGCAGGCGCTGCTCGACGCGCTGACGATCCGGCGGCGGAAGGGACGGCTGCACCGGCTGACCGTCGCGATCTGCGGCGACATCGCCAACAGCCGGGTCGCGCGCTCGAACATCCTCTGCCTCGGCAAGCTCGAGAACCGCGTCCGCGTGATCGCGCCGCCGACGCTCCTGCCCGCCGGCATCGACCGCTTCGGCGTCGAGGTGTTCGACGACATGACGGCCGGCCTTCGCGGCTGCGACGTCGTGATGATGCTGAGGATCCAGAACGAGCGCCTCTCCGGCGCCGCGATCCCGTCGAGGCGCGAGTACTTCCACCGCTACGGGCTCACGGCCGAGAAGCTCGCCGCCGCCGCGCCCGACGCGATCGTGATGCACCCGGGGCCGATGAACCGCGGCGTCGAGATCGACGCCGAGGTCGCCGACGACATCTCGCGGTCGGTGATCCGCGAGCAGGTCGAGATGGGCGTCGCCGTGCGCATGGCGGTGATGGAGCTGCTCGCCCGCAACCAGGGCGCCGAGGCCGCGTGAGCGCGCCCCTGAGCCAGGGCCGCAGCGTGCGCCTCGGCGCATCGCCTCGCCGACGCGGTGCGCTGAAGCGCACCCTCCGGACCCCGGCACCCCGCGGTATGGTTTCCAGAATATGAATATCACTCCTTGTCAATTACTTGACCCCCCTTGCACGCGTGCAAGGTCTCGCTTGCACACCCCGCCGCCGGCCGCCGGGCCCGCCGCCGGCCCCCGGCCGGCGGCCGGGGGCGGGGGGCTCGACGCCCTCCGCCGCCGCCCCCAAAGCCGCCCGTGACCGTCTTCGCCGACGCCCTCCTGATCGACCCCGAGGCCGGAACCGCCGCGCCCGGCTGGCTCCGCGTCGAGGACGGCCTGATCGCGGAGCGCGGCGAGGGCCCGGCCCCCGCCGGCCCGGACCGGGTCGACTGCGCCGGCCTCCCCCTCGCCCCCGGCATCGTCGACATGCGCGTCTTCGTCGGCGACCCCGGCGCCCGCCACCGCGAGGGCTACCGCTCGGCCGGCGCGGCGGCGGCCGCGGGCGGCGTCACCACCATCATCTCGCAGCCCGACACCAGCCCGCCCCTCGACGACCCCGCGCTCCTGCAATACGCGCTCGAGCGCGCCCGCGCCAACTGCCGGGTCAACGTCCGGGCCATGGGGGCGCTGACCCGCGGGCTCGAAGGCCGCGAGATGACCGAGCAGCAGTTCCTGCTCGACGCCGGCGCCGTCGCGCTGACCGACGCCGACCGGGCGGTCGAGGACACCCGGCTCCTCCGCGCGATCATGTCCTACGCGACCTCGACGGGCGCGCTGATCGTCCACCACTGCCAGGAGCCCGGCCTCTCGCACGGCGCCTGCGCCACCTCGGGCGAGTTCGCCTCGCGGCTCGCCCTGCCGAGCGTGCCGGCCATCGCCGAGCGCATGGGCCTCGAGCGCGACCTCGCGCTCGTCGAGGCGACCGGCTGCCGCTACCACGCCGCCCAGCTCTCGACCGAGGCCGCGCTCGCACCGCTTTCCCGCGCCCGCGCCGCCGGCCTCGACGTCACCGCCGCCGTCTCGATCCACCACCTGACGCTGAACGAGTTCGACGTCGCCGACTACCGCACCTTCTTCAAGCTCTGCCCGCCGCTCCGGCCGGAGGGCGACCGCACGGCGATGGTCGAGGCGCTGGCCGAGGGGCTGATCGACATCGTCGTCTCCTCGCACCTGCCGCAGGACGAGGAGGCCAAGCGCCTGCCCTTCGAGGAGGCCGCGACCGGCGCCGTCGGACTCGAGACCTTCCTGCCCGCGATGCTCCGCCTCCACCACTCGGGCCAGCTGACGCTGCCGCAGCTTTTCCGCGCGGCATCCCTCGAGCCCGCGCGCCGGCTCGGCCTGCCGTCGGGCCGCCTCGGCCCCGGCGCGCCGGCCGACCTCGTCCTCTTCGACCCCGATCGCCCGTTCGTGCTCGACCGCTGGCGCCTCTGCTCGCGCTCGAAGAACACCCCCTTTGACCGCACGCGAATGGAGGGCAAGGTGCTCGGCACCTGGGTCGCCGGGACCCGCGTCTACGATGAGGACGACGATGCCTGAGATCGAGACCGGCCCGATCGTCCTGCTGCTCGCGGCCATCGGCGGCTATCTGCTCGGCTCGATCCCGTTCGGCCTGGTGATCGCGCGGGTCATGCGCCTCGGGGACCTCCGCACGATCGGCTCGGGCAATATCGGCGCCACCAACGTGCTCCGCACCGGCAACAAGACCGCGGCGGCGCTGACGCTGCTGTTCGACGGCGGCAAGGCGGCGCTGGCGATCCTGGCCTTCGCGGCCTGGGGCGAGGCGGCCGCGCAGGTGGCGGGGCTCGCCGCGTTTCTCGGCCACTGCTGGCCGGTCTGGGTCGGCTTTCGCGGCGGCAAGGGGGTCGCGGCCTTCATCGGCATCGTGCTGGCGCTGCACTGGCCGAGCGGGCTCGTGACCTGCCTGACCTGGGCCGGCGCCGCGGCGGTCACCCGAATCTCGTCGGCCGGCGCGCTGGCCGCCGCCGCGGTCGGCCCGCTGCTCGTGATCCTGTTCGACCGCTACGAAGGCCTCGCCCTGGCGGTCGTGCTGGCGCTTGTCGTCTTCTGGCGGCACCACGCCAACATCGCGCGGCTGCTGGCGGGCACCGAGCCACGGATCGGGCAGCGCTGAGGACGGACCGGCGGTTCGGTTAAGCTCTCTTTAAGTATGATGACGCTGACTGGTGGCCTCAGCAGGAGGCTCCGCCATGTCGCTCGTCGAACGTTCCGTGCGTCCCGCACCGTCCCCCGCGCCGGAGGCTGCCGCGGGCCCTCCCGACCATGAAGAGCGGCTCGCGCGGCTGCGCGTCATTCGCAGCGAGAATGTCGGCCCGCGGACCTACGCGCAC
>DATKCY010000358.1:0-12540 GCA_035512995.1 Thermohalobaculum sp.
GCCATATCGAGGCCTGAGACGCGCCGGGACGCCCGCGCCGCCCCAGAATCCGCGAGACGAGGCAGAGACACCGATGACCGACATCAAGGACGACATCCGGAAGACCGTCGAGGACAACCCCGTGGTCCTCTTCATGAAGGGGACGGCCTCGATGCCGCAGTGCGGGTTCTCGAGCCGGGTGGCGCAGATCCTCCACTTCATGAACGTGCCCTTCAAGGACGTGAACGTGCTCGAGTCCGAGGCGCTCCGCTCCGGCATCAAGGAATTCTCGGACTGGCCGACGATCCCGCAGCTCTACGTGAAGGGCGAGTTCGTGGGCGGCTGCGACATCATCACCGAGATGACGCTCTCGGGCGAGCTCGACCAGGTGTTCGAGGCGAACGGCGTCGCCTTCGACAGGGACGCGGCCAAGCAGATCCGCGAGCACAACACCCAGGCCGGCTGACGGGGAGGTCCGGGGTTCGATGCGCCTCTTCGTCGGCCTCGGCAATCCGGGCCCGAAGCACGCGGGCCAGCGGCACAATATCGGCTTCATGGCGGTCGATGCCATCGCCGCCGAGCACGGCTTCGGCCCGTGGCGCTCGAGGTTCCGGGGCGAGGCCGCCGACGGGCGCCTCGGCGCCGAGCGGGTGATGCTGCTGAAGCCGCAGACCTACATGAACAATTCCGGCCAGTCGGTCGGCGAGGCGATGCGCTATCTGAAGCTCGACCCCGCCGACGTCGTCGTCTTCCACGACGAACTGGACCTCGCACCGGGCAAGCTCAGGCTCAAGTCGGGCGGCGGCCACGCGGGCCACAACGGCCTCCGCTCGCTGCACCAGCACATCGGCGAGGGCTACGCCCGCGTCCGCCTCGGCATCGGCCATCCGGGCGCCAAGGACCTGGTGACGCGCTACGTGCTGCACGACTTCGCCAAGGCGGACGCCGCCTGGCTCGAGCCCCTGCTCGAGGCCGTCGCGCGGGCCGCCCCCCGCCTTGCCGGGGACGACGGCGGCCGGTTCCAGAACGAGGTGGCGCTGGCGATGCAGAAGGCGCCGCCGACCGACGCCGGGACCGAGGCGCCGGAAGCACCCGCGCCCGCGCCCCGACCGGCGGAGGAGCCGGCCCGGAATATGCACCCTCTGCAACGGCTTGTGCAGCATTTCTCCGGCAAGCGCTGACTCGCGACAGCCGCCCGCCGTTCCTGCTATCGTGCGTCGGCGCGCGCCCGCGGCAGGCCGGGCGCTGGAAGGTCGGGACCGCCGGGGATGACCGAGACGGTGCAGGCAGGGACCGCTGCGGAGCCGGGGGGCGCCGCGGACCGGGAGGCTGAGGCGGAGTCGCGGCGGCGCCTGGCGGCGAACCCGCTCGCGCTGATCGGCTGGATCAGGCGGCTCGCCGAGGTGAGCCCGGAGCGGGCCGACGCGCTCGAGCGCGCGGGCGCGGCCGACCCCAAGGTGCTCTCGACGGCCGATTACGCGCGGATGCGCCTGCTGACCTTCGCGAGCCGGCAGTGGGCCCCGGCGATCGCGGCGGCGGTCGCGATCCTCTATATCGGCCCGCTCGCCGCCGTGCTGGTGGTCGCGTTCCGCCTCGCCTACGAGCTGACGGACGTGCCGCTGCACCTCTACCTCCTGCACCGCGCCCCGGCGGACCGGCTGGCCCGCCCGGAACTGCACCAGAGGATCGCGCTCCAGACCACCTTCGCCGCCGGCATGGACGCGCTGACGGCGATGCTGTTCTGGTTCGCGCCGAACCCGGACCTCAAGCTCTTCACCTTCGCCTACATGACGCTCGCGGCGCTGCAGACGGCGATCGGCCTGAACCAGCTCCGCGAGCTCCAGCTCGCGCGGCAGAGCGTGTTCTTCGTGCTGATGTTCTTCCTCTGCCTGCTGGACGTCGCGACGGCCGGGCTGAACGCGCGCACGACGCTGCAGGTGCTGGTGACGCTCCTGATCGCCGCGCGCTTCCGCGCCTGGATCAACCTGATGCTCGAGAACTACGAGGAGGGGGCGGCGCGCCAGCGCGAGCTCGAGGTCGAGCGCGACCGCGCGAACCGGGCGCTCGACGTCAAGAGCGAGTTCATCGCCGCCGTCAGCCACGAGCTCAGGACCCCGCTCAACGGCATCCTCGGCATGGCGCAGAGCCTGCTCGGCGACCCGGCGCTTTCGCCGCGGGTGCGCCGGCAGGTGCAGGTGATCGCCGATTCGGGGCGGACGCTGACCTCGCTCCTCTCCGACGTGCTCGACCGCTCGCGCCTCGACGCGGGCCAGCTCGACATCGTGCCGGTCGAGGAGAGCCTGGCCGACGCGGTGGGCCAGGTCGCGAACCTCTACCGGCCGCTCGCCGAGGAGCGCGGCGTCGCGCTCTCGGTCAGCTTCGCCGACGACCTGCCCGAGCGCCTGGTGTTCGATCCCGTCCGCGTGCGCCAGTGCCTGAACAACCTCGTCTCGAACGCGGTCAAGTTCACCGACACGGGCTCGATCGCGGTCTCGGTCCGCGTCCGCGCGCTCGAGCCGCAGACGGACGGACGCTGCCGCATCACCATCGCCGTCAGCGACACCGGCATCGGCATCTCGGAGGAGGCGCAGGACCGCCTGTTCCGGCCCTTCAGCCAGGCCGATTCGACCATCGGCCGGCGCTTCGGCGGCTCCGGCCTCGGCCTCGACATCTCGCGGCGGCTCAGCCGCATGATGGGCGGCGACATCTGGGTCGTGAGCCGCCCGGGCAAGGGCTCGACCTTCGAGTTCAGCTTCGAGGCGTCGCGGACGGCGGAGCGCGGCGGCGGCGTGCCCGCCGGGCCGCGCCGGCCGGTCCGGCGGTCGCGCGCGCTCGCCGGGGCGCGGGTGCTGGTGGTCGACGACGTCGCGACGAACCGGGCGGTCATGCGCCTGTTCCTGCAGCCGCTCGAGATCGAGGTGATCGAGGCGGCGGACGCGACGACGGCGCTCAACATCCTGCGCGAGGAGCCGGTCGACGCGGCGCTGATCGACCTGCACATGCCGGACATCGACGGGATCGAGCTCATGCGCCGGATCAGGGGCGGGCGCGCGATCGATCCGGCGGTGCCGGCGATCGCGGTGACGGCCGACACCTCGGCGCGCGCCGACACGCTCGCCGAGGCGGGGTTCGACGACCTCGTGCTGAAGCCGATCGACCAGCGCGGGCTCGAGAGCGTGCTGACGCGCGTGCTGACGGGCCCGCGGCCCGAACGCGCCGCGCCGGGCACGGCGGAGCTGTCGGGATCCTGAGCGGCACCCTTCCCCCTTGACGCCCCTGCCCGGAAGGACCAACTGCCCCCGGTTCCGGACATCGGAGGGCAAGGGCCATGGGTTTCAGATGCGGCATCGTCGGGCTGCCGAACGTCGGCAAGTCGACGCTGTTCAACGCGCTGACGCGGACCGCCGCCGCCCAGGCCGCCAACTTCCCGTTCTGCACGATCGAGCCCAATGTCGGCGAGGTCGCGGTCCCCGACCCCCGCCTCGACCGGCTGGCCGAGATCGCGCGCTCGGTTCGCGTGGTGCCGACCCGGCTGACCTTCGTCGACATCGCCGGGCTCGTCCGCGGCGCCTCGCGCGGCGAGGGGCTCGGCAACCAGTTCCTCGCCAACATCCGCGAGGTCGACGCGATCGCCCACGTGCTGCGCTGCTTCGAGGATCCGAACGTCGTCCATGTCGAGGGCAAGGTCGACCCGGTCTCCGACGCCGAGGCGGTCGAGACCGAGCTGATGCTGGCCGACCTCGACTCGGTCGGGCGCCGGCTCGAGGGGCTCACGCGCCGGATCAGGGGCGGCGACCGCGAGGCGGCCCTGCAGGACCGGCTGCTCCGCCGTGCCGCCGCGGCGCTCGAGGACGGCCGCCCCGCCCGCACCGTCGCCGTCGGCGAGGAGGAGGCGCGGGCGTGGGACATGCTGCAGCTCCTGACCGCGAAGCCCGTGCTCTATGTCTGCAATGTCGACGAGGCCTCCGCCGCGGGCGGCAACGCGCATTCCGAGCGGGTGGAGGCCTTGGCGCGCGAGCAGGGCGCGGGCTCGGTCGTGATCTCGGCCGCGATCGAGGAGGAGATCGCCCAGCTCGAGGATGCCGAGCGCGCGGAGTTCCTAGACGAGCTCGGGCTCGAGGAGCCGGGGCTCGACCGGCTGATCCGGGCGGGCTACGACCTGCTCGGCCTCCAGACCTTCTTCACGGCCGGGCCCAAGGAGGCGCGCGCCTGGACCGTCGCGCGGGGCACGCGCGCGCCGCAGGCCGCGGGCCGCATCCACGGCGACTTCGAGCGCGGCTTCATCCGCGCCGAGACCATCGCCTTCGACGACTACGTCCGCCTCGGCGGCGAGGTCCCGGCCAGAGAGGCCGGGCGCATGCGCTCCGAGGGCAAGGACTACGTGGTCGCCGACGGCGACGTGCTGAACTTCCTGTTCAACGCCTGATCCGCGTCGGATCGCCGCCTCCGCCGTGCGCCGGCACCGGCACGGCCCCGCGCGTCCCAACCGCAATTCCTGTTGGCCGGTCAGCTCTTGCTGTCGTGCTCGGGCTTGCCCTTGCGCTTGGTCGAGGCCATCTCCTCGAGCTCGCTCTTGCTCATCGACTCGTACATGCTCTCCGACGCGCCCTGCAGGTCGCTCTTTTTGGTGTCGCCCTTCTTCGCCGACAGCGCCGCGCCGGCGGCCTTCTGCTGGGCCTTGGATTTCGCTGGCATGGGATCGCCTCCGTGCTCCTCTTCGTCCGCCAGGCGAACGGGCGGGAAACCCCCGCGGTTCCCGGACGGATGCGGAGCGAAACGGCGGCACCTCCGGCCCGGCGAACGACCTCCGGGCGGCGCCACGGCGCTCGCGGAGATTGGCATCGGGCGAAACCCTGCTATCGTTTCCGGACGGAACCGGGCGGAAGAAGACGATGAGCCACCACGAGTCGGTCCTGAAGGCCCAGTTCTACCTGACGGCTCCGCAGCCGTGCGCCTATCTGGAGGGGCGGGAGGAGCGGAAGGTCTTCACCACGCTCTCCGGCACCAATGCGACGGCGGTCAACAACCAGCTCTCGCTCCGCGGCTTTCGCCGCAGCCAGTCGGTGATCTATCGCCCGGCCTGCGTCGGCTGCGCCGCATGCATGTCGATTCGCATCCCCGTCGCCGTGTTCGAGCCGGGCCGGACCCAGCGCCGGATCATGCGGCGGAACGCCGACGTCACGCGCCAGCCGCGCGACGCCTGGGCGACCGAGACGCAATACGCCCTCTTCCGCCGCTATCTCGACCACCGCCACGCCGAGGGCGGCATGGCCGACATGGACGCGTTCGACTACGCGGCGATGGTCGACGAGACGCCGGTGACCTCGACGGTCGTCGAGTACAGCCGGACCGACCCCGCGAGCGGCGAGGCGGAGCTGATCGCGGCCTGCCTGTCCGACATCCTCGGCGACGGCCTGTCGATGGTCTACAGCTTCTACGACCCGGAGACGTCGCAGCGCAGCCTCGGCAGTTACATGATCCTCGACCACATCCGCCTCGCGCGCGAGATGGCGCTGCCGTTCGTCTATCTCGGCTACTGGGTCGCCGGCTCGCCGAAGATGAACTACAAGATCGACTTCCGTCCGTTCGAGCTCTGCGACGGCGCGCGCTGGCGGCGCTTCCGCTCGCAGCAGGAGTTCCGGCGCTGGCGCGGCCGCGCCGTGCTCGAGACGCGGGCGAACGCCCTGCCCTGAGGCTCGACCGCTTTCCCCGGTCCCGTTCGGCGCCATCTAGGCAGGCGCGGGCGGACGGACCACGGAGGGCCTGATGGCGGAGGACTGGATCACCGGCAGCGCGGAGACGGTCGTCTGGGTGCTGCTGTCGCTCGTGCTGCTCTACCTCGTCATCCTCGTCTGCATCCGGCTCATTGGGCTGCGCAGCCTGTCGAAGATGTCGAGCACCGACTTCATCACGACCGTCGCGGTCGGCTCGCTGCTCGGCGGCGCCCTGGCCGCGCCGACCCCCTCGGTGGTGCAGGCGGCGGCGGGCCTGGCCGGGCTCTTCGCAGTGATGCTGGGGGCCGCCTGGGTGCGGCGGCACGTGCCGGGGGCGACGCGGCTCATGGACAATCGTCCGCTCTACCTGATGGACGGCCCCCGGGTGCTGGACGAGAACCTGGAGCGCGCGAACGTCACCCTCGACGAGCTGCACGGCAAGCTGCGCCAGGCCGGCGTCTGGAACTATCAGCAGGTGATCGCCGTCGTGTTCGAGTGCACGGGCGACGTGTCGGTGCTGGCGCGCGGCGGCGAGGACCTGGCGCCCGATCCGGCGATCTTCGCCGGCATCGCCGGTGCCTCCGGGCGGCCCGCCCGCCGCGGGAAGCGGGGGGGCTCCTGACCGCCCGGCGACGGGGCGCGGCGTTCATCCGGCGCTTTCCTTTTCGTCGCACGTCGATATTCTTCGCGGCCACCGCCCCCCAAGTCCCGGGGCAAGAGCAACAGGATTCAGGGAGTACAGCCGTGGACCGCCGTTCCTTCTTGACCACGACCGCCGTCGGCGCCGCGGGCGCCGCGACGCTGGCCGCCCCCGCCATCGCGCAGGACACGCAGGAGGTGACGATGGTCACCACCTGGCCGAAGAACTTCCCGGGCCTTGGCGTCGGCGCGCAGCGCGTGGCCGACCGCATCACCGCCGCGACCGACGGCCGGATCACCGTCAGGCTCTACGCCGCGGGCGAGCTGGTGCCGCCGTTCGAGAGCTTCGACGCCGTCTCCTCGGGCTCGGCAGAGATGTACCACGGCGCCGAGTACTACTGGCAGGGCAAGCACAAGGGCTTCAACTTCTTCACCGCCGTGCCGCTCGGCTTCACGGCGCAGGAGATCGAGGCCTGGCTGCACTTCGGCGGCGGACAGGAGCTCTGGGACGAGCTGGCCGCCCAGTTCGGCGTCAAGTGCTTCTCGGCCGGCAACACCGGCGTGCAGATGGGCGGCTGGTTCCGCAACCCGATCACCTCGCTCGACGACATGAAGGGCCTGAAGATGCGCATCCCCGGCCTCGGGGGCGAGGTGATCCGCGCCGTCGGCGGCTCGGCCGTGGCGCTGCCGGGCGGCGAGATCTTCCCCGCCCTGCAGGCCGGCACGATCGACGCGACCGAGTGGGTCGGCCCCTACAACGACATGGCCTTCGGCTTCCATCAGGTGCTGAAGAACTACATGTACCCGGGCTTCCACGAGCCGGGGTCGGCACTGTCCGTCGGCATGAACAAGGCCTGGTGGGACCAGCAGGGCGACGCGGACAAGGCGATCATCGAAGCCTGCTGCCACGCCGAGAACGACGTCATGATGGCCGAGTTCAACGCCCGCAACGGCGACGCGCTCGCAACCCTCGTCAACGACCACGGCGTCCAGCTGCACGAGTTCCCGGAGGAGGTCTTCAAGGCGATCGCCGAGGCCTCCGAGCAGGTGGTCGAGGAGGCGGGCCGCGAGGACGAGATCGGCACCCGCATCTACGAGAGCTACATCAGCTTCCGCGAGAAGGTGCGCGACTGGACGCGGCTGGCCGACACCGCCTACGACCGGGCGCGCCTGGCGGCCCTCGGGCCCGTCAAGCCGACCGAGTAACGGAAGAAAGCCGGCGGCGCGGCTCGTTCCAGGCGTCGCCGGCTCCGACTGCGCCCCTCCCGGGTGGGCCCGGGAGCCGCGGGAGCCGCGCCATGCACGCCACCTACAGGTTTCTCGATGCGCTGAACGAGGGCGTCGGCCGCGTGCTCGCCTGGTTCACGCTGGCGATGGTGCTGGTGCAGTTCGTCGTCGTGCTCATGCGCTACGTGTTTTCCGCGCCGGATTTCCTGTGGATCTCGACGATCTGGTGGCAGGAGCTGATCGTCTACATGCACGGCACGCTGATCATGCTCGGGATCGGCTACACGCTCCTGCACAACGGTCACGTGCGGGTCGACATCTTCTACCGCGAGGCCCCGCCGATCGTGAAGGACTGGACCGACTTCCTCGGCTCGCTGCTGTTCCTGCTGCCGATGTGCTGGATCATGTGGTGGTCGGCCTGGCCCAATGTCGCGAACTCCTGGCGGATGCTCGAGGGGTCAACCGAGACCTCCGGCATCCCTTACAAGTACCTGCTGAAGTCGACCGTGGTCGTCGGCGCCGCGCTGCTGGCGCTGCAGGCGCTCTCGACCGCGCTGAAGGCGTTCCTGCGGATCGCGGGCGACGTCGTGGACGACCCTTACGGCGACGAGCAGGGCATGGGCTGAGCCATGGAGTTCCTGCTCGGGCACCTCGACATCCTGATGTTCGGCGCGGCGATCTTTTTCCTGCTGCGCGGCTACCCGGTCGCGTTCACGCTGGCGGGCGTCGGCATCCTGTTCGCGGTCATCGGCGTCTGGGTCGGCGCCGGCGACTTCGCCAGCGGCTACGGCTTCTTCCGCTTCTATTACAACCGCATCTTCGGCCTGATGGACGAATCGAACGAGGTGCTCGTCGCGGTTCCGCTCTTCATCTTCATGGGCGTGATGCTCGAGCGGAGCCAGGTCGCGGGCGAATTGCTCGCCACCATGGGGCGGCTCTTCGGCACGGTCCGCGGCGGCCTCGGCCTCTCGGTCGTCTTCGTCGGCATGCTGCTCGCGGCGTCGACCGGCATCGTCGGCGCGACCGTCGTGACCATGGGCCTGATCTCGCTGCCGACGATGCTGGCCTACAACTACTCGCGCTCGCTCGCCTGCGGCGCGATCGCCGCGTCGGGCACGCTCGGCCAGATCATTCCGCCCTCGATCGTCCTCGTGATCCTCGGCGACACGATCGGTTCGGAGTACCAGCAGGCGCGCCAGCAGGTGAACCAGAAGCTGCAGGAGGAGGCCTGGGCCGAAGGCGACTTCGCGTTCTCGCCGCCGGCGATCGACTCCGTGTCGGTCGGCGACCTGTTCGCGGGCGCGCTCATCCCGGGGCTCATGCTCGTCGGGCTCTACATGGCCTGGCTGATCTTCGTCGCCGTCTTCGATCCGAAGGCCGCGCCGGCGATCGAGGTGGCGCCGGAGGACAGGGTGACGGCCGCGCAGATCGTGCGCGTGCTGATCCCGCCCCTCGTGCTGATCGTCGCGGTCCTCGGCTCGATCATGGCCGGCATCGCGACGCCGACCGAGGCCGCGGCGGTCGGCGCCGTCGGCGCGATCCTGCTGGCGGGCGAGCGGTTCGACGAGAGCCGGCCGTGGCCGGCGCTCGCGGCCCTCGTCGGCATCGTCGGCGCGCTCGCGATGACGCGGTACTACGACCTCCGCCTCACGCGCGCGACGATCGACCCGGACGACCGGATCGGCATGTGGATCGCAGGCGGCTTCTGCCTGCTGATCGCCTGGGGCGTGGTCGACAGCCTGTGGCGGGCGATGCGCCGGCGCGAGGAGAAGAGCGGGAAACCCGTTCTGATCGACGTGATGGAGGCGACGCTCAAGGTCACGGTCATGGTGTTCACCATCCTGATCGGCGCGCAGCTCTTCAACCTGACCTTCCGCGGCCTCGGTGGCGAGGAGACCGTGCACGAGGTCCTCGGCGGCCTGCCGGGCGGCCCCTTCGGCGCGATGTTCGCCGTCATGCTGCTGATGTTCGTGCTCGGCTTCTTCCTCGACTTCCTCGAGATCGTGTTCGTCGTGATCCCGATCGTGGCGCCGGTGCTGTTCCTGATGGACCTCGACCCGATCTGGGTCGCGATCATGATGGCGATCAACCTGCAGACGTCCTTCCTGACCCCGCCGTTCGGCTTCGCGCTCTTCTACCTGCGCGGTGTCGCCCCGCCGGAGGTGCGCACGATCGACATCTATCGCGGCGTGGTGCCCTTCGTGATCATCCAGATCGTGGGCATCGCGATCGTCTGGTTCTTCCCGGCGCTGGCCACCTGGCTGCCCGGTCAGGTTTTCGGTTGATTCAAAGAAAGTTATCGAGCTTCGTTAACAGTAGCGTAACGTCTCCTGCCGACTATCCTCCCAGGGCTTGGGTGAGGAGAGAGCGGGATGCCCCCGGGAACGATTTCGTCGAAGGCCGTGCTGTTGCGCGGTGTCGGAGCAATGCTGGGGGCCGCGGCGCTCGCGTCGATCGCGGTCAGGTTGAGCGCGGAGGCAGGGGCCGGTGGGGCCGTGCCCTCCCTCGCGCCATGGGCGAGCGCGGGGCTCTCGGGCGCGCTCGTCGCGACGCTCGGCTGCGTGCTCGCCTGGCCGGTGCTGCGGCGGGCCGAGCGGCTGGCCGCCGACAACCGGCGCACGGCGGAGGAGCTTGCGCACCAGCGGTCCTGCGACCCGGCGACCGGCCTGCCGAACCGGCGCAAGTTCGATCTCCTGATCGAGCGGAGCCTCGCCGTCGCCCGCCGGCACGACTTCACGGTCGGCCTGCTGCTGATCCACCTGAAGGGCTGGCAGCGGTCGAGCCTGCGGCTCGATCCCGAGGACGCGAACGACTTCCTCGGAGAGATCGCGGCGCTGATCGGGCGCAAGCTGCGCGCCGCCGACAGCATCGCGCGGATCGGGTCGGAGGACCTCGCGGTCGTCATCGGCAAGGTCGAAAGCCGCGAGAGCCTCGAGACGCTCGCGGAGCGGATCGTCGCCGGCATCGACAAGCTCGCCGTGCGCCGCCCGGAGGCCGGGGTCTCCTGCACGCTCGGCGGCGCCCTCGCCTCTCCGTCCGACGCCTCGGGGCATCAGGCCCTGATCCGCCGCGCGGACGAGGCGCTGGCCGAGGCCGAGGGTGGCACCGGCACGCGCTGGAAGCTGCGCGCCGCGCCCGACCGGCCGGACGCCAGCCGGCTGTCCGTCGTTCGCTGACGGACCTTCGGGCGGCCGGTGCCGAGGGCGCTGGCCGGCCGGGCGATCATCCAGTGCTTGCGCACCCGCCCGGGTGCTGTGCTGCGTGGGGACGAGTGAGATGAACGACAAGAGCGATCTGCAGATCAGGATTCTGCGCATGCTGCTCGTGCTGATGGCCGTGGTGGCCGTCACGTCCGGGGGCGTCCACCTGGCGGTCCAGAGCCGGCTCGATGCGGTTCCCGCGGCCGCGGCGCCGTCGATGTACGCGCTGCTCAACCTGCAGACGTGGCTGCAGGCGGCGCTCGTCGGCGGCCTGCTGGTCCTGATCGGCTATTTCGTGCTGCTACCGGTCGCCCGGCGGGTCGATGAGAGCCGCAAGGAGGCCGCGCAGCAGGAAGCCGCGCTCGAGCACGCGCGAAGCCACGACAACCTGACCGGCTTTCTCGACGGCCCGAGCTTCGAGCAGCTGCTCGAGCACACGGGCGCGGTCGGGCGGCGCCACAACCACGCGGTCGGTCTGCTGCGCCTGCGCATGACGGGCGTCCGCGGGTCGAAGAGCAGGCTCGACTTCGGCGCCGCCGACGAGCTGGTCACGACCGTGGCCCGGCGGATCGGCGAGACGATCCGCGCCGCCGACCGGCCCGCCAGGCTGGGCGACGCGGAGTTCGCCATCCTGGTCCCGAAGGTCAAGTCGGTCGACGGGCTCGGGCGGCTCGCGGAACGGCTGATCGAGGATCTCAACGAAGCCATCGGCGAGGAGCGGCAGCAGACGGTCGGCTTCGCGATCGGCATCGCGGTCGCGTGGCCGACCGAGAACGCCGCGGTCGACGACCTGCTCGCGCGGAGCGTCGAGGCGCTCGAAGAATCGCGGGGCGCGGACGGCAGCGCCTGGCGCTACCACCCGAGCGCGGTCCAGGGCATGAGCGACCGGATGGCGGCGACCGGCTGATCCGCGCTCGCGCCCCGGCTTGGCGCTGGCCGCGCCGCGACACCGCGGCCGCGGCACCGCCACCGGGTTCGTGCTAGGCTGGGCGCCCCCGCAAGCTGCGGCGAGGCGCCCATGGACCGGTATTCGCTCCAGAACGCTTACGGGCTCCGCTCGTCCGACGACGTGGCGGAGTTCTACGGCGGCTGGGCTCGGGACTACGAGGACGAGCTGGCCGAGAACGGCTATGCCACGCCCCTTCGCTGCGCCACGGCGCTTGCCGACCGGGTCGAGGATCCGGGCCGCCCGATCATCGACCTCGGCTGCGGCACCGGCCTCTCGGGGCTCGCGCTCCGGGACGCGGGCTTCACCACCATCGACGGCTGCGACCTCAGCGAGGAGATGCTGGCGCGCGCCCGCGAGAAGGACGTCTACCGCGAGCTCGTGGCAGCCGACCTCGCCGCCGCGCTGCCGATGCCCGCCGGCGCCTACGCCCACGCCGCCGCCGTCGGCTGCCTCAGCCCCGAATACATGCCGGTGACCGTGCTCGACGACATCCTCGGGGCGCTGGCGCCGCGGGGCTGCCTCGTGTTCTCGCTGAACGACCACGCCGCCGCCGACGGCACGATGAGGGGCCGGATCTGCGAGCTCTGCGACGCCGGCGCCGCCGAGCTCCTGCACCGCAGCTACGGCGAGCACCTGCCCGGCATCGGCCTCGCCAGCACCGTCTTCGTGCTCCGCCGCCGCTGACGGCCGCCCCGCTCCGTCGCTCCGTCGCCCAGGCCCTTCACATCGGCTCATCGCGCGAGCAGCCGCTCTTCCGCCGGGCCCGGCCCCACCCGCGCCCGCTGACCGCGCGCCAGAGCATGCCGAGCGAGGCCGCCTCCGGCGGCGGCCC
>DATKCY010000359.1:0-16542 GCA_035512995.1 Thermohalobaculum sp.
GGTGCGCCGCTGGGCGAACGAGTCGAGCTTCTCGCGCTCGCGCTCGACCACCTCGGCGGGCGCCTGGCCGGTGAACTGCGGGTTCGACAGGCGCTTCTGCGCCGCCGCCAGCAGGCCCTCGAGCCGCTCTAGCTCCTCCGAGATCCGCTCGCGCTCGCGCTCGACGTCGACCACGCCCTCGAGCGGCAGGAACAGCTCGGCGCCCGACCGCAGGACGGCGTGCGCACCGGCCACGCCCGACGGGATTCCGTCGGCCCGCTCGAGCCGCGACAGCCGGGCGAGGGCGAGCGCTCCGTCCTCCTCTTCGGCCAGCGCCCGCTCGAGCGCCGGCGACAGGCTCGCCGCCACGAGCTCGATCTTCTGCCCTGGGTCGATCCCGTACTCCGCGCGCAGGTTGCGCACCGCGCCGACCAGCTCCTGGAGCTCGCCGAGCGCGGCTGCCGCGTCGGGATCGCGAAACGCGGGCCCGGCGCCGCGCGCCCCGGTCGGCCACGGACCGAGCAGCAGGGTGTCGTCGTGGCTGCGGCCCGGCAGGTGGCAGTAGAGCTCCTCGGTGATGAACGGCATGACCGGATGCAGCAGGCGCAGCCAGCCGTCGAGCACGTGCGCCAGCGTCGCGGCCGCCGCGTCGCGGCTCGCCTCTCCGCGGTCGCCGCGCAGTCGGGGCTTCACGAGCTCGAGATACCAGTCGCAGAATTCGCCCCACACGAACTGATAGGTCTCCTCGGCCGCCTCGTGCAGACGGAAGCGGTCGAGCGCCCCGGTGATCGAGGCGGCGGCCTCGGCGAACCGGGTGAGGATCCAGCGGTCCGCCACTTCGAGGTGTGGCTCGAGGTCGGGACCGAGCGGATCGCGCCCCACGTCTTTCTCGGTCAGCCCGCCCAGCGCGAACCGGACGGCGTTCCAGATCTTGTTCGCGAAGTTGCGTCCGACCCGGAAGCTGCCCTCGAGGTCGGCGTGGTCGAGCTGCATGTCGGTGCCGACGGCGGCCGCCGACACGAGCGTGTAGCGCATCGCGTCGGCCCCGAACGTCTCGACCACTTCCAGCGGATCGATCCCGTTGCCGAGCGACTTCGACATCTTCCGCCCCTTTGCGTCGCGCACCGTCCCGTGCATCAGGACGTCGGTGAACGGGAGCTCGCCCATGAATTCGAGTCCGGCCATCACCATGCGCGCCACCCAGAAGAACAGGATCTCGGGCGCCGTGCTGAGCGTGTGGGTCGGATACAGCGCGCGCAGGTCGGGCGTCTCCTCTGGCCAGCCGAGGGTCGAGAACGGCCACAACCACGAGCTGAACCAGGTGTCGAGCACGTCGGGATCCCGGGTGAGGCCGCCCCCGCACGCGGCGCACGCGTCGGGATCCTCCCGCGACACCGTGATCTCGTCGCACTCGTCACAGTACCACACGGGGATGCGGTGCCCCCACCAGAGCTGCCGACTGATGCACCAGTCGCGGACGTTGGTCAGCCAGTGCTCGTAAATCGCCCCGAAGCGCTCGGGGTGGAAGCGCAGGTCACCCGCATGGAAGGCGGCGAGCGCCGGCTCGGCCAGCGGCCTCATCTTTACGAACCACTGCAGGCTGAGCCGCGGCTCGACCACCGTGTCGCAGCGGTAGCAGTGCCCGACGCTGTGCGTATGGTCCTCGACTTTCTCGACCAGGCCCGCCGACTCGAGCGCCGCGACCACGGCCTTGCGCGCCTCCAGCCGGTCGAGTCCCTGGAACTCGTCGGGCACCGCGTCGCTCATCGTCGCGTCGTCGTTCATCACGTCGATGCGCTCGAGGTCGTGCCGGTTGCCGATCTCGAAGTCGTTCGGATCGTGCGCGGGCGTCACCTTCACGAACCCCGAGCCGAACTCCGGATCGACGTACTCGTCCGCCACGATCGGGATCGTGCGGCCGCTGAGCGGCAGCACGACCTGGCGGCCGACGAGGGGCCGATGCCGTTCGTCGTCCGGATGCACGGCGACGGCCGTGTCGCCGAGCATCGTCTCGGGCCGCGTGGTCGCGACGATGACGTAATCGCCCGCGGCGCCCTTCGCGGGAATCGCGTCCGTCTCGGGCACCAGCGGATAGCGGAAGTGATACAGCCGGCCCGCCGTCTCCTGGTGCTCGGCCTCTTCGTTCGACAGCGCCGTCAGGCAGCGCGGACACCAGTTGATGATGTAGTTGCCGCGGTAAATCAGCCCGTTCTCGTACAGCCGCACGAACACCTCGCGCACCGCGCGCGACAGTCCCTCGTCGAGCGTGAACCGCGTGCGCTCCCAGTCGCACGAGCAGCCCATCACCTTGAGCTGATCGATGATCCGCGAGCCATACTCGTCCACCCACTCCCACATGCGCTCGACGAACTTCCCGCGGCCGAGGTCCTGCCGGGTCAGCCCCTCGGCGGCGAGCTGCTGCTCGACCACATTCTGCGTCGCGATCCCCGCGTGGTCGGTGCCCGGCACCCAGACCGCATCCCGGCCGCGCATCCGCTGGTAGCGAATCACCACGTCCTGGATCGTGTTGTTCAGCCCGTGCCCCATGTGGAGCGCCGCCGTCACGTTGGGCGGCGGAATCACCATCACGTACGGATCGACGGCGTCGTCCGCGTCGACGTGGAACAACCCGCGCTCGATCCAGCGGGCGTACAGCGGCGCCTCGATCCCGGTCGGATCGTAGCGGCTGGAGAGTTCGTGGGGCGTCTCGGTCATGGGCATAAGTATCTGCGTAAGTCTGCTATGGCTCTACCCGGCGCGGGGCTCGTCGACGGCCCGACAGTTTAACGGACGGCGCGGCGACGGGCGAGGCGGAGCGAGGGCTGCTCGCCTTCCTTGGGCAGGGGACGTTCCTCCGCGAGCCGCGCCGCGAGCCGCTGAACGGCGCGGCTCAAAGCTCGCCGGAATGTCCCCTGCGTTGAGCGCGTCGCGATCGTGACGTGCTGGGTGCGCGCCCTCTAACTGTACACATGTACACATAGAAGGTATCGCAGACACACCATGCGGTTGCGCCGCCCGGCGCAGATTCCTTCGAGCCGGCCGATGGCAGCCCTAACGCCGGGCGGCATCCGTCGCGGGAGGGGGGCAATGCTACTCGGCCTCCGCCGAATCCGCCGCTGCTTCGAGCGAATCCCGCACCCGCCGCTCGAGCTCCTCCTTCGTGCGCTCGCGCATCTGGCGGGCGCGCTCCTCGCGGATCTCTTCGGCTTCGCCGATCATGTCCTGGTAGCCGATGTCGAGTCGGTCGCGGATCTCCTGGCGCCGCTCGCGGCCCCGCGGCCCTTCCTCCTGGAGCAGCGAGCGCAGATCGATCGGGATCACGATCCCGCCGAGGTGGATGCCGTCCTCCGACACGCCCCACTCCTCACCCGCGCCGCCGGTCAGCCACTCGGTGGCGCGGCGGCGCTGCTCCTCGGTCAGGTTCAGGCTGTCGAGCATGACTCCGAGCCGCGCGCGGATCTCGCCCTCGTAGGCGGCGTAGGGGTTCTCCGCCAGGTAGACCGGAATCTCGTCGTCGGCGTACTCGGGAAACAGGCGCTCGTCGCCCTCCCTGGGCTGCAGCTTCTCGGCGTTGGTAAGGTAGCCGTCGACGTCAGCGTCCTCGGCCGCGCCGTCGTCCCGCGGGGCGGGCGGACCCTCCAGCGGAGGCTGCGGCCGCGGCTCGTCCGGGTCCGGCTCCGTCTCGTCCGGCGGCGGGCGGGTGGCGTCCTCCTCGGGCTCCTCGGACGCCGGGATCACGCGCCCGAGCTCGAACGCGAGCGGCCCCTGGAGCTCGATCACCGGCTCCGTCGCGGCGGGGCGCGGCTCCGGGGCGTCGAGCCGCAGGCTCCGTCCGACCACCAGCAGCAGCACGACGTGCGCGGCGACCGAAACGGCGAGGCCGATCCGCAGCGCCCGGTCGTAGCCGCGGCGGCGCTCCAACAGCGATTCGCGCGGCCCGGTGAGGCGCGAGGAGCTCACGTCTTGAGTTCTTTCTTCTTCGCGGCGGGATACAGGACGTTGTTCAGGATCAGTCGATACCCCGGCGAGTGGCGCTTGAGTTCAAGATCGGTGTCGGGATCGCCGATCAGGTGCTGCGGATCCTCGGGATCGTGACCGCCGAGGAACGTGAAGCTCCCCTGCCCGAGGTTCCCGTGCAAGTACTTCACCGCATCGAGGTTCGAGTCCTCGGCCAGGGCGATCACCCCGTCCTTCACCAGCGCCGACACGAAGCCTGTCGTCAGCCCGTAGAAGTCCGGCAGCACGCGCTCGTGCGACTGGGTGAGCATCGTCGGCACCGGATCGATCTTCGCGCTGAACTCGAACAGGGTGAAGCTCCCGAGCGGCTGGCGCCACGGCGTGTTCACCTGGTGCGAGTCGATGTCGCTGAACGCCGACAGCGACGGATCGATAACGATCGTCGCGCCCTCGAACGCCAGCGCGTTCGCCCACGCCATCCGCGCCGAGGCGTCGGGATCGGGCGGCGTGCCGTCGGCGAACGAGGCGGCGATGTCGACGTCGACGGCCGCCAGCGCGAGATCGAGCGTCTCGGTGGCCGTGCACATCGCGAACAGGAACCCGCCCTGGTCGACGTAGTTCCGGATCCCGTTCGCGACCGCCTTCTTGAGCCTCGGCACGTCGGGATATCCGAACTGACTGGCCACGGCCTGGTTACGTGCTATTTCCTCATGTAACCAGTCAGAGCGGGAATAGTTGAGGTAGAACTTCGAGTACTGCCCGGTGAAGTCCTCGTGGTGCAGGTGCAGCCAGTCGTACTCGGGCAGCTTCCCTTCGAGCACCTCGGCGTCCCACACTTCGTCGTACGGGATGCCGGCGTACTCGAGCGCCATCGTCACGGCGTCGGCCCACGGCGACACGTTGGGCGGCGTGTAGATCGCAATATTCGGCGCCTTCTCGAGCGGCACGGCCTCCATGTTGCCCTCGGCGATGTCCGCCCGCAGCACGGCGATTTCGGCCCCCGACAGCGGCTGGACGGTCACGCCGAGCAGGGCGGCCTGCTCGACCACGCGGCGCTGGTTCGGCAGCAGGAAGGCGCCGTCGCGGTAATTGAGCAGCCATTCGGCGCTCTCGCCCTGCTCGATCACCCAGTAGGTCAGGCCATAGGCGCGCAGGTGGTTCTCCTGCGCCTCGTCCATCGGTACGAGCAGCGACTGCGCGGCGGCCGGCGGCGCGAACCCGAGGCCCGCGAGCGCCACCGCCGCGGCGGCGACGGCGGCGGCGGCGTTCACAGCGTGCGCTCCGACGGCGACCCGCCGTCCCCCGACGGCACCCGGCCCTCGATCTCCGACAGCAGGCGGCGGGCGACCGGCGCCAGCGCGCTGTCGGGATGCTCGATGATCAGCCGCTGCAGCCAGGCGCGCGCCGCTTCGGGCCGGTCGGGCAGCTCGGAGCGCGCGAGGGCGAGCAGCGCGCCGGTGGCCTCCGGGGTGGCCGGATACACCTCGACCAGGCGGCGGCGCACGTCGCCCGCCTGTGCGGCGAACCCGTCGTGCTCGAGCGCACCGGCGGCGAGCCGCATCAGGCCGGCCGCCGCCTCCGCCCGGGCCTCCGATCCGCCCGAGCGCCGGGACCAGTCCTCGACCGAAGCGAGCAGCGCCTCGGGCTCGGCCGCGGCCCGCAGGTCGTAGATCCCGCGCCCGAGCTCGGCCAGGTCGGTCGAGTCGGCGCGCGAGAACAGGTCGAGAAGCAGCAGGATCTCGGTGCGCTCGCCCGGGTCGCCCCCCGGAATCCGGCCGGCCGTCTCGAGATGCTGGCGCGCCTCCGACACCCGGCCCTGGAACAGGGCGAGGTGGCCGCGCTGGGCCTCGAGCCGCGAGGCGGTCGAGGCGTCGGCCGGCTGGCGCGGGGCGAGGTCGAGGGCGCGCCGCGCGGCCGAGATGTCGCCGCGCCGCACGCGGGCTTGCGACAGGCGGATCGCCAGGTCGGCGAGCTCGGCCTCCTCACGCGGATACTCCGCGGCGTGGCGCCCGATCAGCTGCTCGGCGGCCTGATCGTCGTCGTCGGCCCGCAGGACGACGAGGCTATTGATCGCGAGGCGCCGCGTGTCGCTGCCCTCGGGCGCGGCGGCGAGAATGCGCTCGAACGCGGTTCGCGCGTGGGCACGGTCGCCGAGCTCGAGCGCGAGGCTCGCTTCGACGGCCTCCCACTGCAGGCGATCGCGCGGGTCGGCCGCGTCGGCCGCCAGCCGGCCGGCGGCCCAGCGGGCGTCTTCCGCCCAGCCGCCGTCGCGGGCGTCCATGTAGTACTTCCGCAGCACCGGGCGCCGCGTCTCGACGGGCGCGCGGGCGACGAACTGCTCGGCCAGCCGGCGGGCCGCTTCCGTCCGGCCGACCCGCAGCGCCAGGTCGAGTCCGCCGCGCAGCGCCCCGACGCCTGCCGGCGTCCCGTCGAGGGCCGCGAGGATCGCGTCGACGATGACGTCGCGCGGCACCCCGGGGGTCCGGAGGCGCGCCTCGACGGCCGTCACGCCGGCCTCGCCCCACGCCAGCACCCGCAGCCACTCGCGGGCCGCCTCGTCGTAGCCGCCGGCCGACTCGTACAGGATGGCGAGCTCCTGCGAGAACAGGTCGTCGTCGCCGGTGCGGCGGCGCGCGTCGAGCAGCGTCTCGACGGCCTCGTCGTGGCGGCCGAGCGTGGCGTAGGTGTTCGACAGCTCGGCGAACCCGGAAATATCGGACGGGCGCTGACGCACCCAGGCGCGGGCCGCTTCGAGCGCGTCGTCGGCCAGCCCCGACGCCGCGAGGGCCCGGATGTAGACCTGGTGGATGGCCGCCTCGTCGTACGACGCGCTGCGGGCCGCCGCCTCGGCATACGGCAGCACGACGTCGGGCGCGCCCCGGGCCGCCGTCAGCCGCGCCAGCATCGACAGCGCCTGGGCCGCCCGCGGCTGCGAGCCGAGCAGTTCGATCAGCGCCCGTTCCGCCTCGCCGGGCTGGCCCGAGCGTTCGAGATGGATCGCCAGGGCGAGCGTGCGGCTCTCTTCCGCCAGGGGGCCGCTCGTCGTCTGCGCCGCCAGGGGCGCGGGCCACGGCCCCGGCGCGCCCGGCGACCCGAGCGTCAGCAGCGCGACGGCCGCGACGCCCGCGACGAGCGCGACGGCGCCGCGCGGGCGCGGGGAAGCCGCGGACGATCTCATGGCCGCCCCCCGTCCCCGTCCGCCGCGCCGGGCGGCGCTCCGGCCCCCGCGTTCAGTCGGTCGAAGTACTCGAGAATCAGGCGACGCGCGGAGTTCGACACGCCGGTCAGGGCGGCGTCGGTCGGATACGGATAGCGCGGACCGGCCTCGATGTCGTCCCGCGGCTCGGGCACGGCGCCCGGGCGCGACAGGTCGGCCGCCTGCGACTCGCGGCGCGTCGGGTCCTCGTCGCGCTCGAGCGAGCGGCCGGCGTCGAGCAGCCGCCGGAACAGTCGCTCCTGGCGCTCGAGCGTCTGCCGGTCGAGCGTGCCGCCGCGCAGCTCGCTGGCGATCTCGCCCGCCTCTGCCGACAGCAGGTCCGCACGGGCCGGCAGGTCGCGCGCCTCGGGCCGCCGCGCGAGCTCGTCGAGCTGGCGGGCGATCTCCTGCTGGCGCTCGGCCAGGCGGCGCATCTGCATCGCCATCGGCTGGCCGCTCTGCTGCATCATCATCAGCCCGCCCGACTCGCGGTTCAGCCCGGCCTGGCTCTGGCTCATCTGCGCGAGCTGATCGAGCATCTCCTCCATGCCGGTGGCCGACCCCGCGTTCTCGACCTGCTGGCGGCTCGCCATCAGCCGGCCGGCCAGGTCGTTCAGGGTCTCGACCAGGGCCCGGCCGTCGGCGGACGCCGTGCGGGGCTGGCCCTGGCCCGAGCTCAGCGACTCGCCGAGCGTCTGCATGCGCTCGCGCGCGTTGGCGGCGCTCCGGCCGACCGTCTCGTCGATCAGGGCCGTGCGGCGCCCGGCCTCCGCCAGCGATTCGAGCAGCCGGTCAAGGCCCTGCACGAGCGCCGCCTGCCGGCCCGCGAGCTCGGCCGGATCGTTCGCGCCGGCGCCCAGCTCGTCGGCCAGCACCCCCTGCTCGCCGGCCAGGTCGAGGGCCTCGGCGGTCGCGCGCTCGATCGCTTCGAGGGCCTCCTGCTTCCAGTCCTCGTTCAACATCTGCCCGGCCTGCTGCATCGACTCGGCGGCCTGCTCCATCTGGCCGGCCGCTTGCGAGGCCGACTGGCCGCCGGCGCTCTGCTGCTGCGGACTGCCGCTGCGGGCGCCTTCGGACGCGTCGCGCATCCCGTCCGCCGCGTCCGACGCCGCCTGCATCCCGCGGCTCACCGAATCGGCGGCCCCGTCGAGGCCGTGCTGCTCAAGCTGCTCACGCAGCCGCTCCATCTGCTCCGCCAGCCGCTCGGCGTCCGCCGCCGCCTGCGCCTCGGCGTCGGCCCATTCGCCGCTCGCGTCGAACGACTCGGCGAGCGCCGACTGCCGCTCGGCCAGTTGCCGGGCCGTCTCGACGGCCTCCTTCATCGACTGCTCGGTCGCCACGCGCTCCATCAGCGACAGGGTGCGCTCGAGCCGACTCTCGAGCTCGCGCAGGGTGCTGGACAGCTCGCCGAGCTCCTGCCGGGTGCGAGGCTGCTCCAGGTTGCGGAGTGCCTCCTCGAGCTGCCGCAGCCGCTCGCCGAGGCCCGTTTCCTCGATCTGCCGGAACAGCTCCTCGAGCTGCGCGAGCTTCTCGCGCATCGCGGCGTCCGACATGCCCGATTCCTCGGCCCCGGCGCGCAGCTCCTCCATCTCGCGCTGCAACTCGCCCAGACGCTGCTCGAGCGCCTCGCCGCGTTCGAGCACCCGGCGCGCCTCCTCGGTGGCACCGAACTCCGCCTGTTCGCGCCCGCCCTGCTCGGACTGGTTCCCCTCGCGGCCCCGCGAGCGCCGCTCCGCGTCGCGGGCCGCCCGGGCGAGGTCGGCCGCGTCGTCGCGCAGCTCGCGTCCGCTGCGCGCCAGCTCGCCCGCCGTCTCGGCCGCCGAGCGCCGGAGCTCCGACATCGTCGGCACGTACACCTTGAACGTGTCGGAGTGGACGATGCCGTGGCCGGGATTTCCGTCGCCCGCGCGGGCCGTGTAGAACAGCGTGTCGCCGGGCACGAGCTCGAGCACGTCGAGCCGCAGCACCGGCCGCAGCACGAGCCGGTCGATCCGGTCGCGCGGGCTGTCGGCCTGCCACAGCGGCACGGCCCGGGGCTCGCTCTGCAGACCGGCCTCCGACACGCGCCAGGTCTCGAGATCGACCACGCCGAGGCCGATGTCGTCACGGGCGTCGATCACCAGCGGCAGGCGGAGATCGACGCTGGCAGCCGTGTCGCGCCCCGGATAGGTGATCAGCACCTCGGGCGGGGCGTCGGGAACCATCCGTACTTCGAACGGCGCCGGGGGACGCAGGCCGGGCAGCTCGCCGGCCGGCTCGAACGTCCACGCCCAGGCTCCGTCGCGGTGCGGCCGCCAGTCGGCCGTGAACCGGTCGCCCTCGACCTCGAGCTCCACGCGCGCCCCGGCGGCCGTGTCGGCGAGGGCGGCGGCGGCGAGCGGCTCGTTCGTGCGGCCGCGGATCCGCACCAGCGTGCCGACCGGCAGCTCGAGCACGCCGCCCGGCGCGCCGAGCGTCTCGGCCGGGCGCCCGAGGTAGGCGGGATAGCGCAGCTCGACCGTCAGCTCGGTGACGAGCAGCGGATCGAGCGGCTGGACCGTGAACCGGTCGGAGCGCGAGCCGTCGTCGCCTTCGACCCAGTAAGCGGTCGGGGCGTCGACCGGTCCCGTCTCGCCGCGGGCCCGGCCGCGTTCGTCCACCCCGACCCGGGCGCGGCGGATCGGCTCGCTTTCGGCCTGCCAGGCGATCGAGACCGAATCGCGCTGCGGGGCGACGGCCCTGACGCGCAGCGGCTCGCCCCGGAGCACGGCCGTGTCCCCCGGCGCGATCACGATGCGCGGCGGGGGCGGCGGGAACGCGGTGGCCCACGGGCGGCTGAGCGCCTCGGCCGCCTTCGCGGTGCGGGCCGGTGCCCTGGACGCCAGCAGGACGAGGCCGCCGAGCGCCAGCGCGAACAGCACGCCCCCCACGATGATCCGGCGGCCGACCAGGCGCAGGGTGTCAGGGAACAGCTCCCAGTCCTCGCGCGCCGCCAGTGCGTCGGCCACCCGGTCGCGCCCCAGCCGGGCGAGCGACACCGAGCCGCCGCGCGTCGGCGTCGCCAGCTCGAGCGCCCCGGCGAGCTGCCCGCGGCGCAGCCCGATCGAGCGCTCGACCTCGGGCACCAGCACCGGCTCGCGGCTGTCGTCCAGGAAGCGGCGCGCCACGAGGGCGACGAGCACACCGCCGCCGACGGCGAGCAGGCTGAGGCCGAGCGGAATCCACGAGCCCGGCCGGTGGACGGCCTGCTCGGGCAGCAGCGCCGCAATGCTGATCGCCACGGCCACGACCGCCACGACGAGCGCCGCCGCCGTCATGCCGAGCGCCAGGCGCACGCGCGCCGCCAGCCGGCCGATCCGGCCGAGTTCACCCGACTGTCGTGTTCCGCTCATCTCCGCTCCCGTCCTCGGCCCCCGCCTCGTCCCCTGCGTTCTCCCCCGCCTCCAGCGCCAGCTCGTACGCCGCGTTGCGCGCCAGCCCGTAGTCCCGCCGCAGCGCGGCGGCGATCTCCCGCGTGCTCGCGCCCTCGCCGGCCAGCCGGCGGGCGCTCGCCCGCACCTCCGCCGGGTCGGGCTCGCCCGGGCCGCCGGCCTTTCCGGGGCTGGCCGCGCCCGCCGCCGCGGGACGCGCCCGGTCGATCACGACCGTGACCTCGCCGCGCACTTCCGCTTCACGGTAATAGTCGGCGAGGCTCGCCACCGTTCCACGCCGCACCTGTTCGTGCAGCTTCGTGAGCTCGCGGCAGACGCAGGCGGGCGTCTCCCCGAGGCCGGTCTCCGCCAGGTCGTCCAGCAGCCGTCCGAGCCGGTTCGGCGACTCGAACGCGACCACGGTCAGGTCGAGCGCGGCGCACTTCCGCAGCCACGCCTCGCGCTTGCCGCCGGCGCGCGGTGGGAAGCCGAGAAACGCGAACTCGTCGGCCCCGAACCCCGAGGCAGCGAGCGCGGCCAGCACGGCCGACGGGCCGGGGATTGGAACGACGAGCAGGCCCGCGTCGGCCACCGCGCGCACCAGCGCGGCGCCGGGGTCCGACACCGACGGCGTGCCGGCGTCGGTCACGAGGGCGCGGTCCTCGCCCGCCGCGAGCGCCGCGAGCACCTCGTCCACCCGCTCGCGCTCGTTGTGGGCGTGCAGGGACACGAGCCGCGCGGCGAGGTCGAAGTGGCGGACCAGCTTCAGGGTGCGGCGGGTGTCCTCGGCATAGATCACCGGCACGCGCCCGAGCGTCTCGAGCGCGCGCGGCGACAGGTCGGCGAGGTTGCCGATCGGGGTCGCCACCAGGTACAGGGTGCCTGGGTCAGCGGACATCACGTGCCTGTCAACGCGAGCGCCCTCCGCCGTTGCCGGCCGGAGGGCGCGATCGGGGACGCCGCGTGCTCGACGTGCGCGCCCGGTTCAGGCGTGCGCCTTGATCAGCTCTTCGAGCTGTCCCTTCGAGCGGACGCCGACGACCGTCTCGACCAGCTCTCCATCCTTGAAATAGAGAATGCTCGGGATCGAGCGGACGTTGAATTTCTCGGTGACGCGGCGGTTCGAGTCGACGTCGAGCTTGCCGATCTTGACCTTGCCGGCGTACTCCTCGGCCAGGCTCTCGATCGCCGGCGCGACGGCGTGGCATGGGCCGCACCACTCGGCCCAGAAATCGACGATCGCGAGGCCTTCGCCCCGCTCGATCTCCTCGCCGAAGCTCTCGTCGGTGATCTCGAGTACGTGTTCGTTCGCCATTATGCGCTGCTCCTCGCTCCGTTCGGATGCGTTTGGATGTGCGGTTGGATGGATAATCTTCGCGTGCAGGTCTACGTTCCTCGCGTGAACAAGATCGACCACATAGGAATCGCGGTCAATTCCCTCGCCGACGCCGTTCCGGTGTTCTCCGCCCTGCTCGGATCAAACGTCTCCGGCACGGAGGATGTTCCCTCGGAAGGCGTGCGCGTGGCGTTCTTCGGCGCCGGCACGGGTCGCGTCGAGCTGCTCGAGGCGACCGGTCCCGACTCGCCCGTCGCGCGTTTTCTCGCCCGGCGCGGCGAGGGCGTGCACCACCTGTGCCTGGCGGTGGTCGACCTCGAGGCCGCCCTCGAACGGGCGGAGGCCGCCGGGCTGCGCGCGCTCGAGCCGCGGATCCGCGAGGGCGCCGGCGGACACCGGGTCGCCTTCCTCCACCCGGGCACGACGTCGGGCGTGCTGATCGAACTCAGCGAGGCGGGCGGCGCGCCCTGACCGCCGCCTCAGTTGCCGCCGCCGCTCAGGCGGTCGGCCTGCAGCTGCTCGACGTACCAGCGGCCGCGGCCGTCGTGGGTCGTGACGAACGGGACCAGTACGTCTCCCTTCCGGGTTCCGACCATCCGCACCTCGTAACGCGTGCGGTTCGGGCCCAGCCCGGCGAGGTCCGCGAGCCGGAGCTCGTAGTCACGGTGCTTGAGCAGCCGCGACAGGACCACCATGCGCGGCTCGATCTCGGCCACGCCGAACCGCTCGATCGCCGCCCCCTCCGCCGTCCCGAACACGGCCCACATGCTCTGGTAGTCTTCGGCCTGGGCCGCATCGAGGAACTGGACGATGGCCGCCTCGGACGACTCCGCCCCGTACCCGCCGACCGGCGATGCCACGCCGGGCTCCTGCGATCCGCCGGAGCCGCAGGCGCTGAGCACGAGAAGCAGGCCGGTCGCGGCAGCGCGGGCGGGGCCGCGGCGGGCGGTGGTCCCGCGGCGGGCGGTCGAAGTCGTGAACGATCGGGTCAAGCGGGCCTCCGGTTGATCAGCGTGAATCGCTTGCATCTCGAGCCAATGTGGCGCGACGGGCCGCCCGGTCAAGGCGCGGCGGCGTCCTCCGGCTCCCGAACGTCATCCTCCACCGCCGCTTCACCGCCGGCCCGCGCGCCGACGCGGCGGAACGTGACCGTGTCGCCGGACATCTCGGCCCGCACGCGGTCGCCGTCGCCGAACTGGCCGTCGAGAAACGCCATCGCCAGGGGATCGGACACCAGGTGCTGGATCGCGCGCTTGATCGGCCGCGCTCCGTAGGCGGGGTCGTACCCCTCCTCGGCGATCTGCGCCCGCACCTCGGGCGTGAACTCGAGCTCGATCTCGCGCTCGCGCAGCCTCGCCGCCAGCCGCTCGAGCTGGAGGTCGACGATGCGCTCGAGGTCGGCTTCGTCAAGCGGGCGGTACACGAGCACCTCGTCGACCCGGTTCAGAAACTCGGGCCGGAAGTGGCCGCGCAGCGCCTCGAGCACGCGCGTCTCGACCTGCTCCCACGGGAGGTCCTGCATGTCGAGAATCGACGTGCTGCCGATGTTGCTGGTCATGATGACCACGGCGTTGCGGAAGTCGACCGTCCGTCCCTGGCCGTCGGTCAACCGTCCGTCATCCAGGATCTGGAGCAGCGCGTTGAACACGTCGGGGTGCGCCTTCTCGATCTCGTCCAGCAGGACGACGCTGTACGGACGGCGCCGGACCTGTTCGGTGAGCTGGCCGCCCTCCTCGTAGCCGACGTAGCCCGGCGGCGCCCCGATCAGCCGTGACACGGCGTGACGCTCCATGTACTCCGACATGTCGAGCCGGATCATTGCGTCCTCATCGTCGAACAGGAACTCTGCCAATGCGCGCGCCGTCTCGGTCTTCCCCACCCCGGTCGGGCCGAGGAAGATGAAGCTGCCGATCGGTCGGTCGGGATCCTGGAGGCCGGCCCGGCTGCGCCGCACGGCGTTGGCGACGGCCATGATCGGCTCGTCCTGGCCGACCACGCGGCGATGCAGGTGCCGCTCGAGCTCGGTCAGGCGCTCGCGCTCGCTCTCGAGCATGCGGGCGACGGGGATGCCGGTCCACGAGGCGACGACTTCCGCGACGTCTTCCGGCCCGACTTCCTCCTTGAGCAGCGCCCCACGCGACTGGAGCTCCCGGAGCTCCGCCTCGGCCTTCGCGAGCGCCTCGCGGGCCTTCGGAATCCGGCCGTAGCTGATCTCGGCCGCTTCCTGGAGGTTGCCGCTCCGGGTCGCCTGCTCGGCCGCGAGCGTGAGCTCCTCGACCTCGCGCTTCGACTCGCGGACGCGCTCGATCGCCTGCTTCTCGTTCATCCACGCCGACTTCAGCCCGGCGAGCTCCTCGCGCACGTCGGCCAGGTCGGCCTCGAGCGCCGCGCGCCGGTCCTCGGACTTCGGATCGTCTTCGCCCTTCAGGGCCTCGCGCTCGATCTCGAGCTGAATGCGGCGCCGCTCGAGCCGGTCGATCTCTTCCGGCATCGAATCGATCTCGATGCGAAGGCGCGAGGCGGCCTCGTCGACCAGGTCGATCGCCTTGTCGGGCAGAAAGCGGTCGCCGATGTAGCGGTCGCTGAGCCGGACGGCGGCGACGAGCGCCGGATCGGTGATCCGCACGCCGTGGTGCACCTCGTATTTCTCCTTCAGGCCGCGCAGGATGGCCAGCGCCTCGGCCGTGGCGGGCTCGCCCACCAGCACCGGCTGGAAGCGCCGCTCGAGGGCGGGGTCCTTCTCGATGTGCTTGCGGTATTCGTCGAGCGTGGTCGCCCCGACCATCCGGAGCTGCCCGCGCGCCAGCGGCGGCTTGAGCATGTTGCCGGCGTCGACGGCGCCCTCGGCGCCGCCCGCTCCGACCACGGTGTGCAGTTCGTCGATGAACAGCACGTAGCGGCCGCCGCTCTCGGTGATCTCCTTCAGCGCGCCCTTCAGCCGTTCTTCGAACTCGCCGCGAAACTTCGCGCCGGCCACCATGGCGGCGATGTCAAGCTGGATGAGCCGCTTGTCGCGCAGCGACTCGGGGACGTCGCCCTCGATGATGCGCTGGGCGAGGCCCTCGACGATCGCGGTCTTGCCGACGCCGGGCTCGCCGATCAGCACGGGATTGTTCTTGGTGCGCCGCGACAGGACCTGCATGACGCGCCGGATCTCCTGGTCGCGCCCGATCACCGGGTCTAGCTCGCCGCGCCTCGCCTGCTCGGTCAGGTCGATCCCGAACCGTTCGAGCGCGCGGTACTTCTCTTCCGCCTCGGGGTCGGTGACGCGGTGCGGACCGCGCACGTCCTCGAGCGCCGCCTCGAGCGCGTCGGTCGTCGCGCCGCCTCGGCGGAGGATCTTGCCGGTCGTGCTGGCCGCCTTGCCGGCGAGGGCCAGCAGCAGGTGCTCGGTCGACACGTACTGGTCGGCCAGCCGCCGGGCGTGCGCGTCGGCGTCCTCGATCACCTTGCCGAGCTCGCGGCTGGCGGTCGGCGACGCGCCGGTCTGGGTCGGCAGGCGTTGCAGGGCGGCGCCGGTCTCGGCACGCACGGCGGCCGCGTCCGCCCCCGCCTTGCCGAGAATCGGCACGACGATCCCGTCGTCGGCGGCGAGCAGCGCCGAGAGCAGGTGGACGTCCTCGACAGCCGGATTCGCGGTCCGGCGCGCCAGGGCGCTGGCTTCCTGCAGCGCGCGGGCCGCGCGCACCGTGAACCGGTCGGCGGGAATCATCCTTCGATGTCGACCTTCCGCGCGTTCGCCTCCGTGTGGCGCGGCAGGCTGACCGTGAGCACGCCCTCTTCCAGACGTGCCTTGATGTCGTCGATCCGCACGTCCGCCGGCATGCGCAGCGCGCGGCGGAAGCCGCCGTGCGGACGCTCGGAGCGTCGGATCGCGGAGCCTTCGCCCCAATCGGGTCGGGCGCGCTCGCCGCTCAGCACCACGTCCTCCCCTTCCGTCGTCACCGAAATCTCGTCGCGCTTCACGCCCGGCAGGTCGAACACGAGCAGGTAGGCCTCCGGCGTCTCGACGAAGTCGTAGCGCGGATACCGCACGCTCGCGACCGGCGTGAAGCTTCGCACGCCCTCGAGAATGTCGTCCACCAGCCCATGGATGTTCTCGGCGAACGGCGGAAACTCGCGCGCCGAGCTTCGCTCGTCGTCGGAGCCAGCGGCGCTACCGGTGCTTTCGGCGCTTGCCGCGCTCTCCGCGTTCTCGTTCGCGCCGGTGGCTCCGGTGGCTCCACCGTTGGCGCCTTCGTCTCTCGTCTGGGTCGTCATGTCGTCACGTCCATCGCTCGGGTATGCCGCGGGTCGCTCGGGCGACCTCATCGTCACGGCGCTCTCGCTCGGGCCCCGTTGGGGGGCAAGGCTCATGCCCGGAATACCTGCCGATTGGGCAGAAGTTCGCCGCGATTCGTGCCCTCGCGTCAGGGGGGGCCTCCCGGAGCATGTGAAACTCGATTTTCACATGGCGCCGCCGACCCCTGTGTGCCGCGGGCGCCCGACGTGGTTCCCGCCGCGCGATCCGTTGCCCGATCCGGTCCCGGCGCATAGGCTTGGCCGGATGATTCCCATGCCCGCGGCCGGCGCCCGACGCGCGCTCGTCAACCTGATGTCAACGGTAGCGATCGCCTCGTTCGCTGGCGGTTCGGTGGCGGTGGTGGCCGCGGCCTGCGGCCCGGCCGAGCCCGAAGCCCGCGCAC